>CAIXIJ010000117.1 GCA_903919455.1 uncultured Acidimicrobiaceae bacterium | reverse complement strand
GGTTCACCCACGACTGGGAGGCTGCCGCGTCATTGCGTCTGCGCCACGGCGACCTGCGCGTGCTCGGCACCTACGAGGTCCATGGGCGGATCATCCCCGGCACCTTCGACGAGCACCTCGAATCGATCGCGCAGGAATGGATGCAACGCCACGCGAGCGGTGAGACCGTGGCCATCACGGCGGCGACCAACGAGCACGTTGATGAGATCAATCGCACGATCCGCCAACTACGCGCCCGGTCTGGCGACACCGACACCACCATGTTCGGCTCGATCGCAGATGGGTTGGTCGCCGTGGGCGACATCGTCGCGACGCGTCGTAACCAACGCCAGTTGCACACCACCAGCGGTGACATCGTCCGCAACCGCGAACTGTGGACCGTCACCGCCATCAACGACACCGGTGACCTCACCGTCACCGACCTGCACGGGTCGAGCACGGTCACACTGCCGGCCGAGTATGCGATGGAGCATGTGCGGCTCGGATATGCGGCCACCGAGTACGGCACCCAGTCCGCGACCGAGACCGCGTCGATCACCCTCGCTGGACCGGCGACCACCGGTCGCGGGCTGTATGTGGCGATGACCCGCGGCCGCGACGACAACCGTGTCTACGTCGTCACCGACACCCACGACATGAGCGAGGCACGCGATGTTCTCGAGGGGATCGTCGCATCGGATCGGGCCGACGTGCCAGCCGTGGTCCAGCGCCGGCAGCTCGCCCAACAGGACCGCCAGCCGCCACGCCCCCAGCCGTCACGCCCCCAGCCGCGCTGCCCGATCCCGGACTGGTTCCACGACCTACGCGCCGACGCCGCCGACATCTACCGCCAGGCACGCGAGGCACTCGACGACTCGATGTCAAAGCGGGCGCGACTCGTCGAGGTCGTCGACACCGCAGCGCGACGCATCGCCGATGCGACCTCGATGTGCGCCCCGTTCGATGCCGAACTCGACGCGGCCCACGATGCCGTGAAACAGGCTGAGGCCGCGCAGCGTGCTGCGCAACAACGACTCGACCAGTCAGGGCTCCGCGGCCGACGCCAAGCACGCACCGAACTCGCCGACGCCAACGAGACCGTCACCGGAACGCGCGAGATGCTCGCCGTCGCGCGAGAGCAGTCACTCGAGCCCCACGCGCAACGCAACATCGCCCGCACACAGATCGAGACCGCCCGAGACGCGCTGCGAAGTCACGACATGTACGCCAAATGGCATTTCCTCCCCGAACACCTCTCAACCGCCGAAGCCCGCGTCGACGCGCTCGACACATGGCACGACTGGGCCACCGGCAAACCAGTCACACAGGAACGACTCGCCGAGGCCGTCACCACTCTGCACGAGATCGCCGCACACGAACCCGACAACGGCACCCTCCAACTCGCCGAGGTCATCCATCAGTGGGCCGAACAGTACGGCGTCGAACTCGGCCGGCCGCCCGTGCAACAGCACAGAACAATCGAAACCGGCATTGAGATCGACCTGTAGTGCTGAAAGTTCAGGGCATCGGTCTGCGGGCATTCAAGCCCGGTTTGCGCGAATCATCGATCGACCAACTCTTGATAATGATTGTGTCACTCGGCGGCGGGCAATCCGTGTGTGGGTACCAGTATCGTGAGTTTGGATCCTGCAGTGCCTCATCATTCATCACGTTTAGTGGTCGATGGTCACTCCTTGGGCTATGAATTGTGCGCCGAATGTCGGAAAGACCGGGCGAATTCAGCAAGATTGCTGTTTCACGGGGAACTGACATTGTTGACTGTGAATGTGGACTATGTTCGCCGGGAGTGGGAGCGCCACTGCGAGCGACGGAGGTCACGATGCGACGACTGGTTCGACGGGTTCTGGCGATCAGCGCAGCGTGGTGTTTGGCGGCGGGCGGTTTCGTGGTGTCGCAGTCCGCAGTGACGATGGCGGCTCCGGCTGTGCTGGACTCCTTGTGGGGAACCGCCGGTGTGGTGCAGACTCAGGGTGAGGTCCTCGCCGCCGGCCAGCTTGGCAAGGTCTTTCTTGTTGATTCTGGGACCGGTGGGGTGTCCGTTCGGCGGTTGACGGATCACGGCGACCCCGATCTTTCTTGGGGTGGCGACGGGCAAGTCGACATTGTCGCTCTCACTGCGGGTGCCACGGTGTATCCGGTCGCTGCGTTGGGTCTGCAGAACGATGGCGTGCTCCTTCTCGTACGAAATGGGTTTGGCACAGAGGCAGCGCTCATTCGATTGCTCGGCGACGGAGCTGTGGATGTCGCCGGTTTCGGGACATCCGGGGTCGCAACACTCAGCCCACCCTCGGCGACTGCTGAGTTCACTCCTCGAATTGTCTTAGGGCTCGGAGGCAGGATTCTCGTTTCTGGAAGCCAATTTTCGTGTGGCTCGACCTGCAGCTACACGGGGTTCATCGGGGCGGTTACCTCGAATGGCACACCAGACGCAACGTTCGATGGCGACGGTTGGCGCACCACCACTGGGTTTGCAGTCGACGTTCTTGGGGAGCGTTCCGACGGCCGTTCGCTGATCCTCGAGCGCAGTTCCACCAGCGCAGTGCAGTGGCGTGTGCGCCGGCTGATGCCGAACGGTTCGGTCGACTCCGGGTTTAGCCAGATCAATGTCGCCTACGACACGCGTGTGTTGTACCGCTCGTCGGACAGCGGGCTGATCGCTGTAGCTGAGGAATGGGATCCGACAGCTGGCCGGTGGCTCAACCAGCTCAGCTACTTCACTTCCGACGGGGCGGCCGACACGAGCCGACCGTCACGGACGCTGACAGGCACGGACTCAGTCAAGCCGCTGGGCGAACTCGACAACCTGCTCGTCGGGCCAAGCGGCTCGCTCTACTACCTGCGGTTCGGGGCGGGCGACATCGACATGTTGCCGATGTCGTTGCGCCGTCTGACAAGCTCCGGAAGGGATGACACTTCGTTCGCAGTGAACGGCGTCGGTGCTCTGCCGACTGGCTGGGCGTTGGAGTCGCCGGTGTCGTTCGTGATGAACGATCGCGGTCAACCGATGGTGTCGTGGATCACCTGGACCGGTGAACAGACCCCACAGTTGGCACGGTTCCTTGATCGCGACGCCACACCGCTGGTCGATCCGCCGGCCTACCGGGTCGGGAGAAGCGGCCCCGGCCAAACCACGGTCGCCGACCCGGTCGACACGGCAACGGGGAACCTCACCGATGTCGAAGTGGACCTGACGGGTGAGGCGTTCGGGTTGACGGTGGTCCGGGCCTACAACGGCAGGTCGGCGTATGTGTCGACCAGCGGACCACGCTGGCAGGTCGCTGTCGGGCCTCGCGTCGACGCCGATGGTGATGTCATGGTGGTGTCGTTGCCGGACGGAACGCCATTGCGTTTCGCTCCCGATGGTGCGGGCGGATTCGTCACACCCGACGGAAGTTCGGATTCGTTGGTGGTCGACCCGTCGCCGCCAGTAGGTGGCGGCGCGTCAGCGATGCTTCGCCTCGAGCATCGCGATGGAAGTGTTGATCGTTTCGACACGGCCGGTCGTCTGATCGAGCAGACCCGTTGGGATGGGCAGTCGGCACAGTCTGTCTATGACGGTGCCGGCCGGTTGTGGACGGTGACCGCGTCCACCGGACCCTCCTTGTTGTTCACCTACGGCCCGAATGGTCGCCTGGCTGGAGTGTCGACCAGCTCGGGGCGGTCAGTGTCATTTCTCTACGACACAAACGACCTGCTTTCGTCGGTGACCGACGAGTTCGGCGCGACCTCGACGATCACTTACACCAGCGGCGGACTGCTGGCCACCATGGTCGACCCGTCAGGGGTGGTGCTCGAGGCGAACACCTACGACAGCGTTGGACGAGTCGTCAGCCAGACCGCCCCGAACGGTGGTGTCACGTCGTTCACCTACTTGGACTCCGAGGCCGTCACCGAGGTCACCCACTCCCTGACCGGTGAGGTCGTCCAATATCACCACGATGAGCATGGCAAGGTGCTGGCGATCACCGATCCGTTCGGGAACTCGACGGAACGGTTCTACGACGCTCGGGGCAACCTGGTCGGCGCCACCGCCCGCGATGACAGCGAGTCATCGGCCACCTACGACTCGAACGACAACGTCCTGTCGACCACGCAAGCGGGTGTTGGCACGTCGAGCTACGTGTACGACACGTCGAATCGGTTGGTGTCCGCGACCGATCCGTGGGGTGCGGTCACGACCTACGCCTACGAGAACGACGAACGCTCCCCCTCGTCGGTGACCGATGCGTTGACGCACACCACGACGTACGACGTGGTGGACGGACTGACGATGTCGACCACTGATGCCGATGGCGTCACGACGTCGTACACCTACGACGGGCAACGCCGAATGTTGACCTCGACCGACGGCGTTGGCAACGTGACCCACTTCGCGTACGACGGGCAAGGTCGACGGCTGTCGACCACATCGCCCTCAGGGCGAGTGACCAGCTGGTCGTACTCGTCCAACGGTCGCTTGGCGTCGAGCACGGCTGCCGATGGTGGCGTGACTTCGTACACCTACGATGCCGCAGGTCGAGTGTTGACCGTCACCGACGCGACGGGCGCGGTCACCACGAACACGTATGACGCTGCGGGACAGTTGGCGACGTCGGCCGATCCGGCGGGTCACGAGACGTCGTATGTGTACGACACCAATGGTCAGGTCGTCGAAGTCGTGTCGCCCGGTGGAGCGAGCTCTGCGACCGTCCATTCAACGCTGAATCGGGTGGTGGAGACGTCGGACCCGCTGGCGCGAACCACCGGCTACGACTACGACGTGGAAGGTCGGACAACCTCTGTGACGGACCCGGCCGCGGGGGTGACGCACACCAACTACGACGGTGCTGGCCGGGTGGCTTCGACAGTCGATGCTGTGGGCAGGGTGACGACGACGAACTACGACACTCATGGCCGTGTCGAGTCGACCGATGCGCCAACGGGGTCGACGGTGTACGCCTATGACGCCCTTGGCCGCACGACGTCACTGACCGACCCTCGAGGTGGTGTGACGACGACGTCGTACACGCCCGGTGGACGGGTCGCGTCGGTGACCGATCCCGCAGGCTTGACCACGAGCTACGGGTACGACCTCGCCGGGAGGAGGGCGACGGTGTCGGCCCCCGGCGGACGAGTCACGACGACGGTGTTCAACAACGAGTCACAGCCGGTGACCGTCACCTCGCCAGGGGGACTGGTCGTCGCCTACACCTACGATGCTGCGGGCCGAGTGCTGACCTCGACCGACCCGGCCGGTGTCGTCACCGTCAACTCGTATACTCTCCGCGGTGAACTGCACACCCACAAGGTGGGTGACGAGGGTGCTGTCACCTACGTCTACAACCCCGAGGGCACCGTTGCGTCGGTGACCGACGCATTGGGTCATCTGACCTCGTTCGGCTACGACGAGCGAGGCAACCTGACCTCGCGAACAAACGCTCTGGGTGGTGTCGATTCCTGGGTGTACGACGCCGCGAACCAGTTGGTGTCCAGCAGCGACCCCCTGGGCCGTGTCAGCGCGTTCGGCTACGACGCAGCAGGGCGAGTCGCATCAACCACCGACCCATCAGGGACATTCGCGAACAACACCTACAACCCTGACGGCACCTTGGCGACGAGGATCACCGCTGCAGGGACGACGACCTACACCTATGACTCGGCCGGACGCGTGACTTCGATCGACGGCCCCGACGGATCGGCCCAGTACACATACACGGCCGCCGGTGATGTCTCATCCGTGACCAATTACGCACAAGTCACTTCGTACCGCTACGACGTCGCGGGACGGCGTACCTCGATGAGCTACCCGAACGGCAACACGATCCGTTACGCGTACAACCCGGCCGGCCAGTTGGCGTCGATCACGCCCGGTGAACTGTTGGCGGACAGCTTCACCCAACCCGATGGGCAACCGGCGGTGACGACGAAATGGACCCCGACAGCTGTCGCCGGCGCCACCGCAACCATCGGTGACAACGCACTCAGGCTGACCGTGCCGGACACCGCAACCTCGGCAATGACAGAGACCTCGAAGATCGCGGCCGCCCAGGATCATGACGTGTCGCTGACCTACCGGTTCGCTACAGCCGACGCAGCCACTTCGTCGAAGCTGACCGTGTACGCCAAATACACGACCACCAACCACTACCGGGTCGAGATCAACTCCGACGGCTCGACCGCAACCGTGTACCGCAAGATCGGCTCCACGACCACGACGCTCGGGTCAGTGCCGGTGCCGCCGACCACGAGCGCGACACGGCTGCGTCTCCAGGTCGTGGGAGCCTCTGTGAAGCTGAAGGTGTGGGTCGCGACCGTTCCGGAGCCGGTCGTTTGGACGTCGTCATACACGGCCTCGCCTGCGGTCACCACCACCGGCACCGTCAGAGTCACCATGGCGCGAACGGCAGGAAGCAACACACTGGTGATGGACGACTGGTCACAGACCAACCCGACAATCGATCCGGCCGCGCTCGCCGGCTACACGTACAACCTTGATGGACAAGTGACGAACGAGACGTTGCGTGGTGGCACCCGCTCCCGCGCCTACACCGACGGTCGCCTGGTCGGCTACTCCGAGACAGTGCCGGGCCTGACGCGAGCGACGACCCTTGGATACGACGCTACGGGAAGGGTTGTGTCGGACGCGACGGGCACGCTCACAACCACGTTCGCCTACGACGCCGGCTCGCAACTGCTGTCAGCGACCCCATCGACCGGAAGCGCAAGTGTGTGGACCTACGACGCACTCGGCAGGCGTTCATCGGAGAAGGTTGGCACCGCGGCAGCAGTGAAGTACGTCTACGACCAGGCAGGTCAGCTGTGCTGGACGACCACCAAGACACTGCCCGCCAGCCCACTGTGCGAAGCCCCGCTCACCGGAGCGACCACATTCGCGTGGGACGATGCCGGCAGGATGCTCAACCAAACCGTGACAGCCACCAACAAAGTCGACATCTCCTACGACGCGGCCGGACGGCCGGCGGACGTCACGCGAGTGAACGGCACGACCACCACCACACAGCTTCGCGGCTACCGACCGGACGGACTACTCGGCAGCGTCGACAACACGGTCACAACAGCGACAACCACGACGGTCACCGCCAGTCAGATCGAGTGGGACACCGCCAGCAGCCTCGCACAACCATCAGCATTCACAGCCGCGACCGGCATAGCGACAGATCTGGCGATCGGCCCAGCAGGATGGATCAGCGCGCAAACAGGCCTCACCATCAGCCCGATGGGCCTCGACGCATACGGCTCCGCCGTATCCACGACCGGCACCACCACCCTCGCCCGCAGCGCCACCTACACAGCATTCGGCACCGCCGCGGGCACCAACACCTTTGACTTGCGTCTTGGCTACCGCGGTGAGATCACGATTGACAACCATCTCTACCTACGAGCACGGAACTACCAGCCGAACGTGGGCAGGTTCAATTCCCGTGACGCTCTTCAAGGCGTTATGGGGACTGTGACCGTGGCCGACGCCTACCATTACGCCAATAACAATCCCCTCACCAATATCGACCCAACCGGGCTCACCACCGACAGCACAATGGAGATGGTCTGGGAGGCGGTTGCGCCATCAACCACGCTGCCGAACTCACGCTGCGGTATGTATGGCCAAGAGTGCCCAGGTCAGTGGGTGATTCCCGAGTCAGCTAGTGCCTGCGGAATTCTTCAACTGCTCTGCGACACGGTGAAGGGCGCGATCCAGAACGGCGAACTTGTCCTCGAGCAGGGTGTGGAGCTTCTAAATGCAATGGTGGGTTGCGCCAGTGATGCGGTTCAAGCCGTGATCTGTGGCGCGACAATCCTAGAGAATATTCCGCTGGGAAGCATCATACGCAATGCAATCAATGCGCCCCTCACATTGGCCGCTCATGAATTGGCGATAAGGGCCGGAGGCGACTGCACGGAGACCGGCTCCGGTCTGGCGGTCTGCATTGTACCTAAAGGAGCAACGGTTCACCTTTCGGGCACTCTTCAAATACCGGTGGGTGTTGGGCCTGATGGCAAGCAGAAGTATGTTTCCATTGATCTGTCTGTCTCGTTCAAGGTTTGGGCAAAGGGCGGCACCACCATCGGCAACACCTTCATTACTGAGAACCAGGAATCCCTTCAAGATTGGCGACTTCTTCAACACGAAACCCGGCATACCTATCAATGGGCAGCTGCAGGTGGAATCCCGTTTATAGGCTTGTACGGCAGCCAGTATGTCCGCTCAGGCGAATGTAATCGATTTGAAGCTGACGCTGGCTTTGTCGACGGTCACTATTTCGACTGTGCTAAGGGCCAGAAATGAGCCGGGCATCTTTGCTTGCTGGGCTTCTGCTTGGTCTGCTCCTTGTCGGGTGTATACGACATGACACAGGCGGCCGGTTACCATTTCGTTCCGAGCACGGTGTCTACCGCTCCTCTGATGGCGCGTTCTACGCAGTGGCATTTCCCTGCACCAGTGTTGAAATCTCTTCGATGCGTATGAAGCTGGTGGAGAACGGAACGACGGAGCCGAAACAATCCGGGGTGCTTGAGGTGGACTTCATCGTGCCGGTTAAGGCCAGTGAGTTGCTTGTTCCACTAGATGTTGACGCGCAGTCAGCGAACCAAGTCCGGTCAGTCATTGATCGAGACGCTCTAGAGAGGTTTAGTAGCGACAGCAGCTATCTGACATCAGTGAAGGATCCGTTCCACTACGCATTCGAGTTCCTCGACACCGCAGGAAATGAGTATCTTGGGGGCCAGCAGCTGGCGGCCAGATTCTCAATTCCGGTTGGCGAAGTTGGACTGGCCTCGGGTGACGTCGATGTGGACGCGAAGTGTGACGATGGATCACAGGGCTGGAACTCTCGCGAATGGCCGTGATCACCCCGTGATCCTGGAATTGGGACCACCACGACCCGTAGCGCAGAGCGGCAGCGAGCTGACCGGGCCGAGGGCCGGCCACCCCACCGTGAATCCGAAGCGCCCCCACTACCACCATTCTCCGCCACCGCCGTCGTGAGAGATCAAACGCTCCAAGGGTCCTTCAAGAACCCACTCGGTGCCAAGTCGCGCTGCGGCCGGTGCCGTCGTTGGCGATCAGCCCTTGGTCTCTCAGTTCGGCGAGGACGAGCCGGATGGTGTTGTCGCTGGTGCCTGGAACCGCGCGGCGGATGTCGGCGATCGTGAACGGTGTCGGGGCGTGCAGCAGCACGAAGTCGCGTACCCGGTCCTGCTTCGTCCCGCCACCGGTCCCTGCGGCGACCCTGGTTCCGAAACGCGTGTAGGCGGCGTCGAGTCGGCCGAGCAGATAGCCCGCCCACGGCCAGACGGTGTGTTGGCCGTCGTCGAACCAGCCTGTCGTCGATGCTGCGAGCGCTTGGTAGTACTCGTCCCTGGTCTCGTAGATGAGTTGTTCGACGCTCACGTACTTGCCGACCCCGTAGCCGGATCGTTGGAGGAGGTGTGTGGTGGCGAGTCGTGCGACGCGGCCGTTGCCGTCGGCGAACGGGTGGATGCAGAGCAGGTCGAGCGCGAACGCGGCGACGATGAGCAGCGGATGGGTCTCGTTGTCGCGGAGCGCGGTGTTGGTGCGGGCGACGAGCTCGTCCATGTAGAACGGTGTCTCCTGCCAACCGACCGGGGTGAAGCGTGTGCTGGTGCTGCCGTCGGGGTGGTGATCGATGACCAGGTTGTCCTCGGCCTTGAAGTGGCCGCCGCGTCCATCGGTGAAGGAGAACAGCAGGCGATGCAGATGCAGGATGAGTCCGACGGTGAGTGCGCCGGGGTCCTGTTGGTTGAGGTAGTCGAGCGCGGCGCTGTAGCCGGCGAACTCGGCCTCGCTGCGATTGCGAATGCGTTGCGGGTGGCCCGACACGAGGTTGGGCACCCGTCCCTCGGCGACATGCACGCCTTCGATCGCGCTCGAGGCGGTGACCGACTCGATGCGCGCCTGTTCCTGCAGGGCGCCGAGCAGTTGGGGAAGCTGGTCGACGTGACGCGCCTCGGCGCCGGCCGCGATGTCGATCCGGCGCAGCAGGCTGACGATGTCGCCGGGAACGGGATCGAGCGTGCTGGCTCTCGTGTAGCTCCTCATAGAATCACCTAAACATACCAATACAGAGATGCTTTGGGTAGTTTATTGGTTCGGTGAGGTAGTTCAGTGCTGGGGCTTCACTTCGACGCCGCCGACGACGGCGGGTACTCCAGGGCTTGGAGGAGCGCGTCTTCGTGTTGCGGGAAGAGGTGGCCGTAGCGGTCGAGGACGACCGAGACACTGGTGGGACTTCAGATCCGATCCTTCGAGTCCACACCAATAGTTCATTTGACCGGCGCCGGCGAAGCCAAAGCCCGGCGCGATGTCCCGGCTGCAGTACGTTCTTCACTGAGCGACGACAAGAGTCTCGAGCGAACGGAGCAGTGAAATGGACCGTGGCCGACTGGGGACGATTGCGCTGCTGGTGTTCGCGCTGCTGGGCGGGCCCATTGTCGCTGCCCCTTCGGCTCTCGCTGATCCCCCGGGTTCCGGTTCAGTGGCGGTCTCCCTGACGGGCTTGCCGTATTCGCCGACGGGGAGTGTGGTGTCGGTCGACGGTGGTTGGCGGCTCTTCGAGGAGCGCCCAGCATCTGGGCTTGCCGCTGCCGTGTGGCGTTCATCGGATGGTGTGAACTGGCAGCGCGTGGCCGTGCCAGCGGCGACGTCAGAGATCACCCGGAAGTACGCGATCGGCGAGGACGGCACGGTGTATGTGCTGCGCGGCTACCACACACCGGGTTTGTATTGGGTTTCGCTGAGTCGGTTCATAAGTGGTGCATGGGTCAACTCGGTGATTCCTGGAACAGGAAGCGGCGGCGGCACGATTTATGCGCAATCGATCTCTGTTGAAGGGTCGGTGGTTGTGGCCTTCGTGGGGCCGCTAGTGCGCTCCACCAATGGTGGGACGTCCTTCACCACACTTGGCGCGGTGCCATCGGGAACGACGGCCGGGTGGCTGGTCGGTGGGCAGATTCTGCTGTCGCGGAACACTTCGCTCGCCGCCACGACGACAACGACTGTGTCCCCTTGGAACCTTGCCGCCGGCAGCGCTGGGACCTCGACGACGCTGCCGTTTGCTGCGCAGGGCTTCGCCGTCAGCCCGCTCGACTCGTCGACGATCTGGGCGGTGGCGACGATGGCGGGACGGTTCGGGTACGCGGCCTCGACCGATCACGGGGTGTCGTGGTCGCAACCTGAGTGGTCGGCGCCGATTCCATGGCGCGAGGGTGCTGCGTTCGGGCCGACAACCGTTGACGACAACGGCACCTTCTGGACGTTCGGGGCGGCGCCGCAGGGCGCAGGCTCCCGGTTCTACTCCTCGTCGTGGTCCGCCGCGTCGGCTCTGCGACCGACCTTCTCACGGCTCGACACCACGACCGCCGGGGCGGTGGTCGTCGGGTGGCCGGGGGTGGGACTCCCCGTTGAAACCATCTCGCAGGTGTCCATGTCCTCGGGTGGGTCGTACTCGGTCGGGTCGCTTGTCGGAGACTTCATCGGGGATGCGCCGGTTCTGGTGACGCGAGTGTCCACCGATGACACGCTCCTGCGGGATCTTGCCGCGGTGCCGCTTGCGCCGGTCTCGTCGCCGAACGGCTCGTGGACGCTTGTGGCTGAGGGGTCGAGCGGTGCAACGACGGTCGTGTGGCGTTCGCCGGATCGCGTGAACTGGGAGCGAATCCCACTCCCACGGACGGTGGGAAGCGATTCGCTTCGGATCAGCGACGGCGGGGCCGTGCAGATCATTGCGCGTGTGACGAGCGGCGCGAGCCAACCGCACTATTTCTTCCGGTTTGAGACGGATTGGTCGTGGCCGGCCTGGATCTGGAACGGTTCACCCGCGTTGCTGACTCAGTCGGGTAGCTCGCTGTTCGCTGCAAGCGGCACGATCAATGCGTTGTGGCGTTCCGATGATGACGGTTGGAACTGGCGATCGGTGGCGAGTTACAAGCCTGGGTCGACGACCCCTCGGGCCGGCATCCTGCACCTGGTTGCTGGTTCGGAGTATTGGCGATGGTCGACGGTCACTCAGGAGTTCCTGCCGACTTCGCAACTCGATGTGAACGGGAACACGAGCTACTTGTACACGGGCCTTCCGAGTGGCACGCGGGTGCTGTCATCGCCAACCGAACCGAACACGCTCTGGCTTGCCAGTGCTACGAGCAGCACATTCACGTTGACCCGGTCGCCCGACAATGGCGCGACGTTGGAGCAGGGGACCGCGTGGGGGTTCCCGGTGGGCGTGTCGCCAAGTTCGTACCAAGTGGCGACGGATGGAAACGTCTACTTCTACGGTGTCGCCCAGTGCACTTCGGCCAGCTTGGTGTACTCGATCTCGCACCCCTTGGGATCGGGGACGTTCTCGGCGGTCACGCCGATCTACCTCGATGAGTCGAAGACGGCAGTCGTTCCCCCGGCGAGTTCGATGTACGCCCCGCCGGTCGGGCGCGAGGCATGGTTCTCGGTCACCAATCCCGACGGCGGCAAGGAACTGCGACGGGTCGAGGGCGCGTCGGCGTCGCCAGAGTCGGTGTTCGGTTTCGACGGCTATGGACTCACCGCTCGAGGTGTGAACCTGTCGATCGGTGGACTCGTACAGGCTGAGACGGACGCCTCGATCGCGGGAGTTGGTCCAAAGCTCGAGTTGGTCCGCACCTACAACTCGCAGGACCGCCGAGTCGGGATCTTCGGTCGCGGTTGGACGTCGACCTTCGAAACGCGTGTGTACGAGAACTGCCTCACGAAAGATGTGACCGTCCTGCATGGGGATGGACGTCGCGAGTACTTCCCCTTCGACGGTGTCAGTGGATATCTGACCTCGCCTGGCTACACCAGTCGGTTGGCGAAGACTGGTACGACCGGCTGGACCTTGACCGGAACGGACGGGTATGCGAGCACATTCCGCTCGGATGGTCGGGTGACCTCAGTCGCCGATGCTGACGGACAGAAGCTTCTCTTGACGTGGAACGCGTCGAACCAACTGACCACCGTTTCGGACCAGGTGTCAGGGAGGTCGCTGACGTTCAGCTATGTCGCCGGCCGCGTGTCCTCGGTGTCCACGACAGCCGTGAGCGGCCCCGGCTACACCGGTCCCTCGACGTGGAACTACGTCTACTCGGGCAGCGATCTCGCAAGAGTCTGCGAACCACGGAACAACAATCCGGTGACCGGCTGGTGCACCGACTACACGGTCACCAACGGCCGCATCTCCCAGCTCACGGACCGCAACGGACATGTCGATCGCAAGGTTGGCTACGACGCGGGCAGGCTTGCATGGACCGAGGACGGGCTCGGAAACCGAACGAGCTATGCGTACCCGACCCGTTCGAGGACGATCGTCACCGACGCCAATGGCAACGCCACGATCAGCGACTTCGATTCGCTCCGTCGCCTTGTCAAGGTCACCGACCCGGCTGGTGGTGTTACACAACACGAGTACGACACCACGGGTTTCCGTTCCCGAACCACCGATCCGCTCGGCCACGCCACGACGCGAACATTCGACATCAACGGCAACGTCGTGTCCGAGACCGACGGTGCTGGCAGCACCACCTACTTCGCCTACGACGCGTACAACAACCGAACCGACGTCCGCGATGCACGCTCTGCTTCGGCGAACGACAACACCTACAGAACGACAACGACGTGGGACGGTGCCGCCCGCAACAAACTCTCCGAGGTCACCCCGGCCACCGCTCAGCAACCTTCGGGAACAACCCGAACCTGGTCCTACACCACCGGCGCGGAGCTCGCCATCGGGGGCGGCGTCACCCCCAAGGGACTCCTCAAGACAGAGACCGACGCACGAGGTGCCACCACCACATACGGATACGACAGCGCTGGAAATCTCAGAGACACACTCGATCGCAGCGGCCTTCACACCACCTACACCTACGACTCTCTCGGTCGACAACTGACCCAGACCGAATACACGATTGGTTTCCCGGCGGGGGTCACCACCGTGCGCGAAATCGACCGCCTCGGCAACGTCGTGACCGAGACTGCCCCAGCGACCACCAACGCCGTGACCGGAGTAGTCCATCAGCTTCGTGTCACGTCGACGTTCGATCCGGTGGGCAATCTCACCCAGATCACGGAGTCCGACGTCGGTGGATCGCAGGTACCCGACAACCCGCGGACGAGGTCATTCGCGTACGACGCCGGCGACCGCCCGACGTCGGTGGTCGATGCAGAAGGTGGCGTGACCGTCACCGAGTACGACCCCAACGGCAACGTCACGGTGACGGTCGATCCGCGGGGCACCCGCCAAGAGACGTCGTACGACAGCCGCAACCTGCCAGTCAGCACCGTCGCCCGATCTGCAGTGCTCGACGAGGGTTCATCGATCCCTCGCGATGTCACGCTCTCGCACGTCACATATGACGCCGCCGGGCGCCAGGTCACTGTCACCAACGCAAACGGAGTCACCACCGCCCTCGGCCACGACGCCGTCGGGCGCCTCACCTCCCGAACGATGCTCGGCTTCCACAACCTCGACAGCACCACCAGAGACGTCGTGCTCGAGACGACCACCTACGACGCAGCCGGTCACGCGACGAGCGTCACCACGGGCAACGGGGTGCGGACCGAACAGACCACCTACGACGCTGCCGGCCAAGCGATCGCCGTGGTGCTCGACCCTGGTGGCCTCAACCGCACGACCACCGTCATGTACGACGCGAACGGCAACATCACCAACCGAACCGTCTCTGACGGCACCCGCACCGAGTCGACCACTGCCACCTACAACAGTGCGGGTCAAGCGCTGACCCGCACCGTCGAGAACGGCGCGACAGACCTCGTCACCTCATACACCTATGACAATCGCGGTGTGCTCCTGTCCACCGTCGATCCCCGAGGCAACGCCCCCGGCGGGAACCCGGCCGCGTACCGCACCGACCTCGAACTCGACCAGCTTGGTCGGACGATCCGGACGCTCTCACCGCCTGTCGAGGTCACCGAGGGCGGCACCACGGTCAGCGGGGTGCGGCCCACATGGACAACCGGTCTCGACACGTACGGGCAGGCCACGCACCAGCGTGACGAGCGAGGCAATACGACCACCCAAACGTTCGACCGGCTCGGCCGCCTCACCTCCGTCACGCATCCGGCAGCCGTGGTCGTCGGCGGAGCGACAGTGGCACCCACCGAGCTGTCCACGTACGACGCGGTCGGGAATCTCGTCAGCAGTACCGACAGGCGAGGACACATCTCCTCCTACACGTTCGACCGCCTCAACCGGGTCATCACCCGCACCGACCCGCCCGTTGGTTCCAGCGCTGCAGGCACCACCACCTGGTTCTACGACGACCTCGGAAACCCGACCACCGTCGTCGATCAGCGCGGCGCACGCACCGAGGCGTCCTTCGACGACGCAGGGAGGCAACGCACCCACACCGCGGTCGTCCGCAACGGCTCGGCACCACCGCAGCGGTTCACGACGACCTTCGACTACGACGACCTGGGCAACACCACCCTCGAGCAGAACCCTGCCGGTGACACCACCCGATGGGAGTTCTCCGCCGCGTCAGAACCCATCACGGCCATCGCGCCTGATCTCGCAGAGTACAGCGCCACCTACGACGTCGCCGGACGACAGATCACGTCCACCGATCCACAGGGCCGGCGCACCAGCACCGAATACGACCTGGCCGGCAGAGCAGTTGCGGAACGTCACTTCTCGAGCACCGGCGCCCTGCTCACCACCGCGACTGCCGCGTACGACGGTGCCGGGAACCTGATTGCTTCAACGAGCCCGCGCGGTGTCGCCTCCTCGACACCGCAACAGTTCACCACCACCTACTCGTACGACCCGATCTCACGCCTGTCCAGCGTTGCCCAACCCACCAGCGCCAACCACTCCATCACCACTGCGTACCGCTACGACGCGGCGGGGAACCTGACGTCGCTGGTCGATGGGCGGGGCAACACCACCCAGTACACCTACAACGCCTGGGAACTCCAGACTTCGGTCATCGAACCAGCCACCGGGGCACACCCGGCGCTCGCCGACCGCACCTGGACGTCGGACTACGACTCCGGTGGACTGCCGGTTCGCTCGACCGAGCCGGGCGGCATCACGATTGAGCGAACCTTCGATGCGCTCGGTCGGCTCACCCAAGAGGCGGGAACCGGTGCGTACGCCGCCGCCGCCCGTTCGTTCGGGTATGACCTTGCCGGGAACAGAACGGCTGTGGGATCACCGACCGGTGACATCGGATTCGTCTACGACGACCGTGGATTGTTGACCGCGACGACTGGTCCAACGGCGTTCCAGTCATCCTTCGCCTACGACCCGGCAGGGCGGATGGTTGGACGCACGGACGCCGCCGGCACAACTAGCTACAGCTGGACGAGCCGAAGCGAACTGGCGACGGTGACGGACACCGTGTCGGGTACGAGTAGATCCAACTCGTTCGATGCCAGCGGTCATCTCGTCGATATCGCTTACAGCGGCGGTGCTGCCCGTCACCTCGCCTATGACGATCTCGGCCGGCTGCTCAGTGACGACCTGCGCGACAACACGAACGCCCTCACCGCCGGCAACACCTACGGCTATGACCTCGACGATCATGTGACATCGCGCACGGTCACGCTCCCCGGGAACCCCGCCGCCGGGGTGAGTCAGTTCAGCTATGACAATGCGGGGCGGTTGTCGGGTTGGACGCGGCCTGATGCCTCGGTCGCCGTGTACGCGTACGACGACGCTGGAAACCTCGTCAACAACGCGGGGCAGTCCGCCACCTACGACGCACGCAACCGGCTGATCACCGCCGGGGCCACCAGCTATGCCTGGACTCCGAGGGGCACGCTGCAATCAACGAACGACACGAGTGGCGTGACGACCTACGGTTACGACTCGCTCGATCGACTGGTCAGCAACGGGACCACCGCCTTCGCGTACGACTCACTCGACCGCATCGCCACGGCCGGCTCGACCGCGTTCGGCTATGCGGGCGTCGAGATCGACCCGGTTGCTGTGGGGGGCACCCGAATCGCTCGCAGCCCCGGCGGTCTGCCAATCGCCGCGCAGTCGGGGACCGACCCGGCGGTGCTGATCGGTCGGGATCGTCACGGCGACATCGGCTACGCACACACGGCCAGCGGCGCGGTGTCGGCGACCAGCGTCTACGACCCGTTCGGGAGCACCGTCGCTCACACCGGGACGACGATGCCGCTCGGATTCCAAGGTGACTACACGGACCCCGCCAGCGGCGACGTTTGGATGGGTGCGCGCTGGTACCGGCCCGGCACGGGCGGGTTCACCAGCCGTGACAGCGTGTTCGGTGACCTCCAGACCCCTGTGTCGGTCAACCGGCACACGTACGCCAACGCCGACCCGATTGGCATGTGGGACCCAGACGGACGCGCAGCTGATTACGCGGGTGTGGACTGTGCAGCACTCGGTGAACGGATCCAGGTGGACTGCTACGCCGAACAAGGCGGCCCGATGAGCGGGGGTCTCGCCCGACTCGAGCGAGACGCCAACGCTGTCGCGACCGCTCTCCCAGCCGTGAAGGCAGGACTCGGCTTTGTACCGATCCTCGGTGACGCGATCGATGCCTGGGATTGCACGCACGGCGATGCGCTCTCGTGCGCGGCGGCGATCCCGTTCATCGGGACTGCTGCCAACGCCGCCAAGTTTGCCAAGGCTCTCGACAACACCGTCGACGCCTTCCGCGCTGGGGACACCATCCACGACCTCACCCGCAGCAGCAACGCCGTTCACGACCTCACCAACGCCAGCGACTCCGTTCACGACATCGCACACGCCAGCGACAGCCCCAGAGCTGCACGTACCAGCAGCGCCGCTCGTATCGCGGATACCACTCACACAACGACCCACTTCAACCCACCGACACGAGCCACAGAGACCGAGGTTGTTCAGCGTTGGATGTCGGAAGCCGAGTTGAAGTCCACGAAGGAGTCGGAACTCGTACGAGGCGGTCGCGAGGGCACCCACTATGTCACCGACTCGGCGAATTCGAATCCCCTTCGAGCGCGACAGCGGTTGTCGCTGCCGCAAACCCCGGAAGTTCGAGTAGATCTCGAGGTTCCGAGAGGCACATTCTCGTCGCCGACGAGAGTCGAGCCTGACTACAACATGCCAGGAGGCGGCATGCAGCGCACCGCTAGTGGCGACGTTCCATGCCGGGTTGTCTGCGTCTGGCGGCCGAAGTGAACCCCGAACCTGGGATGGTTGGAAGGTTCGACATCTTCGAGCCGTTCGAGTACGCGGGCCAGTCCGCAACCGTCGTTGTCACTGCTACGGCCGGCCAAGATCTCCTGTGCGAGATAGGAGGAGCAGAACCATTGGGTGATGCCTATTCGCACTTAGTGCTGCATGTGCGTAAGGGTCTGCTCGACGAACTCTCGTCGGGTCCCTGGGAGTGCTCGTGCATTCCGATACGGACCGGGCAGGTTGAGAGCGAACCCCGCTGGGGGGCGCAGCATTGGAGGGGAGGTCTGGCGTTTCTGGGGAACCTGCTGCGCGAGGAGCCGGCCGATGGCTCGTCGGTGGGTGGCTCCCTTCAATGACCACTTGGCGACGCGGAACACGACAGTTCCATTCGAGTTTGGCCTTTGGGCTGCTCGTCGCGCTCGTCACCGTGCTCGGGTGCTGGACGATCCCCGCGCCCGCCGACCACGGGCGCGAAACGGTCGTCCGCGCCTTCGACACTCCCGACCACGAACCCAGTCGGTCAGCAGCGCAGCGAATCAGCGGGCAGCGTCGGGCGCCAACGAACCTCACCAACCCGGTCTCGAGTCAGATTCGTGTGTTGCCACAGAAGCGTATGACGCCGGAACGTTCAAGCAGCTGACAGGCTCGTCCGCGCCGTTCAATGACCTCCAGATCAACCACCGAGGCTCCTCAGACTAGATCCGTCTCCAGAGGTGCGTCAGCTGGCGCCGGCCACCTCTGTTGGCACCAACCCGCCGCTTCGCGGACCTAGCTGCGGTGACAAGATGAGCGGGCGATCAATCACAGCTCCCAAAGCGCCACCGGCAAACGAGACCCCCCGGGAATCGATGGCATGTTGCGCCCACGAAGCCGAATTCGGTATTGGCGGCCGGTTTCACTGGTGCCCGTCAGTAAGGGCTTCACTTCGCCGCCGCCGATGATGGCCGGTACTCGAGTGCTTGGAGGAGCGCGTCTTCGTGTTGGGGGAAGAGGTGGCCGTAGCGGTCGAGGACGACCGAGACACTGGTGTGGCCGGCGCGCACGGCGATCTGTTTCGGGTTGGCGCCTGCGGCGATCCACAGGGAGATGGCGGTGTGGCGCAGATCGTGCATGCGTAGCGGGGTGAGTCCGGCCGCCTCGACCGCCGGGGTCCAGTAGCGGCGTCTCAGGAGCCCGGGTCGCACGGCGTAACCCTCCGCTGACTGGAACACGAGCGCGTCTCGGTCGAGTGGTTGGCTGGCGATCTGGGCGAGTTCGTCGGCGACGAATGCGGGGAGGCCCACCGTGCGGACGGCGGCCTTTGTCTTGGGTGGCCCGAAGCTGATCTGGCCGGCGAGATCGGTGAGTGTTTCGGTGATGGTGATCTGTCGGCGCAACAGGTCGACTCGTTTCCATCGCAGCGCGAGGAGCTCGCCGAGTCGGAAGCCGCCGTAGCCGGCGACGAGCACGAAGGCGCGATATCGCGGATCGATGGTGTCGGCGAGGTGGCGTAGCTCGTCGGCGGTGAGGAATCGCATCTCCTCGCGCTCGACCTTCGGGAGCGGCAATCGTTCGACAGGGTTGGCGGCGATCAGCCGGTCCTCGAGCGCGGCGCGCATCAGCTTGTTGAACACCTGGACGGCCTTGATCGTCGTCGCGGGTGCGAGCGCCGACCCATCGGGGTCGGACAAACCGGCGACCCACTCGCGCAGGCTCGTGCGATCGACACGGGCGAGTGGCACTGCGCCGAAGGTCGGCGCGATGTGGTTGTGGAACGTGGCTTCGTCGCGCAGTCGCGTGGAGGGGCGCAGGTTGGTGACGGTCGGCCACCACCGCGAGTGCCACTCGCTGACAGTCATGCGGCCCAGGCGCGGGTCGACGAAGGAGCCTTGGTCGATGTCGACCTCGACGAGGTGCGCGTACCGCTCGGCGTCGCGTCGGCGGGCGAACTGCTTGGTGCGTTCGCTGCCGTCCGCGGCGCGGAAACGAACGAGGTATGCCTGCTGTCCGTTGGACAGCTTGCGGACCCGAATGGACGCCATTCCGACATGGGTACTCCCGTGCCAAGTCCGCGTCAAGTCCGCGCGCCAGTGAACACAGGGCAACACGGGTCGACACGAAATTGCGCGAACTACCTGCTCAGACGGTATGCGACAGCACGAGGCAACACAGGGCAACACCGTTCTTTCGCTCTGATAAGGATGAGGTCCACAGTTCGATTCTGTGTAGCCCCACCAGGCACCCCGGGCCCTCCAGCCCGGGGTGTTGCGGTTTTCCAAGCCAAGTAGCGCCCTCGTTGCCCTGTGAAGCGCTGCCGAGCGAGTTGGTAGCCTCAGCGGTGATGAAGGTCCTTCGCCGAGCACTCGTGGCCCTCTCGCTGGCAGGCACCATCGCTGGCGTCCTGCGCCTGAAGGGCAAGGGCGGCGTTCCGCCGCAGGCCGGCGGTTGGCGCGAAGTCAGCGTGCCGAAAAAATGACCCCTGCCGGCAGCGCTGCCGCGAGGTCCATCGTCGGCGTGGTCGGCTCGGGGGTCACCGGCAGCCGTGTGGTCGAGTTACTGCGCCAACTCGGGCATCGAGTGGCCGTGTACGACCTGTTGCACGGCAACGCAGTGGCGGCCACCCGCCGCGTGGGCGCTGTGGTGGTGGATTCAGTGGCCGACCTCACCGCCTGCGACCTCGTGGTGATGTGCCAGCCAGCACCCCACGCCGATCTCGCAGCCCAGTTCCTTCGGGACGGCACGCCGGTGGTGAGCATCAGCGACGATCTCGACGACCTGGCATCGCTGGCGTCAATGACCGACCTCACCCATCGCCACGACGTGCCCTTGGTGGTGGGGGCTGGCATGGCGCCCGGTTTGTCGGGCCTGCTGGCCCGCTACCTCGCCGACCAACTGCACCAACTCGACGAACTGCACGTGGCCATCCATGGCACCGCCGGACCTGCCTGTGCTCGCCAGCACCACCGAGCACTGGGCACCGACTCGCACGCCTGGCACGACGGCCACTGGACCGAGATGCCGGGTGGAAGCGGTCGCGACCTGGTGTGGTTTCCCGAACCGGTGGAGGCCCACGACTGCTACCGGGCCGCGCTGGGCGACCCTCAGTTGTTGCACGAGGCATTCCCCGAGGCGTTGCGCATCTCGGCGCGAGTGTCGGCCACCCGTCGCGACCGCTTGACTGCCCGCCTGCCCATGCTCACACCGCCACACTCCGATGGCGATCTGGGTGCAGTGCGGGTGGAAGCGCGCGGTGCTGCGGTGGATGGCGCACGGGTCACCCTGATTGCAGGCGCCGCGGCACCCACCGCTGATCTGGCGGCGGCGGTGGCAGCATCCACAGCGTCGCGAGCCTTGGCAGCAGGCCTCGAGGCGGGGGTGCACATCCTCGGTGCCACCAGCATGGCTCACTTGGATCTGCTGCATCACGCCACGTTGTTGGGGGTGCGGGTGCAGGAGTTCACCGGAGTTCCCAGAGCTACCGCTTGGTAACTTAGGGGCATGGCCCTTGAAGCGAACGGCATGGCGTTGCCGTGGTTGCCGCCCGGCCACACGATGGTGTTGCCAGGCCGCGGCGAGATGTTCTACCGCCACCACCAGCATCCCGACCCCGCGGCGCCGACACTGCTGTTGCTGCACGGCTGGACCGCGAGCTCGGATCTGCAGTTCTTCACCGCCTACGAGACGCTCGCCGAGCACTTCTCGTTCGTTGGCGTCGACCATCGTGGCCACGGCCGTGGTTTGCGCAGCCCGTCGGAGTTCGAGTTGCACGACGCAGCGGACGACGCGGCGTTGGTGCTGCGGCAGTTGGGCATCGATCAGGTGGTGACCGTCGGCTACTCGATGGGTGGACCCATCAGCATGCATCTCGCTCGTCGTCATCCCGAGTTGGTGCGCGGCATGGTGGTGCAGGCCACTGCATTGGAGTGGCGGGCCTCCACGTGGGAACGAGTGCGCTGGAAGGGCGTCGGCGTGTTGGGCTCGGTCCTGCGGTCGCGGGTGTACCAACGCTGGATTCGTCATGGCATCAGCCGACTGCTGGGCCCGAACCATCCGCTCCTGCCGTATGTGCCGTGGTTGGCCAGCGAAGTGCACCGCAACGATGCTGGTGCCATCGTGCAGGCCGGTCGAGCCCTCGGCGCGTACGACGCGTCGTCGTGGGCCAGGCACCTGGGTACGCCGGCGGCGTCACTGATCACCACGAAGGATCGTCTGGTGCCGCCACGCAAGCAACGTGCGTTGGCGACGGCGTTGGATGCGTTCGTGGTGGAGTTGGCCGACGATCACCTGGCGTCGTGGACGTCACCCACCGAGTTCGCAGCCATCACCCTGCAACTTGTGCAACGCGTCGTCGCCTGAACCTGCAGCGAGTCAGTCGGGGATGATGCCCTTGCGGGAGCGGGCCTCGAGGTCGTCGAGGCGTGCGTTCATGCGCTCGACGGCGGCGGTGAGCTTGTCGAAGTAGTCCTCGAGGTCGCTGTTGGTGGGCACGTCGCCCAGCGACAAGCGCACGCTGGCGATCTCGCGGGCGAGGAACTCGGTATCGGCCTGGGTGCGCTCGGCCACCTTGCGGTCGGTCTCGGTTTGGCTGCGGTCGCGCTGCTCTTGCCGGTTCTGAGCAAGCAGGATGAGGGGTGCGGCGTAACTGGCCTGCAGCGACAGCACCAAGGTGAGCAGCACCAGACCGCGCTTGTTGGGGTCGAACTGCAGAAACTCTGGTGCCACGTAGTTCCACGCCACCCACACGGCGATGAGCACGCTTTGGTACACGAGGTAGCGGGCGGTACCGAGGTACCTGGCAATGCCTTCGCTGAACTGACCGAATGCGTCGGGGTCGTAGTGGACGCCGAGTCGTCGGTTCTGGCGGGGGGTGGTGAGGTCTTCGCGGCGCTTCATCGCGACACCGACCCTGCGTTCACCCGCCTGCGCTGCCGCCAACCGGTGGGCAGCGTGCGGTCGAGCACGTCGTCGACCGTGATGGCGCCGAGCAGGTGCCCGGCTTCGTCGCAGACCCCCACCGACAACAGGTTGTAGCTGGCCAACCGCTCGGCCACCTCGCGCTCCAGAATGTCGGGCGTGACGGTGGGCTCTTGCTCCACGATGCGACCCAGTTCCATTGCCGGGGGCTCGCGCAGCAGTCGCTGAAAGTGCACCACACCGAGGTAGGTGCCCGTCGGTGGCTTGAACGGCGGCTGCACCACGAACACTTGGGCGGCGATGCTGACCAACCACTCGGGGTCGCGGATCTCGGCCAACGCCTCGGCGACGGTTGAGTTCGCGCCGAGGATGATGATGTCGGGTGTCATCAACGAGCCGGCGGTGCCTTCCTCGTATGACAGCAGGCGGCGCATCACGTCGGCGTCTTCTTCGTCCATGGCGGCGAGCACGCGGGTTCGCTGCTCGCCGGGCATCTCGGCGAGGAGGTCGGCGAGGTCGTCGTACTCCATCTCCTCGAGCACGTTCACCAGGCGTTCGGTGTCGAGACCTTCGATGATGCGCAACTGCTCGGCTTCGGGCAACTCTTCCAGGAGGTCGGCGAGGCGCTCGTCGTCCATGGCCTCGGCCAGCAGCTTGCGCTGGGTGAGCGGAAGGGCGCGCACCACGCCGGCCACGTCGCTCGGGTGCATGTCGCGCAGGCGGGCGGCTTCGGCGGCCATCTCGCCACCGGCCTCCATGGCGAACAGCGACGGCACCTCGGTGACATCCACCAGGCGGTAGCTGGGGCGGCGGCGCATGAGGTTGCGGCGGGCCATGCGCACCTTGGTGGGCTCCCACCAACTCTGCTTGCCGTCGGAGACCGGTCGCAGCGCAACGTCGCTGACGGTCTCATCGCTGATCTTCTTGTCGATGATGTCGCGACCCACCAGGATCTCGCCGGCCTTCGGCTTGAACGGGTTCAGGTCAACGTCCCAGCTGCGCAACCGCGCACCGTCGCCTTCCAGCGACACGATGCGGTTGGCGTTCACGAAGATGCGGCGACGTTGGCTGGTGGCCACGAAGCCGAGCACTCGCGGGGCTCCACCTCGGGTGCCGGGAATAAGCACGATGTCGTCGATGCGGCCGATGATGGCGCCACCGGCGTCGAGCAGCGGCAGGCGCATGATGCGAAATGCGTAGATCAGGTCCCCTGCCATTCGGCAAGGCTACCCCTCACCTGCGGTGACAGGGTGAGCAGTTACGCGCGAGCGACCGCGACGGTGGTGTCCCAGAAGGCCACGCCACCGCCCCAGTCGGTGGCAGCGTCGCTGGTGAGTGAGTTCACCACCGTGCCGTCGGCGCCGCCGTATTGATGCGACCACCAACCCCACGGCACCGACACCACCCCGGGGCGAACCCGTTCGGTGATGCGCACCGGCAGGCGCAGTTCGGCGCGACGGTTGTGCACTCGGGCCATATCGCCCTCCGCCAGACCCAACGCGGCGGCATCAGCAGCGCACACCTCGAGGGCGGGCGGCGTTTCCAGTGGGCCATGCTGGGGTAACTGCGAGTAACTGCTGTTCAGGAAGCGGGTCTGCTGCTTTGGGGTGAGCAGAGCGAACGGGAATTCGGCGCTGGGTGCTTCGTGAGGCGCCAGATAGGTGGGCAGGGCGGGGAAGCCCAGCGCTGCCAACGCATCGGAACGCAACGCCACCTTGCCGCTGGGGGTGGCGAAACCACCGTTCGCATAGGGCAGACGATTGGGTGCATACGGCACGTCGGCCACGCCACTGTCGCGCAGCGCATCGAAGTCGATGGTGGGAAGTGCGGCGCGCAACGCCGTGATGTCGTCGTCGAACAACGCTGGCTCGGTGAAACCCATCGCCGCGGCGAGACGGCGGTGCAGTTCGCTGTTGCTGACCGCTTCGCCGAGCGGGGCGATGGCGGCGTCGTTCCAGCCCACGTGCAGGCTGCCCCACGAGGTGACCACGTCGGTGGCCTCGATCTGTGTGGTGGCGGGCAGCACGATGTCGGCGTACTTCGCGGTGTCGGTGATGAACTGGTCGTGCACCACGGTGAACAGGTCGTCGCGCAGCAGACCCTGGCGCACCAGTTCGGTCTCGGGTACCGACACCATGGCGTTCACGCCGATCATCACGATGGCCTTCAGCGGGGCCTCGGTGTCGAGGAGGGCCCGGCCCAACTGCGGCATTGCCACACCGCGCGTGTTGCGGCCTGCAAGTAGATCGGGCCGGGTGAGCGCGTCGACGTCGACCACGTCGTTGGTCCAGGCGCTCACGCTGCGGGCATAGCCGCCACCCAGATGCCGCCATGCGCCCACCAGTGCGGGCAGGCAGGCGAGGGTGCGAAAGAACATGCCCCCGTGCTCGTGGTGCTCGGCACCCACGAGCGTGCGAATGGCCGCGGGCTGCTCGGCGGCATAGCGGCGGGCGAGGGTTTCGATGTCGGCGGCGTCGATGCCGCAGATGTCGGCGGCGCGCTGCGGTGTCCAGTCGGCCACGTGTGCGGCGAGGTCGTCGAAGCCTTCGGTGTGCTGCTGTACGTAGTCGGTGTCGATCAGCGCGTCGCGCACCAGCACGTGCATCATCGCCAGCATGAGCGCAACGTCGGTGCCGGGCCGGGGCTGGATGAACCAGTCGGCCGACTCGGCGGTGATGGTGCGGATGGGATCGATCACCACCACCTGCGCGTCGTTCGCCCTGGCCTGCTCGATGAAGGGCCACAGGTGCCGGTTGGTGAGCCGGGTGTTGGTGCCCCACAGGATGATGAACTTGCTGTGCTGCAGGTCGCTGGGGTCGATGCCCTTGCCGCTGCCGAGTGCAGTGACCGTGCCGGCCGCAGCAACGGCGCCGCACAGGTTGCCGGTGACCCGCGCCGCGCCGAGGTGATGCCAGAAGCGCTCGCCGAACATGATGGCGAGCAGGCTCTGGTTGCCCGCACTCACGTAGGGCACGATGGCGTCGGCGCCGTGCTCCGCGACGATGCCCTGGAAGCGCTGGGCGATCTCGTCGAGCGCCTCCCGCCACGAGATCTGCTCGAAGCGGCCCTCACCCTTGGCGCCGACGCGCCGCAATGGGTAGAGCACGCGCTCGGGGCTGTAGACGCGACCGAGGAAGCGGTTCACCTTCGGGCACAACTCGCCCTGGCTGTAGGGATGGTCGGGGTTGCCGCGCATCTGCGTGGCCACACCTTCGTCGTCGACGGAAACCTGCCACCCGCAGCTGTCGGGACAGTCGTGGTGGCAGGTACCCAGAACGATGCGCATCACCCCATGATGCCGCGAAGTACCTCACCTGCGTACGCCACCGTCTCGAGGTCGTACGAATCGGGCATGTTGAAGATGAGGCCGTCGAGGCCGGCATCCAGCAGGGCCTGCACCTTCTCGGCCACCGTGTCGGCGTCGCCCACGAGGAACTGATGCTGCACCCGGAACTGCAGGTCGGCCGGCAGGTCTTCGAACTTTGCGCCACCGAGGCGAGCCGTGAGCTTCACCTGAGCCTCTTCCATCGTGCGCGCGATGATGAGCGTGCCGAGGCGGGTGCGGCAGATTTCCTTTGGATCTCGGCCGAGGTTCGCGCAGTGCGCGTCGAGCACGCCCATGAGGTGGCGAACCTGGTCGGGGCTGCCGAACACGTTGCAGGCATCGCCGTACTGGGCCACCATGCGCAGCGTCTTCTTCTCGCCGCCGCCACCGATGAGCACGGGCGGGCCACCGGCCTGCACCGGCTTCGGAGCGTTCAGTGCGTTGGTGACCTTGAACCACTTGCCATCGAGCGTGGTGGTGTCGTTCACGAACATGCTCTTGATGATCTGCAGGCCCTCTTCGAGCTTCTCGAAGCGGTCGGTGAACGTGCCGAACTCGTAGCCGTACTCCAGGTGCTCCTGCTCGAACCAACCGGCGCCGATGCCCCAGATTGCGCGGCCCTTGGAGATGACGTCGAGCGCGGTGATCTGCTTGGCCAGGAACGCCGGGTTGCGGTAGGTCATGCCACCCACCATGCAGCCGAGACGGACTTTGTTCGTGCGGGCGGCGATGGCCGAGAGCAGCGTGTAGGCCTCGAACATGTTCTCCTCGGGTCGACCGATGAGCGGCAGTTGGTAGAAGTGGTCCATCACGTACACGCTGTCGAAACCGCTGTTCTCGGCCGTGACGGCGATGCCGCTGATGGTCTCGAACAGGTCGGCCGGGCCGACGCCCGGGTAGGTGAACGAGGGGATCTGCAGCCCCATGCGGATGTTCGGATTCGTCATGGCCGTGACGCTATGCGCTCGACGGCCATCTGGCTCATGCCGACCGAGAGAATCAGCCTTCGGTGAGGAAGCGGATCTCGCGGGCTACTTCGCCGAAGCGTTCGATGCGCTCGGGATGACCCATCAGCGCGTTGTAGAACACCAGCCGCGAGGCCACGCCGCCGTACTTGTCGACCAACGCCTGGGCGAGACCATCCCATGATGCTTCGGTGCAGAAGGTGGCCAAGTGGTCGTCGGTGATCTGCGCAGCCATGCCCGCGATGTCGCCCGTCTTCTGATGCTCGCGCACGCGCGCAGTGGTGCCCTCGAAACCGGCTTCATCCCAGATGAACGCGTAGTTCGGGGTACTGCCGTAGAAGCTCAGCATGCCGCGCAGCAGTTCTCGATCGGCAGCGCGTTCGGCCTCAGTGTCGCCGACGATGATGTTCACGGGCACGATGATGCTGATGTCGTGCAGGCTGCGGCCCATCTCCTCGGCACCGCGGGCCACGTTGGGCAGCACGTGGCGTTGCAGATAGCCGGGCTCACCAATGGGGTGCACGTGCACACCGTCGGCCACCTCGCCGGCCATGCGCAGCATCCATGGGTTCACGGCTGCGATGTCGACCTTCGGGTCGGGTACGTCGATGGGGCCCGGGCTCCATTGCCGGTTCAGCCACGTGAGTTCGTAGAACGAGCCGCGGTGGTCGAGCGGCTCGCCGCGGAAGCCGCCGAAGCACGCCTTCACGGCCTGCACGTAATCGCGCATTCGGGGCCCAGGTGAATCGAAGTCCACGCCGTATCGACGCACGATGTGTGTGCGCACCTGCGTGCCGAGGCCAAGCCGGAACTTGCCGCCGGTTGCCTCCTGCAGTTCCCATGCCACCTGCGCGGTCACCATCGGGCTGCGGGGGAAGGCCACGGCCACGCCGGTGCTCAGCTCCAGGTTGGGCGCGGCCGCGGCGGCTACTGCCGCCGACAGATACGCCGTGCGCCCAGCCTCGGTGAACAGAATGCCGTCGAAGCCCGCTTGCTCAAGGGCGCGAGCGGTGCCGTCCATGCGTTGCAGTGGCTGTGGGGTGAGCATCACGTCGACATGCATGACCCGATCGTATGACGCACCGACTGAACGGCTCGTCCGCAAACGACCTCAGGGCTCGTTGCCGAGACTGGCTGGGAGGTCTCGACTCGTGTGCAACACCCGCCATGCATCGACGACCTCACCTCGATGCACGTAGAACACGACGTGCGGAAACTTCCGCAGCCGTAGGGCGCGCAGTTCCGGTATGCCGAGTTCGTAGGCGAAGCGCAGCGAACCGAGTGCAGGGTTTCGGACGACTTGCCGGAGACCGTGCTCGAGCGCATCGATGAACGCAAGCGCCACCTCAGGGCCGGCCTCATTCAGAAGGTGCTCGAGTGCCTGCTCCACATCGTGGTTGGCGCGAGCACGGAGTTGCGCTCTCGGTTGCGCCACAGGCTCAGCCCTTGGCCGACAGGCCAGCGCGGAGTGTCGCGAAGTAGTCGTCGTCGGCGATCGGACCGGCAGGGGACGCGGCGCCGTCGAGGAGGAGTGCCCTGAGGTGCAGGCGATCCTGCTCGCGGCGGATCAGATCCCGGACGAACTCGCTGGTGGATCCGAAACCGCCCTGCACAGTCTGGACATCGACGAAGGCCTTCAGCTCATCCGGGAGCGACACGTTCATGGTGCTCATACGGTGATACTAGATGGCTGATGGCAAAGTTTGCCATCGATGAGGTGGGACAGCGCATCGTTGCGACGTCGCTACCATCGCCCCATGACGGTCGTACTGCTCCATGGCAACCCTGAAACCCCGGTGATCTGGGACGCGCTGAAGGCCGAACTCGGCCGCGCCGACATCGTCACGCCGAACCTGCCCGGCTTCGGCTGCCCGGTGCCCGACGGTTTCGGTGCCACCAAGGAGGAGTACGTCGCCTGGTTCATCGCCGAGGTGGAGCACCTCGTGGACGCGCACGGTCCGGTGGACCTGGTGGGGCACGACTGGGGCGGCGGCATCGGCATGCGCGCAGTGTCGGTGCGTCCCGACCTGTTCCGCACGTGGGCGTGCGACGTGCTCGGTCTCTTCCACCCCGACTACGTGTGGCACGACTTCGCCCAGATCTGGCAGACGCCCGGTGCTGGCGAGGAGTACTTCGAGCAGAGCATGGCCACGCCGGTGGAAGAACGGATCGCGCTCTACGAGGCCATCGGCATCCCACGCGATACCGGCACCCAACTGGTGGCGGCGGGCGACGAACTGATGGGCAAGTGCGTGCTGTCGCTGTACCGCTCTGCTGCGCAACCGGCGATGAAGGAGTGGGGTGAGCACCTCGGGCCTGCCGGCACGCTGCCCGGCCTTGCCATCATCGCCCCCAACGACCCGTTCGTACGCGGTGAAGATCTTGGTGCCCAGGTGGCCGATCGCATTGGCGCTGTCCGCCACGTGCTGGAGGGCCAGGGCCACTGGTGGATGCTGGGGGATCCCGCCACGGGTGCCGAAATGCTGCGACAGTTCTGGGCGAACGCATACTGACCGCAGGATGGTGATGATGGTGACGATGGAGACGATGAACGTGACCTGCCCGCGCTGCGGCAGCGAGGTGAGCGAGCGGTTCTACGGCCCCTGCACGTCGTGCCGCACTGCCCTGCGGATGATGTTCGAGGGCGAGGGTCGCGAGGTGGAAGTGGCCGAGTACGTGCCGAAGATGAACGTCACCCCCAACGCCGTGGCGTTGAAGGACGACTGAGGCCTACTCAGGCACGGACAGGCCGCCACCCGGACGGAAGTCGGGCTGGGCCTGCTGTCCGGCTGCGCGCGCCTGCATCTGGGCCATCGTGACGCCCATCGCAGCGGCGGCCTTCTCGTCGCTCATGATCTTGCTCATCACTGCAGCTGAGGCGCCGGCCATCAGCTCGCTCTTGTGCTCGGCCACGTACTCGGCCGAGGCCATCTGAGAGCGGGTGGTGCCGTTCACCGCAGGCATCACATAGCGGGCCACGAGATCCCACGACTTTCGGCTGGCTTCGATGTTCGCCCAGTCGTGAGCGAAACCGAGCACCACACCGAACCCACCGGTGAGCTGCTTGAGGTGGAGGATGGCCTCGATCAGGTCGTCGGGCGTGCCGATGACTGCTGCGCCGCCACGGGCGTCGGCACCGCCAGCGACTTCGTTGAAGAGCACTTCGGGGTCGTCCACCCAGTGGGCGCCGGGGCGGCCGAGCACCTTCACGTTGTACTCGTTGTGCCACTTCTGCAGACCGAGGATGGAGTCCTGCTTTGCTTGCTCGCGGGTTTCGGCGATGTGCCAGCTCAGCATGACGCGCCAGTTCTTGCGGTCGACGGTCTTGCCGTGCTGAGCCGCCGAATCTTCAGCGAACTGCCATTGCGTGGGCAGCGCCTGGAGGCCGTCGCTGCTGTTGGAGGCGATGCTCAGCACGCCGATGCCGTGTTTGCCGGCGATGGTCATACCCGACGGCGACAGGCTGCTGGCGGTGACCATCGGCATGTCCTCCTGGTAGGGCAGGATCTGCAGGGCACCGTCGTTCAAGGTGAACCAGTCGCTCTCGTGCGTGAACCGCTCGCCGCGCATGAGACGGATGATGACGCCGAGGGCTTCGTCCTGCCGGTCGCGCTGGGTCATCGGGTCGATGTTCAGCGTGCGGGCATCGCTGGGCAGGGCGCCGGGGCCGGTACCGAACATGGCGCGGCCGTGGCTGATGTGGTCCAGTTGCACCATGCGCTGGGCCACGTTGAACGGGTGGTGGTACGGCAACGACACCACGCCGGTACCCAACTTGATGCGGTTCGTCACCATGGCCGCCGAGGCCAGGAACATCTCGGGACTGGCGATCATTTCCCAGCCGGTGGAATGGTGTTCGCCCACCCAGAACTCGTCGTACCCGAGGCGGTCGAGATGCGTGGCGAATTCGAGGTCGCGCTGGAACTGCAGCGTGGGGCTCTCGCCGAGCGGATGGTGGGGTGCGAGGAACGTGCCGAACTTGATGCGGGACATGGGCCGCAGATTACGGAGCCTTTTCAACCACCGACGAGTTGCACGACCAGCACGCTGATGGCGGCGTGCATCGCGGCATTGTTCCACGGCCTACTCTCGAGGAGTGGCTTCTGGTTCTCGCACGCTGCTCGCCGGCGGTTATCGCAACCAGGTGTGGAAGGTGCGTTCGGGGCGCGGGTACGTCATCGAGAAGCAGTACTCGGAAGACCCGGGCGACCCGAACCCGATGTACCCGAACCTTCCCGACCACGAGGCGTTCGCCATGGCGCACTTGGCCGGCACTGGGTGTGCGCCGGAGTTGGTGTCGTATCGCGAGCCCCACGATCACGAGGGTGCACTGGTGGTCTACGGCTACGTCACCGGCACGCAGTGGAAGCGTGGCGTCGCCGACGTGGCTCATCTGCTGCACACGGTGCATCACCTTCCGGCGCCGAAGGGGATGCGGCAACTGCATCGGTCGGCCGCCGCAGCGATCGCGCAGGCCGACGCCATCGTGGCCGACGTGCCTGTGGCGCGCGAACGGGCGCGCATGGAAGCCCTTCGGCCTCTGCACGTGTCGGCAACACCCGCCCGACGTCTGTCGCTGGTGCATACCGACTGCGGGCCGGGAAACCTGATCCGCACCGCGACGGGGTTGGTGCTCATCGACTGGCAGTGCCCCGGCGTGGGCGACGCGGTGGAGGACCTGGCGTGCTTCCTGTCGCCGGCGATGATGATCCTGTACGCCACACCGCCACACACGGCCGACGCGCACCAGGCCTTCCTTGATGCGTATGCGGACCGCAGCATCGTGCAGCGTTACCTCCGCGATGGTGCCGCCTGGCACTATCGCATCGCGTCGTACTGCGTGTGGCGTGCCCACCGACTGCGACGCATTCAGCCCGAGGTGGCCGACCGGTATCGAGCCGCGTTGGCCGCAGAACTGGAGTTCATCCGCCAATGGTGAAGCCCATCGAACTGCACGTGCACTCGTACTCCATGCGGTTCCACCTTCGTTACCGCGACCGCACGGGCTACGACGTGTTCGCCTACATGGCGGAGATGGCGTCGCGCGGTTTCACCGGGGTGAACGTGTCGGCCAACGGACCAGGATTTCGCGACCTGTGCGGCACCAACCCCGAGCACTTCAGGGCCGTGCGCGCCGAGGCCGAACGCCTCGACCTCAGGCTGGAACTCGACACCAGCAACACCGCTCTCGAGAACATGACCGAGATGATCGGTGTGGCCGCGGCCTGCGGCGCCGACACCTTGCGTACGTACACCAAGTACCACGGCCCACTTGCCGAGATCGTGCAGCGCACCATCACCGACCTGCGCGCGGTGGCCGACGCTGCGGCCGATGCTGGCGTGCTGGTGGTGCTGGAGAACCACGAAGACTTCACCGGCCCTGTGCTGGCCGAGATCCTCACGGCGGTCGATCACCCGTGGGTGCGGGCGCTCTACGACTACGGCAACAGCCAGATGGTGGGCGAAGACCCCTTCGACGCGCTCGATGCGATGGCACCGTTTATCGCGCGGGTGCACGCCAAAGACCACGTGTTGGTGCACGGCCCTGATGGGCCGGTGGTGCAGGGTGTGCCGTTCGGATCGGGCCACCTCGACACGTTGGGCACCACCGACCGCCTGTATGCGGCTGGCGTGCGCCGATTCTGCTACGAGAACGTGTGGGCGTATCGCGCGCCGTTGCAGTGCGCGCCCGAGGCGTTACCCGCAACGCCGGCGTTCGTGTTCGACGACCCAGCCCGCTACGCCCACGGTGACGCACTGGACCCGGCTGAGGCTGTGCCCGCCGAGCGGGCTGCCTTCGACGAGGGCCACGCAGCGTTTCTGCAGATGCTCGAAACTGGCGAGTATGAGGTGCGGCGCGGGCCGATATCCTGACGTCCGTCCTCGGGGACGTAGCTCAATTGGTAGAGCGCCACCTTTGCAAGGTGGATGTCAGGGGTTCGATTCCCCTCGTCTCCACTCCGTGAAACACCAGGTCAGACACGGTAAGGCCCCGCTTCGGCGGGGCCTTCATCGTTCCCAGGTGCACACCAGGTGCACAGCACCGAGCATCATTCGGCGGCTCTCGGCAACACACGCCAACACGAGACGGCAAAGAACGGAATTGGCGAACGTCGAGTGCGAGTGACACTCAGTGCGCTCCTTCGGCGCGGTGCGGTCGACGGGGCGAGCGGC
>CAIXIJ010000116.1 GCA_903919455.1 uncultured Acidimicrobiaceae bacterium | reverse complement strand
GAACGAGCTCTTGATGTGAACGACACCGTTGGTGACGTTCTTGCGCTCGCGCTTGCGGGGGCGGCGACCGCCCGGCTTCGGCTTCGCCATTACTTCCTCACAGCCTTCTTCTTGTTGGCAACGGTCTTCTTCGGACCCTTACGGGTACGGGCGTTGGTGTGGGTGCGCTGGCCACGGACCGGCAGACCCTTACGGTGACGGACGCCCTGGAGGCAACCGATCTCGATCTTGCGCTTGATGTCCTGCGCCACGTCGCGGCGAAGGTCGCCCTCGACCGTGATGTTGGCGTCGACCCACGCACGGATCTTGTTGATCTCGTCCTCGGTGAGGTTACGAACCCGCTCGTTGGGGTTCAAGCCGGTGTCCGCGCAGATGCGCTGGGCAGTGGGCTTGCCGATACCGAAGATGTAGGTGAGCGAAATTTCCAACCGCTTTTCGCGGGGAATGTCGACGCCGGAAATACGTGCCATCGTGCGATCTTCTCTTTCAGCCCTGGCGCTGCTTGTGACGGGGGTTCTCGCAAATCACACGCACGCTGCCATGGCGGCGGATGACCTTGCACTTTTCGCAAATTTTCTTGACGCTCGGTCGGACCTTCATGGGTGACGTGCTTTCTCGAGACCTGATGAACCTGAGGAATTACTTGTAGCGATACGTAATGCGACCTCGAGTGAGGTCGTAGGGAGTGAGTTCCACCTGCACCTTGTCGCCGGGGAGGATTCGGATGTAGTGCATCCGCATCTTGCCGGAGATGTGCGCCAGGACCTTGTGCCCGTTCTCGAGCTCCACCCTGAACATGGCGTTCGGGAGTGATTCAAGAATCGTGCCTTCAAGCACGATGGCGTCGTCTTTGGGCTTCGGCAGAACCGCCTCCTCGATCGGTGGAACAGAGAACCCATCCGAGCGAGTGGATGCCGGGGCACGCCAAGGCTCGCGAAGGGCCGAGGTGCAATGCTAACGCCCGAGGAACCCAATACCAAGTGCCTCTTCCGCGCGATTTTCTGAATGCACCGTAGTCGCCCATCGTGGGCCGACCCTGGCATTTCGTCGGAACCGGCATTCCGAGGTGCTCTCGCTCGCGAAAATCGTGTGCCGCAAGGGCCTGCGAGGGTGGAGACTGGGTGCGATGTCCTCCCCCACCTCACGCTGGCGCGCCCTTGCGGCACTCCTTCGGCCCGACGCTCGGCGCTGGGTCGGCCTCGGCGCGCTGGTGGCACTGGCCTCCGCGATGACCCTGGCCGGTCCACTGGTGGTACGGCGCATCGTCGATATCGCCACCGGGGCGGTGGGCGACCAACACGCCGACACCCGCAGCATCGCTGCACTGGCCGTGCTGTTCCTGGCCATCGCCGTGGTCACTCAGGTGGTGTTGGTGGCCGTCGCCTGGTTCGCCACCGCCACCGCCTGGCGCACCACCAACCAGATTCGCCTCGACATGGCTCGCCATGTGCTGGGCCTCGATCACGAGTTCCACCGCACCCACACACCCGGCGAACTCATCCAACGCGTCGACGGCGACGTCACCTCGGTGAGCGACTTCCTCGGAATGGTGGTGCCGAAACTGGCCGGGGCCATCAGCCTCACCATCGGCATCCTCGGGGTGCTGGCGTTCATCGACTGGCGACTCGCACTCGGAGCCACGGTGTTCGTGGCCGCGGCCGCTGCCGTGGTGGTGCGCGGCCGACACCGCGCCGTGGGCGAGTCGAGCGACGAGATGGGCGCCTACGCGGCGCTGTATGGCGGCATCGAGGAACGTCTCACGGCAGCCGAGGACCTTCGCGCCAACGGCGCAGGCCAACACGCCATGTGGCGCTTCATCGACGAGAGCAGCCGCACCATGCACAGTTCGGTTCGGCGCGAGCAGGCATTCCTGCGGTTGTGGTGGGCAGTGCAGGGTTCGGTATCCATCGGCTCGGTGGTGTCGCTCATCGCCGGCACCGCGCTGGTGGCCGCCGGTTCCATCACCGTGGGCACGGCCTTCCTGCTGTTCCAGTACGTGCTGCTGCTCGAGCGTCCGCTGGAAGACGTCATCCATCAACTCGAGACCATCCAGAAGGCCAACGGCGCCATGGTCCGGGTCATCGACCTGCTGGCGGTGCGCCCCGCCGTCGTGGATGCTGGCACCACCGCGGCCAGCGCCGGCCCACTCGAGGTGACGTTCGACCATCTCGGATTCGACTACGGCGACGGCGAGGCCGTGCTGCGCGACATCCACCTCACGCTCGCTGCGGGCAGATCCATGGGCATCGTGGGTCGAACGGGCAGCGGAAAGACCACGCTCTCGCGACTGGTGCTGCGCTTGGTGGAGGCCACCGGTGGCGAACTGCGGTTGAACGGCGTCCCCATCGCCGACATTCCCTTCAGCGAACTACGCCAACGCGTCGCGATGATTCCCCAAGAGGTGGAACTGTTCTCGGGCTCGCTACGCGACAACATCACCCTGTTCGACCCGGCACCCACCGATACCGAAGTGGAGCACGCCCTGCAACGCGCCGGTCTCGGGGCACTCGTGACCGGCGGCATCCACCGCGAACTCGGAGCCGGCGGCGCAGGGTTGTCGGCGGGCGAGGCGCAGTTGCTCGCCCTGGCACGAGTGTGGCTGCGCGACCCCGACCTCGTGGTGCTCGACGAAGCGACGGCCCGCGTCGACCCCGAAACTGAGGCACGTCTCGACGCGGCGGTTGGTGAACTGATGCGCGGCCGCACCACCTTGGTGATCGCCCACCGACTGAGCACGCTGCGACACGTCGACGAGATTCTGGTGCTCGACCACGGCGCTGTGCTCGAGCATGGCGAGCGCCAGACATTGGCCGCCGACCCCACCAGTCGGTTCCACCACCTTCTCGAGATCGCGCTCGAACCCTCCGGCATTCCCGGCATCGACGACGAACTGGACCTGTTGTCATGACGCGTCCCATCGGCGTGTGGCGCCTCGCCTGGCGCATCACCCAGCATCGCCCCCGCACCTTCTGGGCGGCATGGGCGCTGTTCATTCTGTTCTTCACCTTTCCAGTGCTCAACGGGTGGCTGCTCGGCCGAGCCTTTCGGGCTCTCGAAGCGGGCGACACCACGCTGGTGTATTGGCTGGCCGGCACGGTGCTGTTGGTCGACACACTGCGAATGACCAGCATCCATTGGGGTGCGCTGCTCTGGACGAAGTCGTGGGTGCACATGCAGGCCTTCGTGCGCTCCAATCTGCTCGCAGCCCAACTGGCGAGTGGCGGCCTGGAGGCCGGCCAGCCCGTCGGCTCAGCCGGCGAGGCCATCACCCACTTCCGCGACGACGTCGAGGACGTCTCGATGCTCATCGATGGCATCATCGACGTGAGTGCGGGCACGGTGTTCACCCTGCTGGCCGGGTTCGTGCTGGGCAGCATCGACCCTCGCGCCGCTGCCGTACTGGCCCTGCCCCTCACCCTCGTGGCCATCGCCACCCGCGTGCTCGACAACCGCATCAAGCGATACCGCTCGGCCGACCGGACGGCTGCGGCAGCAGTCAGTGGGTTCGTGGGCGACGTGATGGCAGCAGCCACCACCGTGAAGGTGAACGACGCGGTCGACCCCACACTCGCCCACCTCACCACGCTCGTCGACCGACGACGACACACCGCCGTGCGCGACCGTGTACTCGACGAAGGTGTGCAGGCCTTCGGACAGGGTGCCGCCGATGTGGGCCTGGGCCTGGTGCTGCTGGTGAGCGCTGGCGCGCTTGCCTCGGGAGCGTTCGACGTGGGGGCGCTCGCCGTGTTCACCGCATACCTCGGCTGGCTCAGCTTCCTACCGCGCATGGTCGGCCGGGTGCTGGCGCGCCGTAAGCAAGCTGGCGTGGCATTCGAGCGCATGCGCGGGCTGGTGGCTGAGGCCGACGTGAACAATGTGGTGCGACCCCGCAACCTTCCCATCGCGAAGGGCGAGACCAACGTCCGCCACGCCGCAGTCCGGCCGCGCCGCTCGCACCTGCAGCAACTGGAGGTGGTGCACTTCTCCGCCACCTACGCCACCGGTGGCGGGGTGCGCGACATCAGCTTCCAGATTCCGCGCGGCAGCTTCACCGTGGTCACCGGACCCATTGGGGCGGGCAAGACCACGTTGCTGCGCGCCGTGCTGGGCCTGGCGCACGATGCCGATGTCGATGGCGAGGTGCGCTGGAATGGTCAGCCGGTCGCCGACCGCGCCGCCTTCTTCGTGCCGCCCAACGCAGCCTTTCTGCCGCAGGTGCCGCAACTCATCAGCGACTCGGTGGCCGACAACATCGCGCTGGGCGAGGTGCCCCCTGAGTCGTTGGAGTTGGCGCTGGAACTCGCCGCCGTCCGCGACGACATCGCCCAGATGCCCAAGGGTGCGGCCACCCTCATCGGCCCGCGCGGTCTTCGCCTGTCGGGCGGCCAGCGCCAACGTGTGGCCACCGCTCGAGCGCTGGTGCACTCGCCGGAGTTGGTGGTGCTCGACGACCTCTCCAGCGCGCTCGACGTGGAGACCGAACTGCAGCTCTGGACCAACCTCTCCGCCGCAGGCATGACCGTGCTGGCCGTCAGCCACCGCGCCGTGGCGTTCGACCGCGCCGACCAAGTGATCCGACTCGACGCCGGCCACCACATCGCCGGCCACCACGTCGCCGGCCACCACATGGCGAGGTCCACTCCCCCGGAGTCGCAAGGTGGGGGCATCACCTGAGCCGCTGGAATGGGGTGGGCGACGGCGCGCGTTAGCATGGCGTTGAACGTGAAATGGGTCCTGTGAGGCCCATACGTGAAAGGAACGCCACCCATGGCGCAACGCACCGTGCTCAGTGCCGACGACATCCGTCGAGCCCTCACCCGCATCGCCCACGAGATCGTGGAGCGGAACCATGGCCTCGACGGCGTGGTGCTGGTGGGCCTCCAGCGTGGCGGCGTGTGGGTGGCCGATGCCCTCGGCGAAGTGCTGCACGGCATCGACCCCGAGCACCCCGTGCCAGTTGGGTCCCTCGACGTGAGCTTCCATCGAGACGACGTGGGCATCCGCCCCATCGTGCCGGGCAGTGTCACCGATATTCCGATGTCGCTCGATGGTGCCACCGTCGTGCTCACCGACGACGTGCTCTTCACCGGTCGAACGGTGCGCGCCGCGCTCGAGGCGCTGAACGAGTACGGCCGCCCGCGCGCGGTGCAACTCGCCGTCATCGTGGACCGCGGGCATCGCGAGCTACCGATCCGGCCCGACTACGTCGGCAAGAACCTGCCCACCTCGCGCGACGAGAACGTCAGCGCCACATCCGAAGGGGTGGTGATCCGGTGAAGCACCTCCTGAGTATCGAGGACCTGAGCGCCACCGACATCCACAAGATGTTGGAACTCACCGATCACATGGCGGAAGTGAGCAGCCGGCCCATTCCCAAGGTGCCGGCGTTGCGCGGCAAGAACGTCGTGAGCCTGTTCTTCGAGGACTCCACTCGCACCCGCACCAGTTTCGACACTGCCGCCAAACGCCTCAGCGCCGACACGATGAACTTCGCGGTGTCGAGTAGCAGCGTGAACAAGGGCGAGAGTCTGCGCGACACCATCGAAACCATCACCGCCATGGGGGTGGACGCGTTCGTGGTGCGCCACAAGAGCAGCGGCGCGCCGCAGATGATCACTCGTTGGACCAACGCCAGCATTGTGAACGCCGGCGACGGATGGCATCAGCACCCCACACAGGCCCTGCTGGATTGCTACACGATCCGCACCGGCTTGAACCGGCGTGACAGTTTCGAAGGTCTCCGCATTGCCATCGTGGGCGACATCAAGCACAGCCGCGTGGCGCGCAGCGACGTGCAGGCCTTCACCAAACTCGGCGCCCACGTAACGCTGGTGGCACCGCCCACCCTGCTGCCGCCATCGCTGGAAGGATGGCCCGTCGATGTGAGTCACGACCTCGACGCGCTGCTGCCCGATCTCGACGTGCTCTACCTGCTGCGCGTGCAGCGCGAGCGGATGGACGACGCCCTGCTGCCGTCGCTGGCCGAGTACTCGGCGCTCTACGGCCTCACCCACGCCCGGGCGGCCCGCCTGGCGCCACACGCGCTGGTGATGCATCCGGGCCCGATGAACCGCGGCGTCGAGATCGTGGTCGACCCCGCCGAACTTCCCGGCTCGGTCATCCTTCAACAGGTCACCAACGGCGTCGCCGTGCGTATGGCCGTCCTCTTCACACTGCTCGGCTCGGGCAGCGCCTCCTCGATCGGAGAATCAGCATGACCCGCCTCGTCATCTCGGGTGGAACCATCCTCGACCAAACCGGCGAACGCGTCGCCGACGTGGCCGTGGAGGACGGGCGCATCGTGGAGGTGGGCGTCGGTCTTGCCGGCGACACCGTGCTCGACGCCACGGGCTGCATGGTCACCTCAGGCTTCGTGGACTTGCACACGCACCTTCGCGAGCCCGGCAAGGAAGAAGCCGAGACCATCGAGACCGGCAGCCGCGCCGCTGCGCTCGGTGGATTCACCGCCGTGGTGGCGATGCCGAACACCGACCCGGCGCAGGACAGCGTGGCCGTGGTGGAGTTCGTGCGCCAGCAGGGCCGCAGGGCCGGCCTGTGCGAGGTGCTGCCGTCGGGTTGCATCACCGTAGGACGCAACGGCGAACAACTCGCCCCCTACGGCGAACTCAATGCCGCCGGTGTGCACCTGTTCACCGACGACGGCAACGGCGTGCAGGACGCGGCGCTGATGCGACGCGCCCTCGAGTACGCGAAGCCACTCGGCATCGTGCTGGCTCAACACTGTGAAGTCAGTTCGCTCACCAAGGGTGCCGTCATGCACGAGGGTTCGTGCTGCAGCCGACTCGGCCTGCCCGGGTGGCCCGCACTGGCGGAGGAACTGATGCTCTTCCGCGATATCGAACTCGTCCGCCTCACCGGCGTGCCGATGCACTTCCTGCACCTCAGCACGGCCCGCAGCGTGGAACTGGTTCGCAACGCGAAAGCGGAAGGGTTGCCCATCACCGCCGAGGCGGCACCGCATCACTTCACCCTCACCGACGAACTGGTGGAGACCTACGACGCGGTCTACAAGGTGAACCCACCGTTGCGCACCGCCAACGACATTGCCGCACTGAAGCAGGGCCTCGCCGATGGCACCATCGATGCCATCGCCACCGACCACGCGCCGCACGCCCCGCACACCAAGGAAGCGCCGCTCGACCAAGCTCCCCCGGGCATGCTCGGCCTGGAGACGGCACTGGCGCTGGCCATCACCGAACTCGACGTACCGCTGTCCACCGTGGTGGCGTTGCTGAGCTGGAATCCGGCTGCCATCGCCGGCGTCGACGACCGCCATGGTCGCCCCGTCGCCGTGGGCGAACCGGCCAACCTCGCCGTCTTCGACCCCAAGGCCGAGTGGACCGTGGAGCCCACCCGACTGGCGAGCAAGAGCCGCAACACGCCCTATGCCGGCCGCACGCTGCGCGGCAAAGTGCGCCACACCATCTTCGACGGCACCGCCGTCGTCGTCGATGGCGCCGCCACCCGCTGACTCGGGAGTTGTCGCGCCCACGGGCTCGATTTCTCCCACATGCGGGACATCTCGCGCCCGTGGGTAGGGAATGAACCGTAGCCGGGAGGTTTCGCGCCCGACGGAAAACGGGCTCGGCGCCGGGTCCACCCGAGGGCAGTCCCGGCGCCGAGCGTCGATGCTCAGTGCGTGAAGGTGATCAGGTGTTCACGGCGCAGGAGTAGCCAGCGGTGCGCAGCGCTGCCGGCACCTGCTGGAAGCCCTCGGCGTTCAGTGCCGAGATGACCTCGGAGCGGTAGCCGCGGCCCGTGAACGGGTTGGTACCCATCTGCAGGTTGGTGGTGCTGCAAAGGAACTGGGTGAACTGGCGCACTGCGCCTGCCTTACCCGACGTGGCGCCGTAGATGTTGTTGTCGACGTTGTCGCACGTGCCAGCCGAGGCCGCCGTCTGACGGCAGTCGGCATCGCCGTTACGGGTGACCTGGAAGAGCGTACGCAGGATGGCGTACGTACCCGTGTTGGTTGCCGACGCAGACGGCAGCGCGAAGGCGCCGTTGGTGTCGGGCAGTGCCACCAGGTTGCTCTTCACGGCGTTGCCCTGGGTGAGGCCCTGGCCTGCATCGATGCCGTTCTTGGCGTAGGGGTAGGTGCTCCAGGTGCCGAACGACATCCACCAGATGTAGTTGTTGGCATTGTCGTCGGCGGTACCGACGGTGCCATCGGTACCGGCGTCGGCCAGGATCGGCTTCACATCGTTCTCCAACGGCGCAGTGCCACTGGTGAGCTTGCGCACGCATGCACCGAACGTGGTGCCCGTGAGATAGCCGGTGAAGGTCGAGCGAGTACCCGATGACGTGTTCATGTCCCACGGGATGATGTCGCCAGGGGCGAGACCCAGGTTCACGTTGTTCGAGTCGGTGAGGTTCTCCCAGCGGGTGACGTTGCAGCTGTAGATGTCGGCCAGGTTCTGCTTGGTGAGCTGGTAGCCCGAGCGGGTGCCGAACGTAGTGACTGCAATGGCATCGCGGGCAAAGCCCCAGAACGTCAGCAGGGCGGCCTCACCGGTGCCGGGGCCGCTCGAGGAACGGGCGTAATCGATGGCCGGGTTGTACTGGGTCTGGCCGGACAGGCCGCTCAGCGCACCCTTGCCAGCGCCCGAACCCGTGGGGGCGGCGCTGACGAACAGGTCGTGGTCGTAGTTGCCGGTGATGGGGCCGGTGGGGGCCGACGGCGTGCCGACACCGGGCACATCGCTGCACTTGCCCTTGTTCACCGACGTACCGCTGGTGACCACGGCGCAACCGGGGGCGGAGTTGTAGAGCTGCTCGAGGCGCAGCGACACCAGCCACGTCGTATCCGAGCCGCCACCGATGATCACATCGGGGTTGAGGTCCCAGCCGGAACCGGCGGGCGGGTCTGCGTGAGTCGTCGGCGCGAGAGCCGAGAACACGGCGAGGCCAGCAATCAGGCCGGCGGTGAGCTTCTGACGGTTCATGTGTGTGGTTTCTCCTCGGGACAAGGCAGCAAGCATGTCGATCATCATTGTGAGGCTCTTTGAGTGGCAGGGGAAGCACTCAGGGTGGGAGTTCCCGCACACTTTCCCGCCCGTTCACCCAGCGTTCCCCTCACAGGAACCCGACTGTTCACTCAGCGGACGAGCGGCAGCAGCGAGTCGAGCGCCATGAGCACTTCAACGATCGCAAGCACCGCCATCGCGCCGATGGCAGCGAGGCGCACGCCGTTGCCCGCACGACCGCGAAGGAATCGCCAGGAGCCCACAGCGCCGAGCAACGCCACCACGGCAAGGCCGAGATGCGCGATCCACGCTCTCCCCGACAGCTCGCCCGTCTGAAGGTCGGCAATCCGCGCCGGCGTCTGGCTCACCGGGAGCGATTTCGCGATCACCACGATCTGGTCGTGCTGAAACCACCCGCCCTCGGAGGTGACGAGCAGCAGATACGACAGGTCCTTCGCGTCGGCTGGCACCTTCCACTCCGCGATCGACGTGCGGCGGAGTACATCGGTGACCTGATACTTGATCACCGGGCCGTTGCGCGCCTGCGTGTAGATGGAAGTGCCCTTCGCCACGCGATCGAGGTGTTCGAACGGCGCCCCGTAGGCCTCGCGATGGCCGTAGACCAACACCACTCCCGCATCACCGGGCAAGGCACCGGTTGGTTCGCGTGCCGGGCCACCCCGCAGGTGGTCCACCGTGACGCCCTCGATGGTGGTGAGGTTCATACTGAGGTCGGGAATCTGCAAGGTCAACGATGCATCACCGAACGCAAGCGACGGCGTAGGGCTCTTGGCCGCTGATCCGAGATGATCCTGGCGCTGATCGAAGATCAGGGTCGAGACGATGGTGCCGTACACCAGCAGCACCGCCGCGAGCAGCACGATGGCCAGCACCGCGCCGCGCAACAGTGGCCGCAGCACGGGGCCCGACGGTGGCGAGTCAGCCTCGGCTGGCACGTGCGCAGGGCGCAACAGTTCCTGCGGGGTCGCGTCGTTGTCGGCAGGCGACGGTTCGACGACGGTGCTCACGATGCAAGCTTCCGACGCATCACGATTCGACGCACGAGCAGAAAGCCGCCGGCGCCGAGCAGCATCGTTCCCAATGGTTTGGGCACAGCCCCACCGCGGCTCGGCGGTGCCATCGGCATGGCGTCGAGCGGCCGCCCCTGCGGCCGTTGCCCGCCACCCGCGCCCACCGCCGTGGTGGTCGGTGCAGTGGTGGTGCTGCTCGACCCCACCGTGGTGGTGGTTTCCGGCACCGGTGCCGATGTGGTGTCGGTGGGAAATGTGGGCGGCACATACGGCGGCACATACGGCGGCACGTACTGCGTGGTTGGAGTGGGGGCCAACGT
>CAIXIJ010000115.1 GCA_903919455.1 uncultured Acidimicrobiaceae bacterium | reverse complement strand
GTGGGGTCGCTGCAGTGAGGCAGCGCCCCGACGTGTTTTGAGGGGGACGCCTTGGCGGCCAAGAAGGGGGACAGGTGAGTCGATATCTGCTGCGGCGATTGGGTTCGGCAGTCATCACGTTGTGGTTGCTGGCCACCATCGTGTTCGTGGTGGTGAGCGTGCTGCCGAGCAACGTGGGTCGTCAGATCCTCGGTCCGTTCGCTCCTCAGGAACAGGTGGATGCGCTGAATCATCGATTGGGCTTCGATCGTCCGATCATCATCCAGTACCTGCAGTCGATGCGCCGAGTCTTCACGTTGAACTTCGGCGACTCGTACACCTCCGGAGCCCCAGTGAACGATGTGATCTTCCCGGCACTGTGGCGTTCCGGCAAGCTCGCCCTGCTGGCCTTCGTCATGACCATCCCGGTCAGCATCCTGGCGGGCATCGCCGCTGCTCGTCGTCAGGACAAGCTCAGCGACCGAGCCATCGTGAACCTCGGTCTCGCCACCTCCTCGATTCCCGAGTTCGTGTCGGCGGCGGTGCTGCTCTCGATCTTCTGCGTGCACTGGAAGTTGGGTAAGGCGTTCGCCAACCCGCCCGACGGCGCCACCATCGTGCAGCAATTGCAGTACCTCTGGGTGCCAGCGCTGGCCATGGCCATCACCTACTTCGGCTATCTGGCCCGCATGACCCGAGCCGGCGTCATCAGCGCGCAGCACTCCGACTATGCCCGAACGGCCACCATGAAGGGCATGAGTTCTTCGCAGGTGATGCGTCGCCACATCTTGCGGAATGCGCTTGCTCCCACGATCACTGTCATCAGCGTGCAGATCGGTTACCTGTTCGGCGGCATCATCGGCGTGGAGCGAGTGTTCAACTACTCGGGTCTTGGCTCCACGATGCTCATTGCCGTGGGCAAGCGCGACATTCCGGTGCTCCAGGGCGCCGTGTTGCTCGTCGGCATCATCTACATGTTCTCTACGCTCGCCGCCGATCTGCTGATCGCGGCGCTCAACCCCCGTGTGCGCCTGGAGGTCTCCAAGTGAGCGAATCCGATCAGATCGAAGGCAATCCGGAGTCCATGGTGTCCACCCCTGCGGTCGACGTCATCATTCCCGCCACGCCCCCTGCGGGTCCGAGCGAGCGTCGAGCCGCCCGCAAGGAGAACTGGCGGCTCATCCGTCGCCGTCCGTCGTTCATCGTCGGCAATATCATCGCCATCGTCTGGGTCACCTGTGCGGTCTTGGGCACGCGCATCACGCCGCACGACCCGCTCGACTTCCGTGCGAAGCCGCACCTCTCGCCGAGTTCGGAATTCTGGTTCGGTACCGACAAGACCGGTCGCGACGTGCTGTCGCGGGTGATGGCCGGAGCGCGTGATGTGTTGAAGATCGCCCCGCCTGCAGCACTGCTCGGCGTGTTCTTCGGCGTCATCCTGGGCATGCTCATGGGCTACATCGGCAAGCGGGTCGACATCATCCTCAGCCGTATCGTGGAGGCCTTTCTGGCGCTACCGGTGGTGCTGATCGCTCTCTTGGCCATCACCACGTTGGGTAACTCTTCGTGGGTGGTGCTGGGCGTGGTGGCCGTGCTGTTCACGCCGGTGGTGGCCCGTACTGTTCGCTCGGCGGTGTTGGCCGAACGAGATCTCGACTACGTCACGTCGGCTCGTCTTCGCGGTGAGTCGAAGATGTTCATCATGTTCAAAGAGGTGCTCCCGAACGTGTCGGGTCCGATCGTGGTGGAGCTCACGGTCCGCATCGGCTACGCGGTGTTTGCCATCTCCACGCTGTCGTTCCTCGGCGCCGGCCCGCCGCCGCCGTCGCCCGACTGGGGCGCACAGGTGTCGGAGGGCTTCAACTCCATCAGCGCCGGCATCTGGTGGACCACGTTCTTTCCTGCGGCCGCTATCGCCAGCTTGGTGATCGCCGTGAACCTGATCGCCGACGCGGTGCAGTCGGTGTTGGAGGCGTCATGACCATCACGAATCCCGACAACGCCGTGAAGGCGCCTGCCTCTTCGGCGCTTTCTGTCACCGACCTCGAGGTGGTCTACAACGTTCGAGGCATCCCGCGCGAGGTGTTGCGCGGCGTGTCGTTCCACATCGCTCCTGGCGAGGCCTACGGCCTTGTTGGCGAGTCGGGCTGCGGCAAGAGCACCACGGCGTACGCCGCATTGCGGTACCTGCCGCGCAACGGTCGCATCGTCGGTGGCACGGTCTCGGTCGATGGCCAAGACGTGACCGCCATGAGCAACGAGCGGCTCCGCGAGTTCCGCGCCCGCGATGCCTCGATGGTCTATCAAGACCCGGCCCTGGCAATGAACCCCACGCTGCGCGTGGGGCGGCAACTCATCGAGAGCTTCACGCTGCTCGGACAGAGCAAGACCGATGCCGAGAAGTCGGCGCTCGACGCCCTCCGTAAGGTGCGTATCGCCGACCCCGAGCGGGTGATGGATCGGTTCCCGTTCCAACTGTCGGGCGGCATGCAGCAGCGCGTGGTCATTGCCATGGCGCTCGCATGCGACCCGAAGCTGTTGGTGCTCGACGAACCCACCACCGGCCTCGACGCGACGGTGGAAGCCGAAGTGCTGGACCTCGTGCGGGTACTGCGCCAGGAGAGCGACGCCGCAGTGCTGCTGATCGCGCACAACCTCGGCATCATTCGGTCGCTGTGCGACCGGGTGGGCGTGATGTATGCGGGCCGCATCGTGGAGGAAGGCCCGAGCGCGGAAGTCTTCGACTCGCCGCAGCATCCCTACACCGTGGGCTTGCTGCGGGCGCTGCCTCGACGAGGTGTGCGCAAGACCGAGCGGGCCCTCGCCACCATTCCGGGCCTGTTGCCCTTGATTGGCAGCCCGCTTCCGACCTGCGTGTTTCTCGATCGTTGCGCGATTGCCTCGGATCTGTGCCACACCACGGCGCCGCCGTTGGTGGCCATCGGCGACGGCACCGGGCGCTTCTCGCGGTGCCATCACGTGGACCGCATCGGTGAGATCCAGGAAACGCCGGTCTCGGTCGATATCGCCATGCTGAACACCTCGGCCAAGGGTGCCGATGTGCTCGAGCTCACCCACGTCTCGAAGACGTTCCATCAGCGCAATCTGGCCATCCCCGCGCTGGTCGACGTGGATCTCAGCCTCGGTGAGGGCGAGACCCTCGGCATCGTTGGCGAGTCCGGGTCGGGTAAGTCCACCCTGGCCAAGACGCTGTTGGGTATCGAGGCCGCCGACGAGGGCGGTTCGGTGTCGCTCGACGGGCACTTCGTCGCTCCGCTCACCACTGGCCGTTCGGCCGATGAGAAGCGCTCCATGCAGATGATCTTCCAGAACCCCGACTCGGCGTTGAACCGCAGTTGGACCGTGCGGCGCATTCTCATGCGCAGCGTGGAGAAGCTCACCGGCATCAAGGGCGACGAGGCCAACACGCGTGTGGAGGCATTGGCTGCGCATCTGCGGCTCACTCCTCGCCATCTCGACCTCAAGCCTCGTCAGTTGTCGGGCGGCCTCAAGCAGCGTGTGGCCATCGCCCGCGCCTTCGCCGGCGACCCGCGCATCGTGGTGTGCGACGAGCCCACCAGCGCCCTCGACGTGTCGGTGCAGGCCGCCATCTTGAACCTGCTTGCCGACCTCCAGTCGGAGAAGAAGACGAGCTATGTCTTCATCAGCCACGACATGGGTGTGGTGCGCTACCTGGCCGACCGGATCGCGGTGATGTACCTCGGCCGCATCCAGGAACTCGGGCCCACCGACGCTGTGTTCAACGGGCCGAATCACCCGTACACCGAGGCGTTGCTGTCGGCCATCCCCAACGTGGACGGCGAGGAGCGTGTTCGCATTCGCCTCGACGGCGAAATTCCCAGCCCGGCGAACCCGCCGTCAGGTTGTGTTTTCCACCCTCGTTGTCCGCGGGCGATGCCCGGGGTGTGCGAGGTGAGCGAACCACCGCTACGCGAGGTGGAGCCCGGTCACCTGATGCGGTGCCATATTCCGGTGGAGCAACTCATCGAGTTGCAGCGCCCGCCCGCTCAGGGCTGACGGCTCACCGTCACCTGCACCGCAGCCAGTTCCTCGTACGGGATGTGGCAGCGGATCACTCCGCCGTCCGGTGTTGCCAGTAGCGGCGGCTCAATCGTGGAGCACACATCGCCCTCGAGCTTTCTTGGGCAGCGGGTGTGGAACACGCAGCCGCTCGGCACGTTCACGGCGCTGGGAATCTCGCCCTCCAGCCGGATGCGCACACGACCGTCGCCATCCACCGATGGGGCTGCCGACAGCAGCGCCTCGGTGTAGGGGTGATGGGGGCCATCAAAGACACGCTCGGCGGGTCCCAACTCCATGATGCGACCGAGGTACATCACGGCGATGCGATCCGAGAGGTACCGCACGACACGAAGGTCGTGAGAGATGAAGAGATAGCTGGTGCTGCTGTCGCGCTGGAGGTCGCCGAGCAGGTTCAGAATGGCTGCCTGCACCGACACGTCGAGCGATGACGTCGGCTCGTCGCACACCACTAGCCGCGGCTTGCCGGCGAAGGCTCGGGCGATGGCCACTCGCTGCTTGAGGCCGCCCGATAGCTGTGCTGGACGCATGTCGAGGTGGCGTTCGGTGAGGCGAACGGCCGAGGTGATGTGGAGGAGCTCCTCGTTTACCGTCTCGCTCGGCACTTGGCCGAGGCGACGCAGGCTGCGGCCGATGATGCGCCGGACCGAGTGGCGGCGATTGAGCGCCGAGTCGGGGTTCTGGAACACGATCTGGATGCCGCGAATCTGAGCGATCGACCGGCGGCGGGTGACCGGAGGCAGTGGCTCCTTGCCGAACTCGATGACGCTGCCTTCATCGGGAGCGGTGAGACCGAGGATGCTGTGCGCCAAGGTGGTCTTGCCGCTGCCCGACTCGCCCACCAACCCGAGGGTCTCGCCGGGGTAGACCTCTATCGACACGTCGCGAACGGCCTTGATGTGCTTGCCGCCCTGCTCGAACGTCTTGCTGACGCCTGCCAGGCGGAGCAGTGGAGCACCCGAGCGGTCGACCACCGAAGGGATACCGACCGGCAGTTCGGCGGCGGCCATGCGCTCGACCTGGTCGGTGTGATGGCAGCGCACCATGCGGTTGTCGTCGATGACGGTAGGCGGAACCTCGGTGAGCACTGGACCGACGATGCAGTCGACTACGCCGCGAAGCTGTTTCAGGAGACCAACGCCGAAGACCGCGTGGTGCTCGAGGGTCTTGCTCGCTCGTTGGCGTCCTCGTCGTACGCACCTGGCCCGCTGGCCTCGGCGGCATTTGAAGGGCCGATCCACGACTTCCACCGATACCTCGGTGGTCGTCTCGGACCGGCCCTGTCGAAGAACGCTGACTGACGAGCGGAATCAGGTCCGCATCCGCAGACCCTGCGGGTCGAGCACGGGCTCGTGCTGAAGACTGGCGGGGCGGCGACGACCGATGATCTCGATCTCGAAACCGCTCTCGGCGTTGGCCAATTCCGTGGGGATGTAGCCCAGGGCCAGGCTGACGCCCGAGTAGTGCGCGTAGCCACCGGAAGTGATCCAGCCGACCACCTCACCGTTGTGCCACACCGGCTCGTCGCCGATCACGTCGGCAGGTGCCTCGGGGTCGACCTCGACGGTGAACATCACGAGCTTGCGCTTCGGGCCGCCGGCGGCGATCTCGGCTTCCACGGCCTCGCGGCCGATGAAGACGTGATCCATCTTGAGGACACGATCCATGCCGGCTTCGAGCGGGGTGTAGATCGGGCGGTACTCGCGGAACCACGTGCCGAAGTTCTTCTCGAGACGCATCGTGATGAGCGCTCGGAAACCGAACAGGCGCATGTCGAACTCCTGGCCGGCTTCCCAGATGAGGTCGAACAGGTAGCGCTGGTACTCGGGTGCGACCCAGATCTCGTAGCCGAGGTCGCCCGAGTAGGTCATGCGCGACAGCCATACCGGGGCCATGCCCAGGTCGACCTTGCGGAATGCCATGAACGGGAAGTCCTTCGTGGCGAGCGAGGTGTCGGTGAGCTTCTGGAGCACGTCGCGTGAACGCGGGCCGGCCACGGTGAGACCCACCATCGACAGCGACAGCACCTCGAAGCGGATCTGGCTGTTCTCGGGAAGGTGTGCCAGGAACCAGCGCGGGTGGTGCACCTCGGCGGCCTGTGAGCCGAACAGGAAGAACTCGTCGTCGCCGATGCGGCTCACCGAGAACTCGCCTTCGATACGGCCCTGCGGGTTCAGCATCGCGGTGAGGTTCGTGCGACCGATCTTGGGCAGGCTGTTGGTGAACAGGCTCTGCAGCCACGCTGCCGCACCCGGGCCACTGACCTTGTACTTGGCGAAGTTCGAGGCCTCACTGAAGCCGACCCGCTCGCGCACGGCACGACTCTCCTCGGCGACCGTGTCGAACGCGTTCGAACGGTAGAAGGTGACGTCTTCCTTGGGCTCGAGGCCCGGCTTCTGGAACCACAGCGGGTGCTCGAGGCCGAAACCGGCGCCCCACACTGCGTTGTGCGCGGTGAGGCGGTCGTAGATCGGCGTCGTGAGTAACGGGCGGGCGGCCGGCAGTTCCTCGTTCGGGAACGTGATGCGGAAACGACGCGAGTAGTTCTCGCGCACCTTGGAGTTGGTGAACGCAAGGGTGGCGTAGTCGCCGTAGCGGGCCACGTCCATCGCCCAGATGTCGGCGCCGGGGTCGCCGTGCACCATCCAGTTGGCGAGCGACAGGCCCACGCCGCCGCCCTGCGAGAGACCGGCCATGACGGCGTTGGCCATCCACATGCCCTTCATGCCCTTGATGGGGCCGACCAAGGGGTTGCCGTCGGGACTGAACGTGAACGGTCCGTTCACGAAGCGCTGGATGCCGGCGCGGCCGACTGCGGGGAAGTGCTCGAACGCGCGCTCGAGTTCGGGCGAGATGCGATCGAGGTCGTGGGGGAGCAGTTGGGAGACGAAGTCCCATGGGGTCTGCTTGGCCGACCACACGCGGTTGTCCTGCTCGTAGGTGCCGAGCAGGATGCTCTGGCCCTCCTGGCGGGCGTAGATCTCGCCGGCGAAGTCGATCATGTGCGGCAATTCTTTGCCGTTGGTCTGGTTGAACTCGATGACCTCAGGCATCGGCTCGGTCATCAGGTAGTGGTGCTCCATGGCCAGCACGGGAAGCTCGATGCCGCACATGCGACCCACTTCGCGGGCCCACAAGCCGCCGGCGTTGACGACGTGCTCGGTGTGGATGACACCCTTCTCCTCGCCCGTGGCGGGGTCGTAGGTGTACACGTTCCACGTGCCGTCCTGGCGCTGCTCGAGCTTGTTCACCCACGTCTGCTGGTACGTCTCGGCGCCGCGGTTGCGAGCGCAGATGAGGTACGCGTTGGTGACGCCGGTGGGGTCGACGCTGCCCTCGTCTTCGTCGAACAGTGCGCCGACGAAGAACTTCTCCTCGAGCAGCGGGTTGATCTCCTTGGCTTCCTTCATGGAGACGATCTCCATGTGCATGCCGAGGTAGCGGCCGCGGGCCTGCGCCATGCGCAGCCAGTCGAGGCGCTCGGGGGTGTCGGCCAACTGCAGGCCGCCGGGCAGGTGGATACCGCAGTTCTGGCCGCTCTCGGCCTCGATCTGCTTGTACAGGTTCACCGTGTACTGCTGCAGGCGAGCGACGTTGGGGTCGCCGTTCAGCGTGTGCATGCCACCTGCGGCGTGCCAGGTGCTGCCCGAGGTGTACGTGGCCTTCTCGACCAGGACCACGTCGGTCCAGCCTGCCACCGTCAGGTGGTAGAGCACGCTGGCTCCGACGACGCCGCCGCCGATGACGACAACCTGTGCCGTTGACTTCATTGCTGTCCCCTTGCTCTTTCTAGAAATCGGTGGGCACGCCGCCCTCGGCGACGCGACGATCGACGAACGCGCGGAGCTCGGCCTTCACGGCCGGATCCATGACGGGCTCCTGGTAGGCATCCAGATATTGGTCGACGAGGCGATGCGCCTTCTGGTCGGCCGTCGGGCGCCCGGCTTCTTCCCAGCTCTCGTAGTTGCGCCAGTCGCTGAGAATCGGACGGTAGAACGCATCGCGGAAGCGCGACTGGGTGTGCGCCGTGCCGAAGAAGTGACCACCGGGGCCCACTTCCTCGATGGTGTCGACCGCAAGCGTGTCCTTGTCGACGACGACGGGCTCGAGCATCTTTGCGACCATCTGCAGCAGGTCGGCGTCGAGCAGCATCTTCTCGAGGCTGGCGTGCAGGCCACCCTCCATCCAGCCGGCGCCGTGCATCAGGAAGTTGACGCCGCCCATGATGGCGCCCCACAGCGAGAACACGCTTTCGTACGCGGCCTGCGCATCGAGCGCGTTCGCTGCGCACACATTGGAGCTGCGGAACGGAATGCCATAGCGGCGGGCGAGTTGGCCGCCCACCATGGCGGTGCGCACGTACTCCGGCGTACCGAACGCGGGGGAGCCGGACTGCATGTCGACGTTGGAGGTGAAGCCGCCGTACATCGCCGGAGCGCCAGGGTTCACGCACTGAATCAGCGTGATGCCGGCCAATGCCTCTGCGTTCTGCTGCGCCAGCGCCCCTGCCAGGGTGATGGGCGCCATTGCACCCGCCAGCGTGAAGGGGGTGATGACCACCGGCTGATTGTGCTGGGCGAACTCGATGACACCCTGAGCCATCGGGATGTCGAGCTTCAGCGGGGAGTTCGTGTTGATGACCGTGATGACGGACGGCTCCCGATCCAGCGTGGCCTGGTCGACGCCGCGAGCGATCCGCACCATCTCCATCACGTCGCGGTTTCGCTGGCGACCAAGGCTGTAGCAGTGGATGCCCTTGTCGGTCATCGTGAGCATGTCGTACGACGCTTCGAGGTGGCGCACAGATGCATGCAGATCCACGGGCTCCACCGGGTAGCCGCCGATGTAGTGGATGATGTCGAGCATCTGCGCCAGCTTCAGCAGGTCGCGGAAGCCCTCGCGGTCGCCGGCCTTGCGAACGCCGTTGCGATCCACATAGTGGGGGGTGCTGGCCACGGTGCTGAATGCCATCCAGCGGCCACCGATGCGAACGTTCTTGGCCGGGTTCCAGCTGTGCAGGGTGTACTCGCTGGGGGCCTTGGCGACGGAACTCTCGACCAGCTCGCGAGAGAAGCGAACCCGCATGGTGGATTCGTTCACGTCGGCGCCAGCTTCACGCATGATGCTGCGCGATTCCGGGCAGTTGAACTCCATGCCGATGCGCTCGAGGATCTCGATCGAGGCTTCGTGAATGCTCTCGATCTCGTCGGCCGACACCACTTCGGTGTGGTTCAGACGCATGTAGGGCTGGCGGTACGGAATCTGCTCCGGGAGGCGCGGTCCGCGGCTCTCTGCGCTGCGTTCACGGCCACCGCGTCGACGTGCGGTGCTCTGGTCCCCTGCGATGTCACTCACGTGGTGTGACACTACACCGTCGGGCGGATTCCTTGTACGGTTGTATCAAGAATTGGGGGGCAACTTGAGCGAGATCGTCGCCATCGACATCACCCATCACCAACTGCCGCTGGACCCACCGTTTCCCGCGTCCTGGGACCCTCGCCCGCGCACTCGATTCCCCGCCACGATCGTTCGCGTCAGCGACGCCGACGGGCGGGTCGGTGTCGGCTCGGGCGACGTGATGTACGGCTTCGAGGACTATGCCGCGCACTTCATCGGGCAGGAGTCGAGCCACCTTGCGCAGCATGCGGCGCGCCTGTCGAACGTGGAGTTTCACGCTGGCCGGCCGTGGCCGCTCGACATCGCGCTCTGGGATCTGGCTGGTCAGGTGGAGCAGCAACCGGTGTGGCGGATGCTGGGAGGAGTGTCACCCACTCTGCGCCTCTACGCCTCGACTGCGGTGCACCGAACCGCAAGCGAAACCGCTGAAGTGGCGCGGCGGCTGATCGACGACGGATTCGAAGCGGTGAAGCTGCGGTTCGGCCGCCCATCCGTGGACGACGATCTGGCAGTGCTGGCTGCCGTTCGATCGGCGGTGGGCGATGAGCTGACGCTGATGGTGGATTGCAACCAGGGCTGGCGGATGCCGTGGGACACCGCACGTCCGTGGAACGTGGAACGCGCCTGGTCGGTTGCCCGGGAGCTGACTTCGCTGGGTGTGTACTGGATGGAGGAGCCGCTGCACCGAGGCGACTATGAGGGCATGGCCGAGCTGCGCTCGCGAGTCCGGGAACTGGGAAGTATGAAGATCGCTGGAGCGGAGATGACCCGCGAACCGTACGAGCTGCGAATGCTGCTGCAGCGCGGCTGCCTCGATGTGTTTCAGCCCGATGCCGTCTGCACCCAGGGCATCAGCGGCTTGGCCGAGTTCGGCCGAGAGGTGGTAGCCGCAGGCCACCTGTTCACGCCGCACACGTGGGGTAACGGCATCGGCGTGCTGGCCAACCTGCACCTCACTGCCGGTGTCGCGGGCGAAGGCGGCTCGCAATGGGTGGAGTGGCCGTTCGACCCGCCCGAGTGGAGCTTGGAACGACGCGACTACCCGCTGTCCACTCCGTTGCGGGCCGTGGGCGGCCGTGTCACGCTGTCGGAAGAGCCAGGTCTGGGCATTCGTCTCGATGAAGCAACGCTGGCGCGCACCATCAGTACGAAGGCGACCTTCCAATGAGTTCGATTGCATCCGTTCGGGCCACAGCCATCAACGTGCCGATGGTGGCGCCGTATCGGTTCTCGTTCGGGCGGCTCGGCAGTTTCACCACCACCATCGTGGAGGTCACCGACACCGACGGTGTGACGGGCCTCGGGGAATCGCCGCACGGTGACCAGGTGGCGTTGGTGGAGGCACTCGGGGCGCGCCTGGTGGGCCTCGAGCCCGAAGAACTCAACGAAGCCGAGTCGAGATGTGTAGCCAGTACCGGTTTCAGCCTGTGGGACGACGCCGCAAGCGAGCGACGTGCCTTCGGTGCCATCGAGATGGCGATGTGGGACCTGCGGGCCCGTAGGGCAGGGGCGCCGCTGGTGGAGCTGCTCGGCGGTCAGGTGCGCGACGAAGTGCCGTTCACCGAGTACTTCGCCCTGCGTGACGGCATGGAGACCACTGCCGACGACGTGGTTCGCTACTGCGTGAAGATGGCGGAGCAGTTCGACTCGCCGGTGTTCGAGGGCAAGCTCGGGGTGCTGCCGGTCGACGACGAGATGGCCATGGTCGCAGCACTGGTACGCGAGTTGGGGCCAGGCAAGGTGCAACGCCTCGATGCCAACGGTGCCTACACGGTGGCCACGGCGCGCCAGGTGTGTCATCGTCTGGCCGAGTTGGGTGTGGGGTGGTTGGAAGACCCCTGCCGCACCCTCGACGAAGCAGAGCGTCTGCGCGCCGACGGCGTGCCGATCAGCTTCTCCACCCACGAGGCTGCGCTGGTTCGTGCGGGCAGGCGAGGGGTCCCGGATGGCATCTGCGTCGACATCGCCGAACTCGGTGGTTTCCGTCGAGCGCAGGACTTCCTTCGTGCGTGCGACGCGTTCGGTATCGACTTCTGGTGTTACAGCGGCGATGCGGGCGTGATGACAGCGGCGTATCTGCACCTCACGGCCTCCGAACCGTCGATGATTCGGCCCCACCAGTCGCTGTTCCGCTTCACCGGCGACGTTGCGGTGGAGCAAGGCCACTGGAGCCCGCGTGGGGGTGTGCTGCCCGTGCCGACTGGCCCTGGTCTGGGCGTCACACTGGATCGAACGGCCGTGGCGCGGATGGCCGGCCACTATGCGGCGGTCGGGGCGATGGGCGGCGCCGGAAGCGGCTATCGCCACGAGTATCAACGGCGCTGAACGCTGCCACGTGATCCGGATGACCGTTCCGTTATGGTTCGGTGGCGAAGTATTCGTAGAAAGTGAAGGGGGAGCGGTGTCCGGAACGCGGACTAGGGCGACGATCGAATGGACCACGGTGTTGGTGCTGATCGGCTTTGGTTTGGCGTATCTCGCAGTCGTCGCCTTCCACGCGTCTATTCCGTGGCCGGTGCAGTTGGTCGCACTCTGGTATCTCGGTGGGCTCTGGCTGTCGCTAGGCCACGAGTTGCTACACGGCCATCCGACCAGATGGAAGCGGTTGAACGCCTCGATCTGGATCGTCCCACTGGCGCTCTGGATTCCTTACGGGCGTTATCGCACCCTGCACATCCAGCATCACCGCAGCGACCTCACCGACCCGTTCGACGACACTGAGTCCTCCTACGTCGCTCCCACCGTGTGGCAGCAGGCCGGTCCGATGAAGCGGCGCTACCTGCTGCTGCTGCGCACCACGCCCGGCCGTTTCACGGTAGGCGTGCCACGCACCGTGCTGCGGTTCTGGTGGAAGGAGGCCCAGGGGTTCGGCGACCCGGTGGTGCGCAATCCCTGGTTACTGCACGTGGTCGTGAGTGTGCCCTTCTGCTGGTGGATGTTCGGAGTGATGGGGATGAACCCGTGGGTGTACCTCTTCGGTTTCGTGCTCGGCGGCGTGTCGGTGAGTGCGCTTCGGTCGTTCGTGGAGCACATGGCCACGGCAAACGGCACCCGTTCGGCAGTGGTGAAGGCCGGCCCGGTGCTCTCGCTGCTGTTGTTGAACATCAACCTGCACCACACGCACCACGAGTTGCCCGATGTGCCGTGGTACGACATTCCGGCAGCGCACCGTGAGATGGGCTCTGATGCCATCGCTGCACAGGGTGCGGGTTACTACCGCAGCTATTTCGAGGTGCTGCGCAAATACTTCTTCACGCCGTTCAGCCAGCCCGACCATCCGCTGTCGGCAGGCGCCCGCCAGTGATTGCACACCTGGGGATGTACCCGTTCGCCCATTTGAACGACGCGTACGACGAACTCTGGGCAGCGGTGGCCGCTCGCATCGATGAGGCCCCGACCGCCCTCGACCGATCACTCGACCTGCACAGCGCCTGGCATTCGCCGGAGTTGCTGGTGGGTCAGACCTGCGGTTGGCCGTTGGTCACGCAGTTGGAACACGTGGTGGAGGTCATCGGCGCGTTCGACGTGAATGTGCCATTCGCCTCCAACGGCAGCTACAGGTCGGTGCTGGTGGCGTCGAAGCCGATCGGCATCGAGGAGCTCCGCCGCAACTCCGCCACCGTGGTGGCCGTGAATGGCTACGAAAGTCTGTCGGGCTGGGTGAGCCTGCAGTGGGCGTGGGGCGGCCGGCCAGCCACGTTGCTCGAAACCGGTGGGCACGTGCTCAGCATGCGCGCCGTCGCGTCCGGTGAGGCGCACGTGGCGTCGATCGATGCAATGAGCTTCGAGTTCCTCGCCCAGGTCGAACCCACCACGGTGAGCCGCCTGCACATCATCGGCCATGGGCCTTCGGTGGGCACGCTGCCGTTGGTGATGTCGAAAGCGTTGGCGGCGCGCCGTGCCGAAGTGCGGCAGGCGTTCGCCGAGGCGATGCTCGACCCAGCGCTGTCGGCAGTATTGGCGCGGTTGCGGATTAACGGGTTCGTGCCGTGCGAGCTGAGCGACTACGAGCCGCTGCGTTCGCTGGTGCCCCCGCCAGCGCACTGAGTGTGCGGGCCTGCTTCGCCACTGCCGAGCGTGAGGTCTGGAGCTTCCGGCCCTGGAGCCTGAAGCTGGGCCCAACGACGCTGAGCGCGCCGATGATGGAACCGCCGACGCCATAGACCGGGGCAGACACAGCGGTGACGCCCTCCTCCACAGCGTCGGCGCGCACGGCCGTACCGTCGGCGTCGAGCTGGTTGCTGAGCGCGGCGCCCACGGCGGTGTCGTGGAGAGCGACGCGTTGCCCGAGCCAACTCACGTGTCGCACCGCGTGCTTGCCGGGTTCCATGGCCGCGTAGACCGCGTGGGTCTGGTCGGCGGGTTCGGCGAGGTACGCCGATTCGCCCGTGGAGTGGGCCAGTGCAACGAGGATGGGTTCGGCCAACCGGGGGAGTGCGGCAGCACCAGCGAGCGAGCGAGCAATGCGCAGCAGTTCGCTGCCGGGGGCGAATCGACCTTCGCTGTCTCGCGCTGCGAATCCGGCAGATTCCAGTGAACGCAGTTGCCGCAGCGCGGTGCTGGGTGTGAGATCGACGGCTCGGGCGGCATCGGCCAAGGCGATGCCGCCGGGATGATCAGCCACCACCCGTAACAGCGCAAGGCCACGGTCGGTGGCTCTCGGTCTGCCGTTTGTGGGGGCATCGGCCATGTTGCGCAGTATGGCAGGCTATTGCATACGATGAAACACATGCAGTCTGCCGTCGACCCAGGGACCGTGCTCGTGAATGGCCGTGGTCTCACCATCGCCGACGTGGTGGCAGTGGCTCGCCACGGTGCTGGTGCGGCGCTCGGTGAGGAGGCGCGTTCGGCCATGGAACGTAGCGCTGCGCTTGTGGATGGCTTCGTCGAGAGCGACCAATCCGTGTACGGCGTCACCACCGGGTTCGGTTCGCTGGCCAGCACTGTCATTCCGGCCGATCGAACCGCCGAGTTACAGGTGGCGTTGGTGCGTTCGCACGCCACCGGCATGGGCGACGTCGTGGAACCCGAGGTGGTGCGCGCACTGCTGCTGCTGCGGGCGCGCAGCCTGTCGATGGGATACTCGGGTGCGCGGCCTGAGTTGGTCGAACTGCAACTCGCCCTATTGAACAGTGGCGTCACACCCGTGGTGCGCGAGCACGGTTCGCTGGGCGCCAGCGGCGATCTGGCGCCGCTCAGCCACTGCGCCCTGTCGCTCATCGGTGAGGGCGAAGTGTTCACTACCGACGGCGGCGTCGAGCCCACTTCTGAGGCGTTTGCCCGCAACGGGCTGAGCCCTGTTGCACTGCGTGCGAAGGAGGGGTTGGCGCTCATCAATGGCACCGATGGCATCCTGGGCATGCTCTGTATGGCGTTGCACGACCTGTCGCAGTTGGCTCGTATTGCCGACGTCACCGCGGCGATGTCGGTGGAGGGCCTTCTGGGTACCGACCGAGCGTTCGCCGAGGAGTTGCAGGCGTTGCGCCCGCAGGTGGGCCAGGCCGTCAGCGCAAGAAACCTCACCCGTTTGCTGGCAGGCTCGGCCATCGTGGCCAGCCACCGAGAGGACGACACCCGCGTGCAGGACGCCTACTCGCTGCGCTGCACCCCGCAGGTGCACGGTGCTGCCCTCGACACGATGGCTCACGCTCGCACCATCGCCGAGCGCGAACTCGACGCTGCCATCGACAATCCGATGATCCTCCTCGATGGCAGGGTGGAAAGCTGCGGCAACTTCCACGGCGCCCCGGTCGGCTTCGTCTGCGACTTCCTGGCCATTGCTGCTGCTGAGTTGTGCGCCATTGCCGAACGGCGCACCGACCGCATGCTCGACAAGGCTCGCAGCCATGGTTTGCCGCCATTCCTGTCGCCCGATGCCGGCGTGAACAGTGGGATGATGATCGCTCACTACACGCAGGCCGCGATGGCCATGGAGGCCAAGCGGTTGGCCGTGCCATCGTCCACCGACAGCCTTCCCACCAGCGCCATGCAGGAAGACCACGTCTCGAATGGCTGGGCCGCGGCCCGCAAGCTGCGCAAGGCCGTCGACAACCTGCGGCGTGTGCTGGCGGTGGAACTGGTGTGCGCCGCTGCCGCCATCGACTTGCGCGGCCGCTGCAGCCAGCCGCTGGAACCGGGGCGGCATTGGCTGTGCTGCGCGAACGCGTGGCCGGGCCCGGGCCCGATCGTTGGCTCTCGCCGGATCTTCGTGCGGCGGAACAGACACTCGCCGACGGCTCAGTACTGCACGCCGTCGAACTCGCAATTGGAACGTTGGAGGTTCTCTGATGGAAGGTGCTCGCCCCGTCCGTGCTGCACGCGGCACGGATCTGAACACGCTCGGCTGGCCGCAAGAGGCGGCCTACCGAATGCTGCACAACAACCTGGATCCGGAGGTGGCCGAGCGCCCCGACGATCTGGTGGTGTACGGCGGCACGGGTCGGGCGGCGCGTAGTTGGCCCGCCTTCGACGCTATGGCCCGCACGCTCCAGACGCTGAAGGCCGATGAGACGATGCTGGTGCAGTCCGGAAAGCCGGTCGGTGTGTTCCGCACGCACGAGTGGGCGCCGCGTGTGCTGCTGGCGAATAGCAACCTCGTGCCCGAGTGGGGCAACTGGGATGAATTCCGCCGCCTGGAGGCCATGGGCCTCACGATGTACGGGCAGATGACCGCTGGGTCATGGATCTACATCGGCACTCAGGGCATCCTGCAGGGCACCTACGAGTGCTTCGCAGAGATCGCTCGTCGGCGGCAGGCGAAGGGACAGGGCGATGGCACGTTGCGCGGCACCATCACCCTCACGGCTGGTCTCGGCGGTATGGGCGGCGCCCAGCCGTTGTCGGTCACGATGAACGAGGGCGTTGCGCTCTGCATCGACGTGGAGGCATGGCGAGTGGAGCGGCGCCACGAGCACCGTTACCTCGACGAGATCGCCGACTCGTTGGAAGATGCCGTCGCTCGCTGCATCCGTGCCCGCGACGAACGCCGCCCGCTCTCGGTGGGCCTGGTCGGCAACGCCGCAGATCTGGTTCCGAAGTTGCTGGAGATGGACTTCCCGGCCGACATCGTCACCGACCAGACCAGCGCGCACGATCCGCTCAGCTACGTGCCCATGGATCTCACCCCCGAGGCCACGGCGGAGATGGCCCGCACCAACCCGCAGGAACTCATTCGCCGAAGCCGCGAGAGCATGGCGGTGCACTGCCGGGCGATGGTGGGGTTCATGGACAAGGGCGCCGAGGTTTTCGACTACGGCAACAGCCTGCGCACCGAGGCCAAGCTCGGCGGGTTCGAGCGAGCGTTCGATTACCCGGGCTTTCTGCCGGCCTACATCAGGCCGCTCTTCTGCGAGGGCAAGGGGCCCTTCCGCTGGGTGGCGCTGAGCGGCGACCCCGCCGATATCGCAGCCACGGATCGCGCCGTGCTGGAAGAGTTCCCCGACGACGCGCACCTGCACAAGTGGATCAAGATGGCGGGTGAGCGTGTGGCGTTCCAGGGTCTCCCCGCACGCATCTGCTGGTTGGGTTACGGAGAGCGGCACCGGTTGGGGCTGCGGTTCAACGAGATGGTGCGCCGCGGCGAAGTGAAGGCACCGATCGTGATCGGTCGCGATCACCTCGACTCGGGCTCGGTAGCGTCGCCGTACCGTGAGACCGAATCGATGATGGACGGCAGCGATGCCATTGCCGACTGGCCGTTGCTGAACGCGCTCGTGAACACATCGTCGGGTGCCACGTGGGTGAGCATTCACCATGGTGGCGGCGTGGGGATCGGCCGCAGCATTCACGCCGGCATGGTGTGCCTCGCCGATGGCACCGACCTGGCAGCGGAGAAGCTGTCGCGTGTGTTGCTCACGGATCCGGGGATGGGCGTCATCCGTCACGCCGACGCCGGGTACCCCCGAGCGATCGAGATTGCCGACGAGCGATCCGTCCGAATTCCGATGCGCGAGGGCCGCTGATGCTCGTGGAGGGCGACTTTTGGCGAGACGGCGCAGTATGCGTCCGCGGCGCGCTCTCCCCGGAATACGTGGCCTTGGCCGAGCTCGCGATTGAGGCGAACCTTGCTGAACTGTCGCCGCTCGGCAAGCGCGCCAGCGCGGCCGACGATGGTGCGTTCGTGGAGGACTTCTGCAACTGGCAGCGCATCCCGGAGATGGAGCGCTTCATCCGCGAGAGCGGGGTCGCTCGTATCGCGGGCGAACTGATGGGTGCTCGCACGGTGCGCCTCTATCACGATCACATGCTCGTGAAGGAGCCTGGAACTCGTCAGCGCACGCCGTGGCATCAGGACCAGCCGTACTACAACGTGGATGGTCGGCAGAACATCAGCATGTGGGCTCCGGTCGACCCGGTGTCGCTCGACAGCACGCTGCAACTTGTACGCGGTTCGCATGCCGGCCCGTGGTTCATGCCGCGCACGTTTCTCGATGGCCAGGCCAAGTGGTTCCCCGACGGGGCGTTGGCCGAGCTACCCGTCATCGACGGCAACCCGGAATTCGAGATTCTCGGGTGGGAACTCGAACCCGGCGATGTCGTGTTCTTCCACATGCTCACGTTGCATGCGGCAGCGGGAGTCGGCGGCTCGAACCGTCGCCGTGTGCTGTCGGTGCGGTTCCTCGGTGACGACATGGTGCATGCCATTCGGCCATGGACCACGTCACCACCGTTCCCTGGTCTCGACGACGAGTTGCCCGATCGGGCGCCGCTCGACCATCCGCTCTTTCCGGTTCTGTGGGAGCACGCATGACCGTCCGCGAGATCTTGCACGTCGGGAACCCATTGCTGCGCCAGGTGTCGCGCGAGGTCACGAAAAACGAGCTCGCATCGACGCAGATGCAAACCCTGATCGACGACCTCATCGACACGATGCGCGCCGCCAATGGTGCCGGCATTGCCGCGCCGCAGATCGGTGAACTGGTGCGCATCGCCACCATCGAGGTGAACGCGAATCCGCGCTACCCCTACAAGCCGAAGATCCCACTGACGATCGCGGTGAACCCTGTCGTGGAGTTCCTCGACGACGAGCTGGTCGATGTGAACGAAGGGTGCCTCTCCGTGCCGAACATGCGCGGCAACGTGATGCGCCACGTGAACATTCGCGTTCGCTACTGGGATCGCCACGGCAACGAGTACGACGAAGTGAAGCGTGGGCTCACCGCCGGAACGTTCCAGCATGAACTCGACCATCTCGACGGCGTGCTGTTCCTCGACAAGGTGTTCGACACCACCACGCTCACCACATGGGAGCAGTTCGAGCGGTTCCATCGGGCTGCGTTCATCGAGCGCATCACCGAGTTCGTGCAGCGGGTTGGTTCATAGGTGTCGCAGTTCTGGTGCGACTACGCGTGGTTAGGCGGCGATACGGCGACGGCCGATGTGCTGATTGATGTGGTCGACGGTCGTATCGCTGCAGTGACGGCGGGAACCAGCCAGCCGCCTGTCGCCACGCACCTCGCGGGTCTCACCCTGCCGGGACTGTCGAATGCGCACAGCCACGCGTTTCACCGGGCGCTACGCGGCCGAACCCAAGCGGTCACGGGTTCGTTCTGGACCTGGCGCGATCAGATGTACGCCCTGGCCCAGTCGCTCACCCCCGACACGTATTTCGATCTGGCGCGGGCGGTCTTCGGTGAGATGCTGCTGGCCGGTGTCACCTGCGTCGGGGAGTTCCATTATCTCCACCATGGTGAGGGTGGGGCGCGCTACACCGACCCCAACGCCATGGGTGTCGCCGTGGTCGCCGCTGCGAAGGCCGCCGGTATCCGGATCACATTGCTCGACACCTGCTACCTGCACGGCGGCATCGGCATCGCCCCAAATGAGGTGCAGATGCGGTTCAGCGATGGCAGCGCCGAAGCCTGGGCCGAGCGAGCTTCGTCGCTCGCTCCCGATGACGGAGCGAGAGTCGGCGCTGCCATTCACTCGGTTCGAGCAGTCGACCCAGCGTCGATGAGCGTCGTCGCCGACTGGGCGGCTCACCGATCCGCCCCATTGCACGCTCACGTCTCCGAGCAGCACGCCGAGAACGAACAGTGCCGAATCGCTCACGGTTGCACGCCAACCGAAGTGCTCAGCGACGCAGGCGCCGTGAATCACCGCTTCACCGCCGTGCATGCCACGCACCTCAGCGACCGCGACATCGCCCTCCTGGGCGGCAGTCGATCCACGATCTGCATGTGTCCAACCACCGAACGAGATCTCGCCGATGGAATCGGGCCCACCACGCGCCTTCGCGCAGCTGGCACCCACATCAGCCTCGGTAGCGACTCGCATGCGGTGATCGACCTGTTCGAGGAGGCGCGGGCTGTGGAACTGAACGAACGTCTGAGTAGCAACATTCGCGGTAGCCACACGGCGGCGACGCTGCTGGAGGCCGCAACGCTGCACGGGCATCGCAGCCTCGGCTGGCCCGATGCCGGCGTCATTCGTACCGATGCCGTGGCCGACTTCGTGAGCGTGAGGCTCGATTCCGTTCGCACGGCGGGCGCCGCTGCCGGCTCGCTGCTGGAGACCGCAGTGTTCGCAGCAAGTGCCGCTGATGTGCACCACGTGGTCGTGGCTGGCGAGGTACGCGTGCGGGATGGTGCACATGTGTCGTTCGATGTCGCAGCGGAGCTCGGCCGCACGCTCCGCACCGTGTGGGAGGGCGCATGACTACGACCGTGCTCGACAACATCGGGCTGCTTGTTACGAACGATCCCACCGTGGGTGAAGGCATCCTCGGCATCCGACGGAATGCGTCGGTGGTGTGGCAGGCCGACCAGATCGTGTCGGTCGGGGCGGCAGGGCAGTTGGCCGACAGGCGGATCGACGCGGAGGGTCGTTGTGTGTTGCCCGGTTTCGTGGACAGCCACACGCATCTGGTCTTCGCCGGCGACCGCAGCGACGAGTTCGCAGCGCGTATGGCGGGTCGGGCGTATGAGGCAGGTGGCATTCGTGTGTCCGTCGAAGCCACCCGCGGCGCCACCACGTCGGAGTTGCAATCGCTCACCGAACTGCGCCGAGCAGAGGCTCGGCGCGCTGGCATCACCACCGTGGAGATCAAGTCGGGCTACGGCCTCGACGTGGCCAACGAGGCGCGTTGCCTGGAGATCGGAAGAGGGTTCACCGCCGACACAACGTTCCTGGGCGCTCACGTGGTGCCAGCGGAGTTCGAGGGTCGCTCCGACGACTACGTCCACCATGTCTGCACCGACATGCTGCAGGCCGCGCTGCCGTACAGTCGCTGGATCGACTGTTTCTGCGAGGTGGGCGCGTTCGATGCCGACCAGTCGCGAGCCGTACTGCAAGCCGGCCGCGATGCCGGGCTGGGGCTTCGTCTGCACGCCAACCAACTCGGGCATGGCCCCGGGGTGCAGTTGGCCGTCGAGATGGGCTGCGCATCTGCGGATCACTGCACCTACCTCAGCGACGCCGACATTGCTGCCCTGGCTGGCAGCGACACCGTGGCAACCTTCCTGCCTGCGGCCGACTTCAGCACGAGGCAGCCGTATCCCGACGCACGTCGAGTGATCGATGCAGGCGCTTCGGTGGCGATCGCCACGAACTGCAACCCCGGAAGCAGTTACACAACTTCCATGTCGTTCTGTATCGCCATCGCGGTGCGCGACATGCACATGACGCTGGAGGAGGCTGTGCTTGCGGCCACGGCCGGTGGCGCGAAGGCGCTTCGCCGCAGCGACATCGGTGCGGTGAAGCCGGGGATGCGCGCCGACCTGTGCATGCTCGACGCGCCGTCGTACACGCACCTCGTGTACCGCCCCGGTGTGCCGTTGGTACGGCGGGTCTTCGAAGGAGGCAAGTGACCCGGGTCAAGGAGTTGCTCCCCGGACTCGGCATCGCGTTGGCCGTCTCGGTGGTGGCCTTCGTGGTGCACCAACGAGTCGATGTGATCTCCCCACATGTGATCTCGGTGTTCTTCGGGATGCTCGGGGCCACGTTCGGTCGCATCGAGGAGTCGTTCAAGCCGGGTTTGAAGTTCTCGGCCAAGAAGATCCTGAGAGCGGGCATCGTGCTGCTCGGCTTCCGGCTCTCGCTGTCCGAACTCGGCAAGCTCGGCCCGCGGGCCCTTGTTGCAGTGGTCGCGGTGGTGATCGCCACCTTCTTCGGCACGCAGTGGCTGGCAAAACGTCTCGGGCTCAGCCGCTCGCTCGGGTTGTTGATGGCCACCGGTTACAGCATCTGCGGCGCCTCCGCTATTGCTGCGGTGGAACCGTTTGCCGGTGCCGACGAGGAGGAGGTGGCGTACTCCATTGCTCTCGTCACCCTCTGCGGCACCCTCGCCATCGTGGTGCTGCCCCCGCTTGGCTCGCTGCTCGGAATGGGAACCGGCCAGTTCGGTGCATGGGTGGGGGCGTCGGTGCACGATGTGGGCCAGGTGGTGGCGGCGGCCTCAACGCACGGGCCGAAGGCACTCGCTGTCGCGGTGATCGTGAAGCTCACTCGCGTTGCCATGCTGGCTCCGTTGTTGGCCTTTGTGGCCATCGGTTCGCGCAAGCGCATGGGTGAGGCAGCGGTGGCGGGAGCCAAGCGGCCGCCGATCCTGCCGCTGTTCATCGTGCTGTTCCTCGTGGCGGTGGCCATTCGATCCACCGGCGTGCTGCCTGTGACCACGCTTGCTCGTATCAAGGACGCCGAGACCATCCTGCTGGGTATGGGTCTCGTGGGTCTCGGCAGCAACGTCGACCTCCGCAAACTGCGGGCGGTCGGCGGCAAGCCGCTGATGCTCGGACTGGGAAGTTGGGCGTTGGTGGCGTTGGTCTCCATCCTCGCGGTTCAACTCTCGGGCCTCTGACACAGCCACTAGGGTTCCGCCCCGTGGCCCGTACTCCCGATCTCGAGCGTCGACAGGAATTGCTCGATCGCATCGTCGTGTATCTGGCAGACGAGGGTCTGGCGCAGGCCACGCTGCGCCCCATGGCTGCGGCTTTGGATGTGAGCATCAACCGACTGGTGCATCACTTCGGTTCGAAGGAAGAGTTGCTCGCCACGGCGATGCGACGGGCCATCGAGACGCAGATCGCCGTGCAGGCTGAGTGGCTGGAGAAGAATCCGCGCCTCACCATGGTGGAGATCTATCGCAAGTGGTGGCGCTGGATCAACGACTCGCCCGCCAACCTCGCCGCCATCCGCTTGAACTACGAGGCTGCGGCCCTGGACCCGAAGGTCACGGGTCTCGCCGGCGATGTACGCGCCGATCAGATCGGCGTGTGGCGCCATGCCGCCGAGATGCGCCTGGAACACGACGGCCTGTCGCACGACCAGGCTGTGATGGAGGCGTCGCTCGCCAAGGCAACCTTCACCGGACTGGTGATGGACCTGTTCGCCACTGGCGATCGCCGTCGCCTGAACAAGGTGTTCTCCGAGTTCGCGAATCGACTCGCAGCGGTTGTCGACGCTGCACATCGCTGACGCTGTGTCATTGCTACCCGCCCTCACCGGTGCCTTCGGCGACGGCTCGCTGTCGGTGGCTGGAGAGCGCCTCACTTGGGATGCGCTTGCAGCGCGTGCGAACGCGTTGGGGCGGGCGATGCAGGGCCTTCCAGCGGTCGCCGTCGAGGCCACGCCAACCATGCACACCGTGGTTGCAGTGGCCGCTGCGCTCGCTGCCGGTGTGCCCGCAGTGCCGATCCCTCCCGATGCCGGGCCGAGCGAGCGGGATCACATCCTTCGCGACTCGGGTGCAGTCCTTTTGCCGGCCCCCTCGGCCGACACTTCGGCGCTGCCCGAACCGGCACGCGACTCGACGGCGCTGATCATCTACACGTCGGGCACCACTGGCGCTCCCAAGGGTGTGGTGATGCCCAGATCGGCAATCGCTGCCGGGCTCGATGGCCTGGCCGACGCCTGGGCCTGGACTGGCGCCGACACACTGGTGCATGGTCTGCCGCTGTTCCACGTGCACGGCTTGGTGCTCGGTGTGCTGGGGCCTCTACGAGTGGGTTCGGGTCTGGTGCACACGGGGAGGCCGACGCCGGAGGCATACGCGGCAGCGAAGGGCTCGATGTACTTCGGGGTCCCCACGGTGTGGAGCCGGGTCTGCTCCGACCCAGCGTCCGCCGCCGCGTTGTCGGGGGCGCGGCTTCTGGTGTCGGGCAGTGCGCCGCTGGCGGTGAAGGTCTTCGAAACGCTCCAGTCGCTCACGGGCCACCTTCCGGTTGAGCGTTACGGCATGACCGAGACTCTCATCACCCTGTCCACGCGTTTCGACGGTGAGCGCCGACCCGGCTGGGTGGGCCGCCCGATTTCAGGAGTGAGCACGCGCTTGATCGGCGACGATGGTGAGGTGGTCGAGCACGACGGCGTCACGGTCGGCGAACTGCAAGTGAAAGGCGCCGCGATGTTCGACGGCTACCTCAACCGGCCCGATGCCACGTCGGCATCGTTCGATGGCGAATGGTTCCGAACAGGCGACGCAGCCGTGATCGACGCAGATGGCTTTCACCGAATCGTTGGTCGTCTCAGCATGGACATCATCAAGACCGGTGGCTTCAAGGTTGGTGCGGGCGAGGTGGAAGCTGCACTGGCCGAGCACCCTTCGGTGGTGGAAGTCGCCGTAGTGGGGTTGCCCGACGACGATCTTGGCCAACGCATCGTGGCCTACGTGGTGGGGGAGCGAGTCGACGCTGCCGCCCTCATCGAGCACGTGGCGAGCACCCTGTCCGTGCACAAGCGTCCGCGCGAGGTGCGCGTGGTGGATGCACTGCCTCGCAACGCTATGGGAAAGGTGCAGAAGAACCTGCTGCGCTGAGGCGCCACGCCGAACACCCCTGGGGGTATAGTTCGCGCATGGAATTGCCCGAGGCCACCACCGCCGATCTGTTGCGCCGACTGGCCCGCATCGAGGGGCAGGTGCGTGGCGTGCAGGCCATGCTGCGCGACCGGCGCGAGTGTCGCGACATCGTCACCCAGATCTCCGCAGCTGGGAAGGCTCTGGATCAGGTGGGGTTCAAATTGCTGGCGGCCGGAATGACTGAATGTCTCACCAATCCCGACAAGGCGGCGCAGGCAGGCTTCGACCCCGAAGAGGTCGAGCGCCTGTTCCTGAAACTCGCCTGAGTCAGGCGACGATGTTCACCATGCGGCCGGGCACCACGATGACCTTCTTCGGTGCCTGACCACCCAGCGCAGCTTGCACCTTCTCGTCGGCCATGGCGATGGCCTGCACGTCGTCGGCTGCTGCGTCAGCGGCAACGGTGATGCGTGAACGGACCTTGCCGTTGATCTGCACCGGGTACTCGACCGTGTCGGCCACCAGCATGGCGGGATCGGCCACCGGGAATGCAGCGAACGTGATGCTGGAGGTGTGTCCGAGGCGAGCCCAGAGTTCTTCGGCCATGTGCGGTGCCATTGGTGCCAACAGCACCACCAGGGCGTCGGCCACGTCTGCCGGGCAGCCACCGAGCTTGGTGAGGTGGTTGTTGAACTCGATGAGCTTGGCGATGGCGGTGTTGAAGCGCAGGTTGTCGAGTTCCTCGCGCACACCGGCGATGGTGCGATGCAGCACGCGCAGGGTTTCGTCACTGGCGGGCTCGGGCAGCAGGCGAGTGGCACCGGTGTCTTCCTCCACGATGTTGCGCCACACGCGCTGCAGGAACCGGTAGACGCCAACGATGTCCTTGTTCTCCCAGGGACGTGACGCATCGAGCGGGCCCATGGCCATGAGGTACAGGCGCAGCGTGTCGGCGCCGTACTCCGCGCACACCTCGTCGGGAGCGATGGCGTTTTTCAGGCTCTTGCCCATCTTGCCGTACTCGCGGGTGACCAGCTTGCCCTCGAAGGTGTAGGTGCCGTTGGACTCCTGCACGCCGAATGCATCCACGTAGATGCCGCGCTCGTCCTGGTAGGCGGCGGCCAGGATGTAGCCCTGGTTGAACAGCTTGTGGAATGGCTCCACCGAGCTCACATGCCCGAGGTCGAAGAGCACCTTGTGCCAGAAGCGGGAGTACAGCAGGTGCAGCACTGCGTGCTCGACGCCGCCCACATACAGGTCGGCGCCGCCGGAGCGACTGTCGCCCTGCGGACCCATCCAGTAGGCCTCGTTCTCGGGATCGACGAATGCGTCGGCGTTGGTGGGGTCGAGATAGCGCAGCTCATACCAGCAACTGCCGGCCCATTGCGGCATCACGTTCGTGTCGCGTCGGTAGCGCTTCACGCCGTCACCCAGGTCGGCTTCCACCCACACCCAGTCGCCCAGGCGGTCGAGTGGGCTCTCGGGGTTGCTCATCGCGTCGTCGGGGTCGAAGGTGCGCGGCGAGAACTGGTCGGTGTCGGGCAACAGCACCGGCAAGGACGGTGTGGGCAGGGCGTGTGGGCTGTCGTTCTCGTCGTACACGATGGGGAACGGCTCGCCCCAGTAGCGCTGCCGGCTGAACAGCCAGTCGCGCAACTTGTAGGTAATGGTGGCGGCGCCATGGCCGTGCTCCGACAACCACGTGTTGGTGCGGCTCTTGGCGTCGGCCACCGAGGCCACACCGTTGAGATCGAGGGTGTCGTTCGCGCTGTTCACGTACGGCGCATCGCCCACGAACGCATCGGCCCAGGTGCTGGTGTCGGTGCCGCGCCCATCGGTGGGGTCTTGGATGGCGGCGATGGGCAGTGAGAATTTGCGAGCGAAATCGAAGTCGCGCTGGTCGCCGCACGGCACGGCCATGATGGCGCCGGTGCCGTAGCCCATCAGCACGTAATCGGCGATCCACACCGGGATCTGCTGCCCGTTCATCGGGTTGGTGGCGTACGAACCGGTGAACACGCCGGTCTTTTCGCGGCTGTCGTTCTGGCGCTGGAAGTCGTCTTCTGCGGCGGCCTTCGTCCGGTAGGCGGCGATGGCGTCGGCCTGCTCGGGGGTGGTGAGCGAGTCGACCAGTGGGTGTTCGGGGGCGAGCACCATGAACGTGGCGCCGAATAGCGTGTCGGGCCGGGTGGTGAACACGGTGATGCGTCCGGCATGCGACTCGAAGTGCACGGTGGCACCCTCACTGCGACCGATCCAGTTGCGTTGCATCGACTTCAGTGCGTCGGTCCAGTCGAGCAATTCCAGGTCGTCGATCAGACGATCTGCGTAGGTGGTGATGCGCATCATCCACTGGCGCATGTTGCGCTTGAACACCGGGAAGTTGCCACGATCGCTGCGTCCGTCGGCGGTGACTTCCTCGTTTGCTACCACGGTGCCAAGGCCTGGACACCAGTTCACCGGCGCGTCGCTGACATAGGCGAGGCGCCACTGGTCCAGTTCGCGGCGACGCTCGGCAGGCGACATGGCTGCCCAGTCGCCGGTGAGTGCAGTGCGCAGACCGGAATCGAACTCGGCTTCGAGTTCGTGGATGCGGCGTGCCTTCTTCTGCTCAGGATCGAACCAGGCATTGAAGATCTGCAGGAAGATCCATTGGGTCCACCGGTAGTAATCGGGGTCGGTGGTGTCGATGCTGCGGCGAGGATCGTGGCTGAGGCCCAGGCGACGCAGCTGCCGGCGGATGTTCGCCACGTTCGCTTCGGTGGTGATGCGCGGGTGCGTGCCGGTCTGCACGGCGTACTGCTCGGCGGGAAGCCCGAACGCGTCGAACCCCATGGTGTACAGCACGTTGTAGCCGGTAGCGCGTTGGTAGCGGGCGTACATGTCGGTGGCCGTGAAGCCAAGCGGGTGCCCCATGTGCAGGCCGGCGCCGCTGGGGTACGGGAACATGTCGAGAATGAACTTCTTCGGGCGCCCCGCCACGGCAGTGGGGTCGCCGAGCGGCCCGGTGGGGTTCGGTGCTTCGAAGGTGCGCTCGGCGTCCCAGTGGTCTTGCCAGCGCGCCTCGATCTCCTGCGCGAGCGCACCGGTGTAACGGTGTGCGGGGGAATCGGCGGCAGGAGTGGGGGCGTCGCTCATAGCGGCCCGATTCTACGAGCCTCGGAGGTTCAGCGGCCGCTGTTTACGGCTTCGGTGAACTTCTCGGCATCGGTCGGTGATTCGAACGTGAACTGCAGCGCGCCGCTGAACGTGGGCGCCTGCACGCTGGCAACCGACACGATGCGTCCGGCAACTGCCACCACCATCTGGCCGGTGGGACAGACGCTGTCGCGGTTGAAGCATGCAGCGGCAAGCTGGTTGAACGCCACTTCGGCGCCCTCGACGAACTCGGCCGTGGCGATGGCGGCACCGTCGAGTGAATGCTGCTCGGCGTTGGTGAACAGGGGACCGTCGCCATCGGCGGCGGGGCCGGTGGCGCAGCGCTGGTCGCCGTCCGGTGATGCCCATGGCAGAGCGGCGGCATCACCAATGGCTGGTGTTGCCGCCGAGGTATCGGTGCTGGCAAGGCAGGCCACGAGCAGCGGACGTACCTGGACCGGCTCGGGATCCGCCTTGGAGGAGCCGCACGCCGGTAGCGAGAGCGCGACTGCAGCAACGACGAACCAGCGAACCATGCCGACAACGTAGTCCGTCGATGGTCAGGAACAGGGCACATCGTCACCGCTAGTGCCTTCGTCCTCTATGACGACCACGGATAGTGGCAGACACCCCGGGTTCAACCAGTCGTTGCATCACCTGCGTGTGGGAGCGACCGTAGCTGGTGGTCGAGGGCTTCGGCGGGGGTCTTCCAGCCGAGGACTTTCCGGGGTCTGCTGTTGAGCGCGTCTTGGACGGCGAGGACGTCGTCGATGCCCCAGCGGGAGAGGTCGGTGCCCTTTGGGAAGTACTGGCGCAACAGACCGTTGGTGTTCTCGTTCGTAGCGCGTTGCCATGGTGAGTGCGGGTCGGCGAAGAAGACCTTGATGCCGGTGTCGATCGTGAACTGGGCGTGGGCAGACAGCTCTTTGCCTCGGTCCCAGGTGAGCGAGCGGAACAGTCCTGCTGGCATGGATCCCAGGGTCGATTCGAGGGCGTCTTTCATGGCGATGGCGCCGTAGCCGCCGAGGGCCGGTCCGTTCTTGACGGGCGCCTCGACGCCGTAGCCCTCGAGCCGAGGCAAGTGGACCAGCAGCGTGTAGCGGCTGGTGCGTTCCACCACGGTGCCGATCGCTGAGCGGCCAGTGCCGATGATCAGGTCGCCTTCCCAGTGCCCGGGCACAGCCCGGTCCTCAGCTTCGGCGGGCCGCTCGCTCAACACGACGTCAGCGGTGACGTGGCCCTGCGGTCGGTTCCGGGCCCGCTCTCGGGGCTTGCGCAGGGCACGCCCGGTGCGAAGGCACGCCACGAGCTCACGCTTGAGCGCGCCTCTGCCCTCGATGTAGAGCGCCTGGTAGATCGCCTCGTGGCTGATGCGCATGTCCTCATCATGGGGGAAGTCGACGACGAGTCGTCGAGAGATCTGTTCCGGACTCCACGCGGTCGCCCAACGGCGGTCGGCCCGGTGCGGCTTGTTCAACCCCTTCCAAGTCGTCGGTGGGCCGGGCACGACGGTGCCGTCGGGCCGCTTGAGCGCGCCGCTGAGCCGTTCTTGCACGTACTCACACAGCCGGTCGTTGGTGGCGAGCTTCGCCAGCTTCGGTCGCTTGGCCGCCGCCTGCGCCTTCCATTGCGCGACCGTCGCCCGGTACTCGAGCTTGCCGCCACGCGTCGCGGCATTGCGGCGCAGCTCCCGCGAGATCGTCGACGGATCCCGCCCCAGTGCACGGGCGGCAGCACGCACGCCGAGGCCCTGCGCTCGCAACAGTGCGAGTTCCTCACGTTCAGCGAACGACAAGTACCGGCCGGTCGGTTCGGCGAGGCTCACAGGTGGCATCCCGCCAGCGTGACGGAACCAGCGCGACCCGACAGGGACCGACACCCCGATCGCGACTGCAGCGTCCTCTGTGCTCTTGCCCTGAGCGATCAGACGCCAGAACTCGCGCTCCACATGACGAGCCGGGATCGGCCGCCCCGGCGACCGCATCGCCGGGCGAAGCGCCCTGTCTGCCAACTGCTGCCGTCGCACCACCACACACCTCCATCGTCATGAGGTGTTGCGACGACCGGTTGAGTTCGCCCACTGACGGAACGTCGCTGTTTCCGTCAAGGGCAGCGTGACCCCTAGGAGTCATCATGTTCCACCCCCATCATCGTCCGTCTCGCCTTGTGCGCGTGCTGGTTGGAAGCGCTGCAGCGCTGCTGGTGGTGGGTCCCGGCACCATCGCCGAGGCCAGTGCGGTGCATTCGTCGCATCGGCATGCGAGGCGCGTATCGCACCTCGAACGGCGACCGTCTGTTCTTCCGCGGCTCCGGCTCGCCGATCACGTTCGATTTCAACCCGGATGAAGGCTCGCTCAAGGCCATGTTCAGCTCAGACGACCACATCACCGGCGGTACCGGCCGGTTCAGCCATGCAACCGGTCATCTCGAGGTGTCGTACGTGGAGGTGCTCACCTCGCCTGAACTCGACGTGACGGCAACGGTGGAGGGCTAGGTGCACCTGCGGCACCGCGACCGCGATTGAGCCTCACATGACGGTGGCATGGGCACGAACGGTGAAGGTGCCCATGCCAGCCACCTTTGGTGGAACCGCAGTGAAGGTGAACCCATCGTTGGGTAACTCCTCGAGATGGGTGAGGTGCTCCACGATGGGAATGCCGGCTCCGAGCAGGGTGGTGTGCACCGGTCGTCCGGCACCGGCCTCGCCGCTGGTGGCATCGATGTTCAGCGAATCGATGCCCACCACGGCGGCACCTCCTGCCGCTAGCGACTCTGCGGCGGCGACCGACAGGTAGGGGTGGTTCTCGAAGTACAGCGGGCGCCCGAAGTGCATGCTGTGTCCGGTGCGGAACAGCACTGCTCGATCTGCCACCTCCACGCCATCGAGCGCCTCGGCACCGATGACGCTCATTCCTCGGCAATCGATGCACACGCCGGGCACCTGCGCCACTCTGGACAGGTCCAGCATGCTGAGGTCGTGTCCGTCGGCGAAGCGGTGCGAGGGCACGTCGATGTAGGTGCCGGTATTGCTGCACATCGTGATCATTCCGATCTGGAATGTCACGCCGGGGCCATAGATCACTTCGGCCGCATCGCGAGAGAGGTGCTCGAACACCACTGGCGCGGGCAGCCCGGGGTATGTGGACATGCCGTCGTTCACGACATGGCTGAGATCGATGTGGCGCGTCATGGGCACATTCTGTCGGTCCGACGCTGAGGTAGTGGTCGGCACTACGGTTGTCAGTCATGCCAAGTACGACCTCCACGGCTCAGGATTCGATCGTCAATCGCCTCATCGCTGCCGCCGATCGGCATACCGGTGTGCACTTTGTGGGTCCCAGCGTGGTGCCCGCCGACGGCGATCCTTTCGTGCCCTGGAAGCAGATTCACTCCGATGCCAGGGTGGTGGCCGCTTCGCTGCAGGCTCGGGGTCTGATGCCCGGCGACCATGTGGCCATCCTCGGGCCCACCTCGCGTCCGCTCATCACCATCATCCAGGGTTGCTGGTTGGCTGGCATCGCCAGCATGGTGCTGCCGCTGCCGATGCGCATGGGCTCGCTCGACGCGTTCGTCGAGAGCACACGCGCCCGCATTCGGCATGGCGATGCGAAGCTCATCCTCATCGACGACCTTCTTGCCGGGTTCTACGAGTCCGCAGCAGGCGACCCCCCAATCGAACCGATGGCAGCCGTGCTGCCGGGTGCGCCCACTGCGGCCAACGGCGAGCGCTGGGATCAACCCGACCACGATCCTGAGCGTCTCGTGATCCTGCAGTACACGAGCGGATCCACCAGCGAGCCCAAGGGCGTGATGATCCCCGATCGGGTGTTGCGCGCCAACATTGACGCGTCGTGCGCGGCGGCCGAGTTGGGTGTCGACGAAGTGATGGTCAGTTGGCTGCCGCTCTACCACGACATGGGGCTGGTGGGCTTTCTCTCCATCCCGATGACGAACGGGGCCCAGTTGGTGCAAGCGGCGCCGCAGGACTTCATGGCTAAGCCCGGCAACTGGATGCAATGGATCAGCGACCACGGCGGCACTGCCACCGCTGGCCCGAACTTCGCCTGGGTGCTCGCCACCCGAGCGCTCGGTCGCGCCGAGGGACTCGACCTGTCGTCGCTCACGCTGGCGCTCAGCGGTGCCGAACCGGTAGACCCCAACGCGGTGGAGGCCTTCGTGCGGGCGGCGGAACCGTTCGGTTTCAACGCCGGCAGCGTGTTTCCCGCCTTCGGCATGGCTGAAGTAGCCATCGGTGGGGCCTTCCCACCCCGTCACCGAGGCATGTTGTGCGACTCCGTAGACCGCGTCGTGCTGGAGAGAGATCGCGTGGCCAAGCCCCTCGATATCGCCGATGCTGAGGAGGAACTCGATGTTCGTCGTCTGCCGCTATTGGGCAAGGCGGTGCCTGGCCTGGAGATGAAGGTGGTGCACCCCGACACGTACGAGGAATTGCCGGAGCGGCATGTGGGGGAGTTGCTGCTTCGTGGCACCTCGGTGACACCCGGTTACTACAAACGCCCCGATGCCACGGCGGCGTTGTTCCGCGACGACTGGTTGTGCACCGGCGACCTCGCGTATCTGGTCGACGGCGAACTGATCCTGTGTGGCCGCATCAAAGACGTCATCATCGTCGGCGGCCGAAACGTGTTCCCGGAAGACATCGAGCGAGCCGTCGGTGTCATCGAGGGCGTGCGCGCCGGCAACGTGATTGCGTTCGGCGTGGAGGGCTACAAAGGCAAGGAGAGTGTCGTGGTGGTCGCGGAAGTCCGCGCCGAAGACCTCGACGCCGTTCGCCACGACATCCACCATCGTGCGCTCGACGTGTGCGGGCTTCCGCCCCGCGACGTGATGCTGGTGAAGCCGGGCACGCTGCCCAAGACCTCATCGGGCAAGCTGCAGCGCGCCAAGTGTCGCGAGTTGTATCTGGCCGAGGAACTGGAACTCGTCTGACGGGTCAGCGAGCGATCACCCAGCTCGGCGGGCCGTCAGCTGCACCATCCGGGGCAGCGTGCAGATGTTGCCGGGTGTGTGCGCAAAGGCAGTGAGCTGCTGCACCAACTCGGCGATCTCGTCGGTGTCGGCGAGTTGGTGCGTCAGCACTGGTCCGGCGATGGCGTCCATGGTGAGGGCGTGGATCATCTGATCGCCTGGCTCACGTAACACCGGCAGCATCATGTCGACGTGCACGTCGATAGCGCCCAACGACGCAGCCATCGGTCCGAACTCGGCGGCCACCCACGGGCTGGCGCCGCTGGCAGCTGCGGCCGTGACATACAGCTCGCGGTAACGGTCGATGGCCGGATGCCGTGGCGCGCTCCACACGCCGCCCACTTCCACATCCTCGATCAACAGCGTGCCCCCGGGTCGCACTCCGCTCATCAGCGACGCCATCGCAGCTGCCGGGTCGGGGAGGTGGCTCAACACGCAGCGCGTGTAGACCACGTCGAATCCGTCGAGGCCCGGAGTGCCCACGTCGTCGATGCCAGCGGCGCGGAACTCGACATCGGCGGTGTCGCCCGCCCGTTGGGTGGCGAACGCAACGACCTCGGGATTCACGTCGATACCGGTCACCTTCATGCCCATCGGGGCAACCCTGGTGGAGACATCGCCGCTGCCGCATCCCACGTCGAGGAAGCGCTGCCCAGGCTGGAACGACTGCCGCCGAAGAAAGGCCTCGGTGGATGGCCAGCACACTCGGGCGAGGGTGTCGAGCCGATGCGCCGCCGCGCTTCCGGATTGGATGATGTAGGTCGCGTCGTCTGCCATCGGCGAAATGTACCGACCCCATGCACTTTCGTTCGCAGCGAACGCGCTGCGGCTGTGCCATCGTTGGAGATGTGAAAGTCGTCTACACGCCAGCCCACCTTCAGCACGATCCACATGTTGAGTTCGAGACCTCGGTCACCCACAGCCCGTGGGAGCACATTGGCCGCGCCGAGGCCATTCGCGAAACACTCGAGGCCGACGATCGGTTCGAGTTCATGGCCCCCACCGAATGGGGCATCGCACCCATCGAGGCCGTGCACAACACGGGCCTCGTGAAGTTCCTTGCAGAGGGTTGGTCGCTCTACACGGCTCAGCACCCCGGTGTGCGCGAGGTGGTGCCCGACGTGTTCTATCGGCCCGCGCTGCGCGACAAGATGAGCGAAGGTCGAGAGCCGCAGGCCATCAACGGTCGCGTGGGTTACTGGTGCTTCGAGACCACCACGCCGCTCACCGAGGGCACCTATGTGGCGGCCCGTGGTGCAGTCGACACGGCACTCACCACCACGAAACTGGTGCTCGACGGTGCATCGTCGGCCTACGGCTTGTGCCGTCCGCCAGGCCACCACGCCACCGCCGATCTCTACGGCGGCTACTGCTTCTTCAACAACGCCGCCATCGCCGCCCACCACATCGCCACCACCACGGGTGCGAAGGTCACCATCCTCGACGTGGACTACCACCACGGCAACGGCACCCAGCAGATCTTCTACGACCGCGACGACGTGCAGTACGTGTCGTTGCACGGCGACCCGGCACGGGCCTACCCGTACTCCGTTGGTTTCGCCGACGAAACGGGTTCGGGCCGCGGCCTGGGGCACAACATCAACTACCCGATGCCGTTGCGTGCCGACGACGACACCTACGTGTCGGCGCTGGAAGATGCCTGCGAGAAGATCGCTGGGTTCGCCCCGTCGGTCCTCATCGTCAGCCTCGGCCTCGACACCTTCATCACCGACCCCATCAGCGACCTCGCCGTCACCACCGACGGCATGCGTCGCAGCGGCGACGTGGTGCGCCAATTGGGTCTGCCCACGGTGGTGCTGCAGGAGGGCGGTTACGACGTCGACGCCCTCGGTGCCAACGTGCAGGCGTGGCTCAGCGGCCTGGCGTTCTGAGCAGTTCGTGAAGGTAACCGCCGGGCAGCGCGTGGTCGTGGTGGTGGCTCACCCCGACGACGAATCGTTCCCCTGCGGTTCGCTCATTGCTCGCAGCGTCGCTGCGGGAGCACACGTGACCGTGCTGTGCGCCACTCGCGGGGAGCAGGGCGAACGGGTTCCCGATGCCGCTACGGATCACCTTCCACTCGCCGAGGTGCGCGAGGCCGAACTACATGCCGCCGCTGCGCTGTTGGGTGTGGCAACGGTGGAACTCCTTGGTTTCGCCGACTCGGGCTTCGACGGTCCGGTTGCCGACGGGTCGCTGTGCGCTCAGTCGATCGATTCGTTGTCGGCGCTGCTGGTGGCGCGCCTGAAGCACCTGGATGCCGAACATGTCGTCACGTTCGACGGCAGCGACGGGCACCGCGACCACCTCCATCTGCGTGCAGCGATCGAGGTGGCTGTGCAAACGAGCACGGCGGCCCTCACCATGGCCAGCCTGCCGAACTCGTTGATGCGTCGATGGGTGAGCGAGATGCAGGTGATGCAGCCCGACACCGTGTACCTCGACATCGATCTCGATGCTCTGGGTGCGCCCGACGACGAACTCACTGCCATCGACGCCGCTGAGTTCTTCGAGTTGCGGTTGCGGGCCATCGCCACACATCGTTCGCAGCGCTCGCCCTACGACGGGCTGTCGCCCGACCTACAGAGGGCCTTCCTGGCTGTCGACCACGTAAGGAACTGACTCAGGCACCAGGGCGGCGAAAGGTGTTCCGAGGAGTGCCGTCGCCGTCGCCGACGCGTTCCAGCGTCACCACCAAACCACCCTGATCGGGACGGGTCCAGATCATGTGGCCGTGTTCGTCGAGGCGGCGAGTGACCTCGAGGCCTGGGATAGCGGGTGGGCGCAGCACGAACACGCCGTCCTCATACGAGGCGATCACTGTGATGGGCGTGGTGTAGTCGAACGCCGACACATCGTGTACGCCGTTCTCCTCGGTGCCATCAGCGCGCGCATCGGCGATGGTGCCGCCGCCCATGTCGATGATGCGGTTGCCGCACTGCTCGACTCGCTCGACGTAGGTGAGGATGTGATCGTCGGCGGTAACGGGTGTGCCGCCGCGTGTGGCGGCGATGGCCTTCCACATGCCGCGCAGATCGGGGGCGCCATCGACCAACGGTTCGTCGCAGCCAATGAGCACCTTCGGCGGAAACGTGTCGCCGAAACCGCCGGGTGGGGTGTGAGCGATGGGAATGTCGTCGGCGCGCATGATGTCACTCTGCCAGCACTCGCAGCACCGAGTCGCCATAGAGGTCGAGCTTCGCCGGGCCGACGCCTTTGATGCGTGCGAGTTCGGTGAGTGACGACGGGTTCGCCTGGGCGATGGCGTCGAGCGTGGCGTCGGCAAACACGGTGTATGCCGGCTTGCCAGCGGCAGCGTGTCGGCGCCAGTCGCGTAGCGCTTGGAACCGAGTCGCCGCATCGCCCTCCAGGGCCACTCCTGGCTTGGTGACCGGGGCGATCTTCTTAGGCGACGACGTGGCTATCACGGGTGCGGGCCGGGCTGACGGGGCTGTGCTGCAATCGAGAATGAACGGCGAGGGGCGATCAGATGGCACCACCAATACCCGCTCTGACGCGCGGGTGATGGCCACGTGGAACAGGCGCCGCTCTTCCTCGAGGTCTTCGGCCAGCCGGTGCGGGAACTGCTCGGAGTCGGCGTGATGCACCACCACGAAGGGCCATTCCTGGCCCTTCACGCGGTGCACGGTGGAAAGGGTGACGCCACCGGGTTGGCGCTCAGCGGTGAGAGCTCGACGCAGCCAACCCTCGAAGGTGGCGGGGTCGGGGTGCAGCGAGGCGAGCTGCCGCAGCGCAGTGAGGTCGTCGTTCTGCGCCGCACGGTTCATGCCCTTGCGCATGGTGTCGAGCATGGAGATGCTGCCGGCGAGACCGATCTGTTCGAACACCACTGCCAGCAGGGTCGCAGTGGGCGTGCCGAGGGATGCCTTGCGCTGTAGCACTTCGATGTCGGCGGCGAAGGCTTCCACCGCCGAGGCGTCCTTGGGGGTGTTCACCCGTTCGGCCAACCTGCGTAGCCCGGCAATGGATGTCTGCTCGGCTGCCCAGTCGGACACGCGTGGGTGCATCGACCTCGACGGTCGCCGAATTGCCTCTGCGACGTCGGCGCTGCGGAAGGTGTCGCCACTGGTGGCGAGCCGGAGCCAGGCGAGTGCGGCGCGTACGGCGGTGCGCTCGGTGAAGTCCTTGCCTACGCCGCCATTCGTGGGCACTCCCAGCCCGTGCAGGGCCACCTGCACCGGGGCAAGGAGTGAGTTCACGCGAGTGAGTACGGCAATGTCGATGGCAGGCGTGCCAGCGGCAACGGCAGCGTGCACGGCTTCCACGGTGGCATCGAGTGACTCGCCATCGGTATCTGCCACCGCGAAGCCGTCGGCCTCGGCTTTGTGGGCGCGAATGACCTTGGTGACGCGCCGGCCGTTGTGGCGCAGCAGCGTGTCGGCGGCGCGCACGATGCCGCCCGGGCAGCGGTAGTTCACCTCGAGTGGGTGCTCTCCGGCACCGGGAAACAGGGCGGCGAAGTCGATGAGCCACGAGGGGTCGGCGCCGTTGTAGCCGTAGATGGTCTGGTCGTCGTCGCCCACGCCGAACACCGCAGCGTCGGGCCCTGCCAGCAACCGCACCAGCAGCAGGTGAGCGGGCGTGAGGTCTTGGAACTCATCGACGAGCAACAAACGGCAGGCGCGCTGTGCAGCGGCGCGAACACCCGGGTTGGCGAGTAGCAGCTCGATGGCGAGGTGGATCTGCTCGTCGTAATCCACCTGCCCGGCGCGAGCCAGCGCGGCGCGGTACTTCGGGAACACCTCAGCGAAGCCGTCCACGTCGCCGTTGTAGATCTCTTCCACGTCGGCAGGGCTGCGTAGGCCGAGGCGAGCCATGGAGAGTGCTTCGATCCATGTGGCGACCGGATCGGCGTTTCGCTTGCGCGGAAACGACACCATCGAACCAATGAGTCGGCGCACCTCAGGCTCGTCGATGGTGGCGAGGCGTGCGGGACGCGGTGCGAACGGCTTGCTGCCATTCACGATGGCAAGGGCAAGTGCGTTCAGCGTGCGGATCTGCAGGCCGCGCAGATCGGAGGTGCGTTCGGCCATTTCCTCCTGGGCGCGCTTGTTGAATGCCACCAGGCACACGGCGCTCGGCGGCACACGCCACTGCTGCAGCAGGTGCCTGGCCCGCTCGGTGAGCACTCGGGTCTTTCCCGAACCAGCCGGCGCGATGATGCGTGCCGAACCCTCGTCGTGCGTGACGGCCGCGAGTTGGTCGGGGGCCAGTTCGGCCTCGGTGGCGTTGCCGAGCGGTGCGCCCAGCGAGCCGTGCTCCAGCGAGATGCGGTGGAGCACTGGCACGCCCTCAATAGGCGGCGTGAACCGAGGTGGGCCGCCATCGAGCCATGCTCGTGAGCCGTCGGGCAGCTGCACATCGCCGTTTCCGTCGCTCACCTGTCGGGCTCCGAGGTGCATCGCCTCGGCTGCGAGCGGGAAGCTGCCGCTGGTGCGAGCGTCGACGGCATTCGACACCAGGAGATGGCGCAGATGATCGGCGAGGAACGTGAAGCGTGCGCCAACTTCGTGCGCCGGCGAGGTGGTGCCACCGGCCACGAGCGTTTCGGGGGCCACCTCGGGGGACAGTTCGAGGACCAAGCCGTTGCGCTGGTGTGCGTGGCGCTGCAACGCGGCAACGCATTCGACGGTGAGCGTCACTACGACCCGCGGTGCTTCCGCCCAGGCCGAAGGGGCGGGTTGGCCTCGGGCGACCAGCACGTTGCGGCCCAGCGCGAGCGGCCCCCGATCGGCGGCAACGGTGGTCGTGGTGGTGGTGGCTGGTGACTCGACGATCTCCGTCTGCTCCACCTCCACGCCCTCGGTGCGTTCCCAGCAGGCACGGATGTCGGCGGGTGACGCGTGCGTGCCACCGCAGTAGACGCAGGGGAGAGCACGACCGACAGCCATGCGGCCCACCTTATCGAACAGATGTTCCCGTGGAAACCGCTGCCTTCTTCGCGTTGATGCGCCGTAGGGGCGGCAGCGTGGGCGGGGGCTGCTGTCGTGGCGGCAGTGCATCGAGTAGCTCGGCAGTGGTCGCTGCGATCGCTGAGACCGCCGATTCAAATGCCGCTTCCGTCGCGGCCGAGGTCTTCTGCACACCGCTCACCTTGCGCACGTACTGCCGTGCGGCGGCCTCGATCTCCTCGGCGGTGGCGCCAGGTTGCAGCCCGCGCAGGGTGGTGATGTTGCGGCACATGCGGCCACGTTAGGCATCTCAGTCGGCTGCTACGGTCCGCGCATGAGCAACGGACGTTTCCAGGGTCGTGTCGTCGCGGTCACCGGCGCAGCGGGTGGCATCGGTCGAGAGGTGGTACTGCGGTTTGCGGCAGAGGGCGCCAACGTGGTGGCGGCCGACCTCGGTGGCGACGACCTCGACGAGACGGTGCGCCTGGTTCGCGAGGCTGGTGGCGATGCCGTCGGTGTGGCGGCCGACGTCACCGACGAGAGTCAGGTGCGCGCCATGGTTGCGGCCGCCACCGACACCTATGGCCGCCTGGATGCATTGGTGAACAACGCCGGCATCGAGGGCCCTGTTCGTCCGCTCACCGAGACCGACGTCGACCACTTCGATCGGGTGTTGGCGGTGAACGTACGCGGTGTGTTCCTCGGCATGAAGCATGCGGCACCGGTGATCGCGGCACAGGGTGGCGGGGCCATCGTGAACCTCTCATCGGTGGCGGGCCTTGGCGGAACTCCCGGGATCGTGGCCTACGGCGCCTCCAAGCACGCCGTCATCGGCGTCACCAAGACTGCGGCGATGGAGTTCGCCCCCTTGCAGATTCGCGTGAACGCTGTGTGCCCATCGCCCGTGGAGACGCGCATGATGCGGTCGCTGGAGGCTGGCATGAACCCCGACGACCCTGAAGCGGTGCACGCGTTCATGGCAGCGTCCATTCCCTTGGGCCGTTATGGCGAGCCCAGCGACGTGGCCTCGCTCGTACTGTTTCTGTGCAGCGATGAAGCTGCATTCCTGAGCGGGGCAGCGATTCCCATCGATGGTGGAATGCGGGCCCGCTGACATGGGCCGCGCGCGTGTCACGCCCGACGAGTTCGCCGTCGCCGATGGTGTCGATGATTGGCGTTTCGTGTTGGGTTCCATCCATGCCGAGTTCGAAGTGCGTCCCTTTGCCGCCGCAGCAGCATTGGTTGCGTCGATCGGGCAGGCCGCCGACGCGCTCGACCACCATCCAGAGGTGGCACTGCGCTACCCCGGGCGTGTGCGGGTGACGCTGTCGAGCCACGATGTGGGAGGCATCACCGAGTGGGACGTGCAGATGGCGCGCACCATCTCCGCACTCGCCTCGGATGCCGGTGCCGTCTCCCGGCCCGAAGTGGCGCAGGCGGTGGAGATCGCCATCGACACACTCGATGCAGATCGCATTCGGCCCTTCTGGGCCGCAGTGCTGGGCTACGTGACCACCGAATCGGGCAGCCTTGCTGATCCGGCGAAGCTGGGCCCTCCGCTCTGGTTCCAGCAGATGAACGCGCATCGCGGTGAGCGTCAGCGTTTCCACCTCGACGTGTCGGTGCCGCACGGCGTCGCTACAGCGCGCGTCGCTGCCGCGATCGCCGCAGGTGGTCGACTGGTGAGCGACCAGTTCGCTCGCTCGTGGTGGATCTTGGCCGACCCCGACGGCAACGAGGCCTGTGTCTGTACCTGGCAGGACCGCGGCTGAGCGCCGCTTACGACGCCTTGAGGTCGGCGAGCACCCGGCTCCAACGCTCGGGATCGCTCTTGTACGGGGCGTAGAAGCTGATGCGCTCGATCACGTCGCCGTAGCGGCGGTGCAGTTCGGGTGCCACCGTTTCGGGTGCGCCGACGACGGCGAACGTCTCGAGGATCTCGTCGGTGATGAGGTTGCCCATCTCCACCCACTGGCCCTGCTTGCTGAGGCGGTTGAGTTCGTCCTGCATCTCGCCCCAGCCGTGCGTCTCCAGCACGTTGCGGTAGGCGGGGGTGCTGCCGTAGAACGCGATCTGCTGGCGGGTACCCGCCGCAGCTGCGTTCATCTCTTCCTCGTTGTTACCGGTGACCACGAACGAGGGCCCGACGATCTCGAAGCCCTCCATCGTCTTGCCGGCCTTGGCGCGGCCACGTGCAAGTGCGGGGATGGTGACCTCGCGCAGATACTTCTCGGTGGTGAAGCCGTGGCACAGGAAGCCGTCGCACACCTCGCCAGCCACTTCGGTCATCAGCTCGCCGACGCCGGCGAGGAAGATCTTCGGCACACCGAAGCCAGCCAGCTCGGCTCGCTCGGGCGTGAAGAACGGCGTCATCAGCGTGTGGGTGTAGAAGTCGCCGCGGAAGTTCAGCGGCGTGCCGTTCTCCCACGTGTCCCAGATGGCTCGGATGGCCAGGATCATCTCGCGCATCCGCGCTGCCGGGTGGCTCCACTCCATGCTGAAGCGCTTGGTGATGTGCGGCTTGATCTGGCTGCCGAGGCCGAGGTTGAAGCGCCCCTTCGAGTACGCCTGCAGATCCCATCCGATGTTGGCCAGCGTCATCGGGTTGCGGGCGAATGCCACGGCGATGGAGGTGCCGAGTTCGAGTTGCTCGGTGTGCTCGGCCGCGAGCAGGAGCGGGAAGAAGGGGTCGTGGCTGGTTTCGGCCGTCCACGCGCCGCTGTAGCCAGCGGCCTCGAGTTCCTTGGCCTGTGCGCCTGCGTTGTGCAGGTTGCTACCGATGCCTCCGTCGACCTTCATTGCGTTCCCCCTAGTGCGCGAAATGTGGAACGAAACGTAGTCGGCGGGGCGTCACTCGTCTTGGTCGCGGAGGAACTGTTCGAACTCTGCGGCCAACTCGTCGGCGCTCGGCAGGTCGTTGGCATCGAGCGGCGGGGCCTGCTGGGCGAGCGAGTCGTAGGCCTGCTCGAGTTGGTGCACCATGTCGGAGTGCTCGTCGTTGCCCGACACGAGCTGGTCGATGCGGGCTCGTTGCACCTCAGCCTCCCGGGTGAGTGAATGCGTCGCCACACTCACGCCGGTCACCGTGCGGAGACCCTCGAGCAGTTCCACGGAGGCGGCGGGATAGCTCATCGCACTGACGTAGTGCGGCACCTGGACCCAGATCCCCAACGATGCAATGCCCGCCTCGGTGAGCGAGTGTTCGAGCACGGCGCTCATGCCGGCTGGCACATCGACGGAGTTCTTCAGATACGGCACCGACGCGATCACGTCGGCCGACGGCGAACTGCTGGACAGACGCGACGACCGAGTGTGCGGCGTGGCGAAGGGGTACGCGCCGAGGGCGACCATTTGGTACACGCCCAGCCGTAACGCCAGATCGGTGAGACCTCGAGCGAAGGCCTTCCACTGCGAATCGGGCTCGGGCCCGGTGAGTGTGAGCACCGCGTGCCCGGCCATGTCGTGGCCCAGCTTCAGCTCGATCTCGTTCCAGACGAGTCGGGTGTTCACGCCTTCGCGGAGCTCCATCAGCGGTCGGCGAGCTCGGTAGTCGATGAAGCGATCGCTGTCGAACGTGGCCAGCGGTGCGCTCTTGCACCCGTCCTGCAGGGCGGCCATCGCTGCTGCGGCCGCGCCGGATGCATCGATCCAGCCCTGCATGCTCACCACCAGTACGGGGCGGTCCAGTGAGGGAAGCTCGCCGTGCAGTTCGTAGGTGTCGGTCACGGCAGCGCCTCCAGTTGTGCGAGCGCACCGGCTGCTGCGCCCTCGACCTGCAGCTTGAAGGGCTCCAGCTCTGCGGCATCGCGGGCACCGAGGGCGCCACCCAGGTAACGGGCGTACACGCCTTCCAGAATGCAGGCCAGTTTCCAGTATGCGAACGACACGTAGAACGGTAGTTGCGAGATGTCGCGGCCGCTCACTTCGGCGTAGCGCGCGGCGAGGTGGGCTCGGTCCATGAACCCGGGTGCCGAGCAGGCCGAACCGGTCCAGGCCGACGAGTCGTCGCCAGGGCCGGTCCAGTACACCTGCAGCAGGCCGAGGTCGGCCATCGGGTCGCCGAGTGTGCAGATCTCCCAGTCGAGCACCGCCACCACACTGCCGTCATCGCCAACCATGCAGTTGTCGAGTCGATAGTCGCCGTGAACGATGGTGGCAGCCCCCTGTTCGGGAATGCGGCGCAGCAGCTCGTCGTGCACGGTGTCGATTGCCGAGAGTTCGCGGGTCTTCTGCTGGTTCCATTGCCCGTACCAGCGCTTCAGCTGACGTTCGATGTAGCCCTCGTGCTTGCCGAGCGTGTCGAGCCCGGCCGATGCTAGGTCGACCGAATGGATGGCCGCCATCGTGTCGACAATGCTCTCGCTGGCGGTGCGCCGAGCCTGAGGGGTGAGGATGGCCTCGGCCTCCATGCGGTCGCGCACCACGTGACCGTCGACGAACCCCATCACGTAAAACGGGGCATCGTTCACGGCAGGGTCGTCGCAGAACCCGAGTGCCGGCGCCACGGGTACCGCCGAGGTGTGGAGACCGCTGATGATGCGGTGCTCTCGACCCATGTCGTGAGCGCTTGCCAGCACATGGCCCAGCGGCGGACGGCGCAGCACGTAGCGCGTGCCGTCCGCGCCGGTGACTCGATAGGTGAGGTTGGAGTGGCCACCCGCAATGGTGTCGAAGTGGAACGGACCGGTGGCCCCTGCCACGTGCGTGTGCAACCACTCGGTGACCGCGGGAACGTTGATGCCGGCGACGTCGCTCATGATGGGCCGTACGGTACCGCTATCGTTCGGCCCATGAGCATCGATGTCACCGACAACGACTTCCAGAGCCAAGTCGTCGAACGATCGAAGACCACGCCGGTGGTGGTGGATCTGTGGGCGCCGTGGTGCGGCCCGTGCCAGACCCTGGGCCCAATTCTGGAGCGCGTCGTGGACGCCACGGGTGGGCGCGTCGTGCTGGTGAAGGTGAACGTCGACGAGAACCCGGGCATCTCGAACGCCTTCCAGGTGCAGAGCATCCCGGCGGTTTATGCGCTGAAGGACGGTGCCATCGTCGACGGTTTCATGGGTGCGTACCCCGAAGACGTCGTGTCGAAGTTCGTCGAGCAGCTGCTGCCCAGCCCCGAGGAAGTCACCGTTGCCAGCCTCATCGAGGATGGCTCCGAGGAAGCACTCCTGATGGCGCTCGAGATGGAGCCCGGCAACGAAGACGCCGTCTGCGCGCTGGCCGAGATCTACGTGGAGCGTGGCGATAACGCCGAAGCGTTGCTACTGCTCGACCGCATCCCCGAGTCCGACCGCACGCGCCTCATTGCTGCGAAGGCACGCGTGCAGATCGACCCCGACGACGACTACGAGGCAACGCTCGATGGTCTGTTGGATCAGGTGAAGGCCGACGAGGAAGCCCGCCAGGCATACGTCGACATTCTCGAACTGATGGGTCCGAACGACCCGCGCACGGCGGCGTACCGCCGCAAACTCACCGCACGTCTGTTCTGACCGCTCAGGCGTACAGCGCGAAGAGTTCGCCGATGGCCTTCGCCTGGCCACCGGTGGTGCTGCTCATCACTGCAATCGGCAGCACGCCAGTCGCCGACCACGCATCGAGGTGCTCGCGCACCTCGCCGGCGCTCCCGCTGATGGTGCAGTCGTCGAGCCAGGCATCGGTCATCAACTCGGGCAGGCGGTCTCGCTGGCCGGTGGAGATGGCTTCCTCGATGGCCGTCATTTCGCTCTCGTAGCCAGCCTGTTTCCAGTAGTTGCGATAGTTGGGCAGCATCACGTAGCCGCCAAGGGTGCGACGGTGAATGGCGCGCGCCGCCTGCTTGTCGGCATCCACCACGGTGGGCACCATGTTGGCGAGGAAGAACGAGTCGCGCCGATCCTCGGGTACCCGAGCCACCTGAAGGGGCATGTGCGACAGCGACGCATTCGCCCAGATGGCGCCGTCAGCGTGCGCCAGGGCGAGATCCAGCATCTTGTTGCGTAACGTGGCGAGCCAGATGGGCGGCAGGGCACCGGCAGCCTTCTCCGACGATCGCACCCCCTCCACGAATCGGCGCATGTCGGCGAGCGGCCGACCGGTGTCGATGCCCAAGCGCTCCATTGCAGGTGCATGGCTGACGCCAAGGCCCAGACGGAAGCGGCCACCGCTGATCTCGGCGAGGTGTCCGGCAGTAATGGCAACCTCGGTGGGGTGCGAGTGATAGATCGGCTGAATGCTCGTCCAGAACGGGATGCGGTTCGTTGCGTGAGCCAACGACCCGCACAGGGCCAGGTTGCCATGCACGCCGGGGCTGGCCAGCCCGGCGAACCCGCGTCGGTCGGCCTCGGCGGCGAGTTCGAGAATTGCAGTGCGCTTGCCTGGCACGCCGATCACACTGAGCGCAGGCAGGCCGGTGGGGGAGAAGCCGGTCGTGGTCACGAGCCGACGCTACTGCCGGGCTAGCGTCAGGACCGATGTCCGGCGAACCGACCCCCGCGCGCCGACTTTTGCGCGTGGGCATGGTGGTGCCATACAGCCTCTCCATTCCCGGCGGCGTGCAGCAACAGGCCATGGGCCTGGTGCGCTCGCTTCGTCGTATGGGCATCGAGGCTCGTGTGCTGGGCCCATGCGACGGCCCGCCCCCGGCCACCTTCGTGACCCCGCTCGGCAACAGCCTGCCGACCGCTGCGAATGGCTCGATGGCACCGTTGGCACCGGATCCCGCGGCGGCTTTGCGCACCATGAGGGTGCTGTTCGAGGAACAGTTCGACGTACTGCACCTCCACGAGCCGTTCGCCCCCGGCCCGCCGATGACCGCAATGCTGCTGCACCCGGCTCCCGTGGTCGCCACGTTCCACGCCGCAGGTGAAAGCGCGAGCTACAAGTACTTGGCATCGCCCATCAAGGCTGCTGCGAAGAACGTTGCCCACAACGTTGCGGTCTCCAAGGATGCCAAGGCACTGGTGCAGGCCAGCATCGGCGGCGAGTATGAGGTGCTCTTCAACGGTGTGGAGTTGGACGAGTATCGGTCTGCCACGCCGTGGCCCACCGATGGCCCGACCATCTTCTTCTGCGGTCGTCACGAGGAGCGCAAAGGTCTCGACGTGCTCATCGCAGCGATGCAGAAACTTGGCCCAGAGGTGCACCTGTGGGTGGCCAGCAACGGCCCCGACACCGAACGCTTGCGAGCCGAAACGGCAGGCGACCCCCGCATCGAATGGCTCGGGCGCTTAACCGACGAAGAGAAGATCAGCCGCCTCAAGGGTGCGCATGTGTTCTGTGCCCCGTCGTTGCATGGAGAGAGCTTCGGGGTGGTGCTGATCGAGGCGATGGCTGCGGGTACCTGCATCGTGGCAAGTTCGCTGGCCGGCTATCTCAACGTTGCCACTCACGACCACGATGCGCTTCTGGTGGAGCCCGGCGACCCCGTGGCGCTTGCTGATGCGCTGCACCTGGCACTCACGGACGAGCAACTGTCGCGCCGGCTCACCGCCTCCGGACACCGTCGCGCCGACGACTTCTCGATGGTGGCGCTGGCCGCGCGCTACGCCGAGATCTACCGCCATGTGGCTCGGCCCGCCGACGCGCCGCCACCTGCCTCACCGTGGCCACTGTCCCTGCGCCGGCGCCGTCGCGACCGTATGATGGCCTGATCAGGCGTCGCCCCCGGCGCCCCGAACCCCTCGGAGTCATCATGTGGTGGATCATCATTCTGGTGGTCGTCGTGCTGCTGGTGCTGTTCGTCATCGGCGCCTACAACGGCCTCGTCAGGTCTCGTAACCAGGTCGACAACGCCTGGTCGCAGATCGATGTCCAGCTCAAGCGTCGAATTGATCTCATCCCGAATCTCGTCGAGACCGTCAAGGGCTACGCCGAGCACGAGAAGAGCACGCTCGATGCTGTCATCAACGCCCGCAATGCTGCGATGGCCGCACCGTCCACCCCGGCGGGTCAGGGCGCTGCCGACACGCAGATCACTGCGGCGCTTCGGCAGTTGTTCGCGTTGAGCGAGGCGTACCCCGACCTCAAGGCGAACCAGAACTTCCTCGCCCTGCAGGAAGAACTCACGGCCACCGAAGGTCGCGTCTCCTACGCTCGGCAGTTCTACAACGACAGTGTGCTGGGCTACAACAACAAGCTCCAGACCTTCCCCACGGTGGTGCTGGCTGGCATGTTCAACTTCGTGAAGCGCGACTTCTTCCAGGCCGACCCGGCCGACCGCCAGGTGCCGAAGGTGCAGTTCTAACCACACCATGTTCGAACTCATCCGCTCCAACAAGCGACGGAGCATCGCGCTCATTGCCGGCTTCGTCGTCGTTCTCTGCCTCGTGGGCGCTGCCGTGGGGCTGCTGCTCGGCTACGGATGGCAGGGAACCGTCATCGCCCTAGTGATTTCCGGTGTGATGGCTTTTGTGTCCTACTGGAAGTCCGACGCCGTTGCGTTGTCCGTCAGCCGTGCCGTGCCCGCCGACCCGGTGCAGTACCAGCGCCTGCACAACCTGGTGGAAGGTCTCTGCATTGCCAGCGGACTTCCCAAGCCGCGGGTGTACATCGTGAACGACCCGGCTCCGAACGCGTTCGCTACCGGCCGCGACCCGAAGCACGCCGCCATCGCTGTCACCACCGGCCTGCTCGAAAAGATGAATCGCGTCGAGTTGGAAGGCGTGGTGGCGCATGAGCTGTCGCACATTCGCAACTACGACATTCTCGTCAGCACGTTGGCGGTCACGCTGGTCGGTGCCGTTGCGCTGCTCACCAACTTCGCCGTTCGTGCCATGTGGTGGAACGGTGGTCGCGTGCGACGCGAAGGCGATCGCGACGGCGGCGTGAACCCCATCGCCATCGTGGGCATCGTGTTCCTGGTGGTGTCGCCGCTGCTCGCCAAGGCCATGCAGGCTGCCGTGAGCCGCAAGCGCGAGACATTGGCCGACATCTCGGCATGCCAGATGACCCGCTACCCACCGGGCCTCATATCGGCGCTCGAGAAGCTGCAGGCCGACACCACCGTGACGCATGCGGCCAGCACCGCCACGGCCCACATGTGGATCGAGCAGCCGATGTCGGGTGTCGGCGATCACGGGAAGATGGGCATGTGGAACCGCATGTTCGACACGCACCCGCCACTCGAGGAACGCATCGCCCTGCTGAGGGAACTCTGATGCGGAGCCGTCGCATCGCCTCGCTCGCAATGCTGGCCCTGGTGGCTGTCGGGTGCAGCGGTGGTAGTTCGGCGGCACCCGACACCAGCACGTCACCTTCATCCTCCAGCACCAGCACGTCGTCCAGCAGCACGTCGTCCACCTCCACGTCGGTCGCCACCAGCACCACAGTGGAGGCCGGGCCGGTGTATCCGCTCACGGGTTTACCGGCGATCGATTCGGCTGCTGCAGCTCGCCCTGCGCTGGTGGTGAAGATCGACAACAACCGTTCGGCTCGTCCGCAGAGTGGTCTGAACGAAGCCGACATCGTGTTCGAAGAGATCGTCGAGGTGCAGACGCGGTTCGCCGCCGTGTTCCAGAGCAACGTCGCCGACCCGGTGGGGCCAATCCGGTCCGGTCGCACCCAAGACATCGACCTGCTGGGCTCGTTCAACAAGCCGTTATTCGCGTGGAGTGGTGGCAACAAGAACGTCACCAAGGCCATCGAAGGCAGCGACCTGGTGTCGCTGAGCGCTCAGAAGAATCAGGTGTATCAGGGTGGCGGCTTTCGTCGCGATGGGAATCGCCGATCACCGCACGACCTGATGGCCGACACCTCGAAACTCTTCACGCTCGCCCCGGCCGGTTCGGGTCCGCCGCCGCAGCAGTTCCAGTACTACGCCGGCGATCAGGTGCGCCAGGGAACGCCCGCTGCGGGCGTGACGGGCGAGATGTTCGGCTTGGCCATCACCTGGACGTTTGACGTGACGACGGGGTTGTACGCCCGAACCAGTGGTGGCGAGCCGCACTTCGACGGCCTCACGGGCGCTCTGTTCACCACCGACAACGTGGTGGTGATGGAAGTGGTGTATCGGCCAAGCCCTGCCGACGTGCGCAGCCCCGAGGCGCAGACCATCGGCAATGGCACGGCTCTGGTGTTCACCGGCGGGAACGTGGTGCACGGCACCTGGAGTCGCCCCGACCGCCTGTCGCCAATCCTGCTCACCGATGCCGATGGCAATCCGATTCTGCTGAATGCGGGCCGCACCGTGGTGGAACTCGCTCGGGCGGGCAATCTCTACCCGGTGCCCTGACCACCACCCTGTACACCGATCTCGCTGAGGTGCCGCGCGCCCTTCAGCGGTACGATGCGTCCTATGAGTGACCAGTCGTCAGCTACGCGCTCCATCGGCACCTACACGGTGAACCGTGGTCTCGCCGAGATGTTGAAGGGCGGCGTCATTATGGACGTCGTCACCCCTGAGCAGGCGAAGATCGCCGAAGATGCCGGCGCCTGCGCCGTGATGGCGCTCGAGCGTGTGCCCGCCGACATCCGCCGCGATGGTGGCGTCTCGCGCATGAGCGATCCGATCATGATCGAGGGCATTCAGGCCGCCGTGAAGATTCCGGTGATGGCCAAGGCTCGCATCGGTCACTTCGTGGAGGCTCAGATCCTCCAGGCATTGGGCGTCGACTACATCGACGAGAGCGAAGTGCTCACCCCGGCCGACGAAGCCCACCACATCGACAAGTTCAAGTTCACCGTGCCCTTCGTGTGCGGCGCCACCAACCTCGGCGAGGCGCTGCGTCGTATCAGCGAGGGCGCCTGCATGATCCGTAGCAAGGGCGAAGCCGGCACCGGCAACATCGTGGAGGCCGTGCGCCACCTGCGCAACATCCTCGGCGACATCCGCAAGCTCACCCAGGCCGATTCGGCCGAGCTGTTCCAGTGGGCCAAGGTGCTGCAGGCTCCGCTGCCGCTGGTGCAGGAGATCGCCGAGACCGGCAAGCTGCCCGTGCCGCTGTTCTGCGCTGGCGGCATCGCCACCCCGGCCGACGCCGCCCTCGCCATGCAGCTTGGTGCCGAGGCTGTGTTCGTGGGCTCGGGCATCTTCAAGAGCGACGACCCGGCGCCGCGTGCTAAGGCCATCGTGGAAGCCACCACCCACTTCGAGGATGCCCATATCCTGGCCAAGGTGAGCCGTGGCCTCGGTGCCCCGATGACCGGCATTGGCATGGACGAGATCAACCAGCGCTACGCCGAGCGTGGCTGGTAGGCAATGCCGTTCGTGAGTCCGGAGCCCCCAGGTGCGGCCCCTCATCGGGGTGCTGGCGCTGCAGGGTGCCTTCGCCGCGCACGAAGCCGCGCTCGCTGAGGTCGGTGCCCAGACGCGCCAGGTGCGCACTCCTGCCGACTTGTCGGGGGTGCAGGCCATGGTGCTGCCGGGCGGCGAGAGCAGCGTCATGTCGAAGCTGCTGGAGTCCAGCGGTCTGTTCGGTGAGATCCAGTCGCGACTCTCCGACGGCATGCCGGCGTTCGGCACGTGTGCTGGGATGATCCTGCTTGCCTCCGAGGTACTCGACGGCCGAGCAGATCAGCGCAGCTTCGGAGCCATCGACATCTCGGTTCGTCGCAACGGATACGGCCGTCAGATCGACAGCTTCGAAGCCGATCTGGCCGTGGAGGGTGAATCGTCGCCATTCCACGGTGTCTTCATCCGTGCGCCCAAGGTGGAGTCTGTCGGCCACAGCGTGCACGTCTTGGCCACTCACGACGGGGTCCCGGTGCTGGCTCGCCAGGGCAACGTGATGGTGGCATCCTTTCATCCAGAGCTCACGGGCGATGCTCGGCTGCATCGCCTCTTCCTTCAGCAGCACGACTTCCAACACGAGGGGTAACGCCATGTCCGGGCATTCCAAATGGGCAACGATCAAGCACAAGAAGGGCGCCGCCGACAAGGCTCGCGCCAAGATCTTCAACAAGATCGCGCGCCAACTGGAGGTAGCTGCACGTGAAGGCGGCGCCGACCCCACGAGCAACGCCTCGCTGCGCACGGTCATCCAGAAGGCCAAGGGTGCTCAGATGACCAACGACGCCATCGATCGTGCCGTCAAGCGCGGTGCCGGTCTGGCCGACGGTGGCACCTACGAGGCCATCACCTATGAGGGCTACGCCCCCGGCGGCGTGGCGATGCTCGTGGATGTACTCACCGACAACCGCAACCGTTCCAGCGCCGATGTGCGCAATGTGTTCTCGAAGATGGGCGGCAGCCTGGCCGAGCCCGGCGCTGTCGGCTGGCAGTTCAGTCGTCGCGGTGTGTTGCAGGTGCAGGGCGGCGACGAGGACAGTGTGATGATGGCGGCACTCGACGCCGGTGCCGACGACGTCACCGCCGATGGCGACGACCTGTGGCGCATCACCTGCGACCCGTCGGTCGTGTACGAGGTGCGCGATGCGTTGCAAGCTGCCGGTCTGAAGGTGGAGAACGCCGAGAGCACGATGGTGTCCAGCATGACGGTCGAAGTCACCGACGCAGAAGACGCCCGGAAGATCCTGCGGATCATCGACTCGCTGGAAGACCTCGACGATGTGCAAGACGTCTATAGCAACTTCGACATCAGTGACGACCTGATGGAAGCGGTCAGCGCGTGAGTCTCTCCGTCGGCGACGCGGCGCCAGCCTTCACCCTGTCGTCCACCGGTGGCACCACGGTGTCGCTCGCCGATTTCAAGGGCCGTCCTGTGGTGCTGGTGTTCTACCCGGGCGACGACACGCCGGTGTGCACGAAGCAGTTGAACAGCTACAACGACGAACTCGCCGAGTTCGAGAAGCTCGATGCGCAGGTGCTCGGCATCTCCGCCCAGGGGGTGGACAGCCACGAGAAGTTCTCGGGCAAGCACGGCTTCCGGTTCCCATTGTTGGCCGACACCGACAAGGCCGTCGCAGGTGCCTACGGCACCTTGGGGCCGATCGGCTTCCCGCGCCGCAGTGTGTTCATCATCGACGGCGACGGTGTGGTGCGCTATGCGCACCGAGCCATCGCTGGCCTCACCTATCGGCCGGTGAGCGAATTGGTCGAGGTGCTCGTCAGCCTGGGCTGATCGAGAACGAATCGCCCTGGCAGGGCTTGCCGTCGCAGGCATCGTTGAACGAGCCGGTGAACAGGAATTCGATCGCCTGCTGGAGCAGGCGTGGTTCGCTGCCGCCGTTGCCGTGCGGATCGCTGCCGTACTCGGGTTCGGTGGGCGGCAGGTTCACGGTGGGAGCAGCCGGTGTGCCCCAATCCCACACCACCTGCACCACGCCAGGATCCGCGGATGAGTCGAGCGCTGGAATGTTCCACTGCGGGTCCACGTCGGGGCTGCGACCCGCTGTCAGTGACGGTTCGTACACCTGGGCGCCGATGGTGCGGCTGAGGATGTCGGTGCTGACGTTGCTCACCTGATGGTCGCCGAATGCCTCCACAAGCAGCACTCGCTTGGCATCGATGCCGGCGTAGGGGTTGGCAGTGAGGTGTTGGGCATAGCCATTGTTCTCGCCGCAGTCCCACAGCAACTGGATCAATTGCAGCGACAGCACGCGATCGACCGGGTCGGTGTACGCGACATCGAAGATGGACTGGAACTCCGGCCAGTCGCTACTACGTGGCAGCAGGAGCGAGTAGTTGATGCCCGGCACGCCGAGCACAACTCGGCTCCATTCGCTGCTGATGGCGCTGGCGGCACCGCCGATGACGCCACCTTGGCTGTTGCCGACGAAGACGGTGGTGCCCGGCGACAACAGCGGCTGGCCGTCGGTGGTCTGGAATGCCGGCGACGTGACGAAGCCGTTCGGAGAGTTCAGCATGCGACCGAGGAACGATTGGTTGAGGTGCCCCTGCTGCATGCGGTCGGCCTGCTGGTTGAAATGGGAGAGATCGGCGAGGATCGCCGCCAGGTTCGGCAGATCGTCGGTGGCCATGCCGATCTCGTCGGTGCCGCAGACGCCAGCAAGGCCGCCACTGGCGGCGAACGACAGGCCGTCCACTTGGCCTCGGTTGCCGAGCAGTCCGTGCCCGAACACGATCGTGGTGCGGCCTGCTGCGGGCGTGAGCGGCATGAGGCATCGGAACGGTGCCTGGTAGGTGGGGTGATCGGTGTTCTGGACCGGAAGACCGTCGTCGCCGAGTACGAACGAGTTGCCTGCAGCGCCGTCGCCACTGAGGAAGTTCGGCACGTCGTACGTGCCCTCGATGGTTCGCAACCCGTCGGTGTCGGTCGAACTGCTCACAGCAAAGTGCAACTGGTCGTCGCCAACCGCTTGATAGGCGAGGTCGCGGATGTGCAGCAGGCGCCCGCTGAGACTCTCGGCGCTGGCAACGGTGAAGTCCCATGCGAGGTACAGGTCGTCGGGCGCCACGTCGGCGTCGGCCAACGTGGCCAGCATCTCGCGGAAATGTCGGGCGCGCTCCAGTGGTTCCGGTGTGTTGTCGAGCGCCGCTTGGAATGCTGTGGAGCGCTGAATCTCCGCACCCTGGGCATCCTTCAGGTGACGGATTGCCACGATGAAGTGGTGGCCCTCGGGCAAGGAGATGGCCGGGTGCACCATCAACAGTTGGTCCGGCTTCGGTGCGGGTGCATCCAGTTCGCCCCAGTACGGCACTCGCTCGCCGGTGACGGTGTCGAGCAGCACGATCGGTGCGTCGGCAGCCAGCGATGCCCCGATGCCGGTGCTCGGCGCAATGCCCGACTTCTCGACGTCGAGATTCGGCACCAGCGCCAAAATTGCCGAGCCGGGGGAGAAGCCATCGGCCCGGTTCTGATCGGTCACGTCGATGGGCACGCCGGCGGCGTTGAGCGGCGTCGAGTCGGGTCGAATGTCGAGGCGACGACCAGTCGGAGTCGTGTCGTCGGGCACGGTGAAGGCGTCGTTCGGCCACGGCAGCAAGCAGGCGCGTTCATCGAGGGGGTCGCAGTGGAGGCTCTCAGTGAGCACGGCATCCTGCGGGCCGGTGGTGGTGCTGCCAGGTGACGTCGTCGCCGGCGATGTGGTGGGCGATGTGTCGATCGGTGAACTGCTGCACGCGGCTCCCGCGATGAGGATGGAGGAGGCGAGCAACCAGGGGAGCACGGTGCGTTGGCGCATTTTCCTACGCTGCCACATCGAACGTGCGATCCGCGTCGTTGGCGCTCCGTTCGGCTACGCTCGTACGCGTGTTCGTTCGTGAAGGAATTGTCGTGCTGGGGATCGACCCCGGGCTCACGCGCTGCGGGTATGCCGTTCTGCATGCCATCGGAGCCTCCACGAAACCGCTCGCCCTGGGCGTCATCCGCACGGCACCGTCCACGCCGTTGCCGTTTCGGCTGGCCGAACTGCAGGAGGAGCTGAAGTCACTGATCGCGGAGTTCCGGCCCGACGCGGTGGCAGTCGAGCAAGTGTTCTTCCAGAACAACGTTCGCACTGCGATGAGCGTGGGGCAGGCCAGCGGTCTTGCATTGGCAGAGGCTGCCGCCGCAGGTTGCGACGTGGTGCAGTTCACCCCCAGCCAGGTGAAGGACTCTGTCGCCGGTTGGGGCGGCGCCGAAAAAGAGCAGGTGCAACGGATGGTGCAGGCGCGGCTCGGGCTGTCGGCCCCGCCCAAACCTGCCGACGCTGCCGACGCCGCAGCGTTGGCGCTGTGCTATCTGGCGGGCGCCTCGATGCGTCGTCGCGTGCAGGCAGCGGTGGCGCGATGATCGGTTCGCTGCGCGGGTCCGTGCTGGAACGCACCGATGAAGGCACCGCGCTCATCGAGGTCGGAGGCGTCGGCTATCTGGTGTCGGTCACTCCTCGCACCTTGGCCGAGCTCGAGCCAGGTTCGTCGGCGTTCCTCTACGTGCATCACCACATTCGTGAAGACGCCCAGACGCTGTTCGGCTTTCTGTCGCGCGACGAGCGCACCACGTTCCAGGTGCTCATCAACACGCATGGCATCGGGCCAGCCCTGGCGTTGGCCATCCTCGGCACGCACTCACCGTCGGCGCTGGTCGACATCGTTGCCACCTCGGATCTCAATGCGCTCACCCTCGTGCCTGGCGTCGGGAAGAAGACTGCCGAGCGGTTGCTGGTGGAGCTGCGAAACCGACTCAATCTGCCCATGCTCGACCCGATTCCGGCCGGCGGTGGCGGGGGAAGCACTGCCATCGGCGATGTGCGCGAGGCACTCACCGGCTTGGGCTACGGCCAAGAGGAAATCCGCGACGCGTTGCGCGAGTTGCCCTCCACCGCCGGCGCATCCACCTTGCTGCGCGAGGCCTTGAAGCTGCTCGGAGCGCGTCGTGCGTGACGAATTCCTCGATCCTGCACCGGTCACCGAACACGAGGAAAACGACGAGGTCGGCCTTCGTCCAAAGCGCCTCGCCGAGTTCGTGGGACAGCGCGAACTGAAAGAGCACCTCAGCATCGTGCTCGAGGCAGCCAAGATGCGCGGCCAGGCGGCCGACCACCTGCTGCTCGCTGGCCCTCCCGGCCTGGGTAAGACCAGCATGGCTGGCATTGTGGCGGCGGAGATGGGCGTGCACCTGCACATCACCTCCGGCCCTGCGCTCGAGCGTGCCGGAGACCTCGCTGCCATCCTCACCAAGCTCGAAGACGGCGATGTGTTGTTCATCGACGAGATTCACCGTCTGTCGCGATCGGTGGAAGAGATTCTGTACCCGGCAATGGAAGACTTCCAGCTCGACATCGTGGTAGGCAAAGGGCCAGCCGCATCCAGCATTCGACTGTCGCTGCCGCGCTTCACCCTGGTGGGCGCCACTACTCGTACCGGCATGATCACCGGCCCGCTCCGAGACCGATTCGGGCTGGTGGCTCGACTCGACTACTACGCCGACGACGAACTGGAGTCCATCGTGCGTCGTGCCGCGGGCATCTTGAAGGTCACGATTGCCACCGAAGGGGCATGGGAGATCGCCAAGCGCTCCAGAGGTACCCCTCGCATCGCCAACCGTCTGCTGCGCCGCGTGCGCGACTTCGCCGAAGTGCGTGGCGACGGCACGGTTACCGAAGCCACTGCGCACGAGGGTCTGCGAGTCTTTGGCGTCGACGAACGCGGTCTCGACAAGGTCGACCGGGCCATTCTCGGCGCCATCTGCAAGCAGTTCCACGGTGGCCCAGTGGGCCTCAGCACGCTGGCTATCAGCGTGGGCGAGCAGCCAGAAACCGTGGAAGACATGTACGAGCCGTTCCTCATTCAGCAGGGGATGATCGCCCGTACACCTCGTGGTCGTATCGCCATGGCGGCGGCCTACGAGCATCTGGGGTTGGCGCCACCTACGGGCGGCCAGCACCCCGGCCTGTTCGACTGAGCGTCGTTCAGGACGGCAGATACAACTGCAGGAACGACATGGTCTTGGCCCATGCGGCCTTGGAAGCGTTCTCGTTCCAGAACATTTCGCTCTCGTGGTTGTCGAACGCGTGCCCTGCGGTCTCCACGTTGAGGACGAACCCTTCGCGCCCTGCGATGGCGGCGCCCACTGCGTCGACGCCCTCGTTCGGGATGTAGGCATCGGCGTTGCCGAAGTGGAACAACGTCGGACACGCCACCTGATCGATCATTCCCAGCATCGAAGGAACACCGGAGCCGTAGTAGCTCACACACACCGAAGGCTCGGCGTTCGCCGCCACGGCCCAGGCCAGCGTTCCGCCGAGACAGAAGCCCATCACGGCAGGAGCCGCATCGATGCCGGGCTGTGCGGCGAGGTGCCCAAGCGCAGCGATGCAGTCGCCGACAGCGGCAGGGAAATCCAGTTGCTGCACCTTGGCCCTGCTCTCGGTGAGGCCCGCCTGGTCGTGGCCGGCCTCCCAGTTCGGAGCGAAGCGCCAGAACACATCGGGAGCGCCCACCAGATAGCCCGCTTCGGCTAGCCGCTCGGCCACCGCCCGGATGTAGGGACCCACTCCGAAGATCTCCTGCACCAGCAGTACCGCAGCGCGTGGCGGGGTGTCGGGTACCCAGGTGAACAAGTTCATCTCGCCCGCGTCACCGCAGGCCACACGATCGGTTCGCATGGTCGTCATAGCCTCATCGTGACACAGCCACCCCCGCCGACGTAGCCTCATAGGCGACATGAGCGACGCGCCCCGACCCGACGACCTCCGCGACCAACTGCCCGACGACCTCAATGCCGTCGAGCACTTCGGGCCCTACGAGTTCCCCGACAACTCCCGCCGTCGCAAGCCCGCCATTCTGTACACCGTGGTGGCGTTGGCGTGTCTGCTCCTGTGGCTCACTCAGCGCGACGCCGCGCTCGTAAACGACGGCTTCCTGTGGGCGGCCATCTTGCTGGGCGCGGTCGCCCTTTTCGCCTTCACGTCGGGCTGGCGGATGCACGTCGACGAGAAGGAAGCGCTGGTCGCTGCGCAAGGCGCTGTCGGCTTTCCGGTGGGCCACGCCTCGGCACAGCAGGTGTGGCGCGGGCTGCGCAGTCGCCCCACCTGGCGTGTGCTGGTCTACTCCTCGGAGGATCCGCCGCGCCGTCGCGGTCTTGTGCTGGTGGATGCCGTCGATGGCTCGGTGAAAGAGCACATGGTGCAGGACAATCCTGTTGAGGAGTGGGACGTTGGCTGACCGCTCGCGAAGTAACGTGGGCATCGATGTTTGACGGCAAATTCCGCGCTCCGGTCGACAAGGCCGTCAAGCCGTTGGGCAATGGGCTGCGCAAGACGGGTCTCACGCCCGACCACCTGACGGTGCTCGGGTTGCTGGTTGCAGTAGGTGCCGCGGTCGCCATCGGAGCCGGGCAACTTCGGCTTGGGCTGCTCTTGGTCATCCTCGCTGCACTGCCCGATTTGCTCGACGGAGCACTGGCGAAGGCATCGAACACGTCGAGCCAGCGTGGTGCCTTCTTCGACTCCACGATCGATCGCTTCGCCGATGCGCTCTTGTTCGGCGGCGTGGCCTGGTACTTCGCATCGGCCAAGTCGCCCCACATGGCGATGTTGCCGTTCGCGGTGATGGCGCTCAGCTCGGTGATCAGTTACATGCGAGCCAAGGCAGAATCGCTCGGCCTCGATGCCAAGGGTGGCCTGATGGAACGCGCCGAGCGGATCATCGCGCTGTGCCTCGGCCTGCTGTTTCCCGTGCTGCTCATCCCGATCCTGTGGATCACGTTGGCGCTCACGGCTATCACTGCGGTGCAGCGCTTCATGAAGGTCTGGAAGCAGGCCGCGGTGGCCCCAGTCACGGCCGCGAAGATCGAGATGCGGCGCAGCCGCAGACAGACCCGCCGCGTCGTTCGCACCGAGCGCCGGCACACGCGCATAGCCCGCCCAGGTCGAACCACCCGCAATGACTGACACCACGCCACGGCAGCGCCTCACCGACGCCGCCACCGTGAACGCGTACAAGATGGGTTCGCTCGCCGCGAGGCTGATGCCGGGCCCGTTGGCGACTGCCGCCGCCACCTCACTTGGCTTCGGCGCCAGCTTCGCCAGTGCCGAACGACGGGCCATGATCCAGCGCCACATCCAGCGTGTGAACCCCGGCCTCCGTGGTGCCAGCCTCCGCGTGGCGGTGCAGCAGTCATTCGACAGCTACGCCCACTACTACATGGAGAGCTTTCGACTGCCGAGCCTGAGCAAGAAGACGGTGGACCGAGCGTTCAGCGTGGATGGTTTCGATCACATCACGGACGCATTGGCCCTCGGCAACGGGTGCATCTTCGCCCTTCCGCACCTGGGTGGATGGGAGTGGGCCGGACGATGGATGACCGATCAGGGATATCGGCTCACGGTGGTCGTCGAGGCGCTGGAGCCACCCGAGTTGTTCGAATGGTTCGCCGAACTCCGCAAGAACCTGGGCATGACCGTCGTGCCCACCGGTCCCGGAGCCGCTGCAGCAGTGTCGAAGGCGCTGAAGGAGAACCAGATCGTGTGTCTGCTCTGCGACCGCGACATCGAGCGGAACGGCGTCGATGTGGAGTTTTTCGGCGAGCGCACCACGTTGCCTGCTGGGCCAGCAATGCTCGGTCTGCGGATGGGCGCACCCGTGTTGCCGGTGGGTTGCTACTTCACGCCTGCGTACAACGGGCACCACGCGCTGGTGCGGCCGGCAATCCCGATGGTGCGACAGGGTGGCCTGCGCGACGACGTGGCCCGGATCACGCAGACCCTGGCTCGGGAACTCGAGTTCCTCATTCGTCGGGCTCCGGAACAGTGGCATTTGTTCCAACCGAACTGGCCCAGTGACCCCGGCTACTGATGCAGTAGGGTCGTGGGCGATGACGATCGAGCTCCGCGACGGATATCGCCTCTGGGAAGGCGGACCGGTACCGAAGGGGTTCGACGCCATCACGCTGGGGTCGATGGTCGTGGTGCGCCGTGGCAAGGCGAGCACTTCGCTGATGCGCCATGAGATGGTGCACGTTCGTCAGTGGCGTCGATTTGGCGTGGTGGGCTTCTCCACTCGCTACCTGACGAGTTATCTCGCGTGGCGACTGCGGCGCAAAGGCCACCGCGGTGCGTATCTCCGGATCCCCATGGAGATCGAGGCCGATTGGGTGGCACGGCGATCGATCGCCACGGCGGTTCCTGAGCCCGTGGCCGAACACCGCATTGCTTCATGAGCCGATAGGTTCGGCAACAGCTTCCCCCAGTTGCTTGTCGCCGTGCTCTCGCGCGGTGTACCTCTGGGAGGTCGTGTGTCCGATCTGCCCGATCCCCCCGATCGGCCGGCGCCGCCACAATCGATTCCGTACCGCGTTCGATCCTGGCTGGAGTGGGTTGGTGTGGGGCGTGTGCTCGGCACCGCAGTGGTGGTGCTTGCTGTCCTGGCAGCGGCGTACTGGTTGGTGAAACCGCCGGCGACGCCGCCGGAGTCCGCGCTGCCGTTTGCGCCTCGCACCGGCAGTTCGCTCGCTGTTGCCCCCACGGCTACTGAGGTGGCTGCCAACGTTGGCACGACGACAGCCGACGTCGTGGTGCACATCGCAGGGGCGGTCGTGTCGCCCGGTGTGTACACGTTGCACGGAGGAAGCCGGGTGATCGACGCGGTAGGGCGTGCTGGCGGACTGGCCGCCAATGCCGACGCCGATGTGGTGAACCTCGCTGCCGTGATGGCCGACGGCCAACACGTGTACATCCCTCGAGTCGGGGAACCGACTCGTCCCGATCCGGCTGGGGGAGTGGACACCTCGCTGCCCGGCCCGTTGGATCTGAATCGTGCGACTGCCGACGACCTTGACGCGCTGCCCGGCGTTGGCCCAGCCACAGCGGCTGCCATCGTGCGATACCGCGACGAACACGGTCCGTTCGGCCGCGTGGATGATCTGGCCGAGGTGCGTGGCATCGGACCGGCGAAGATGGAGGCACTCCGCGGGTTGGTGACCGTATGACGGCTACACGAGCGTGCGGCCGAGCAGCAGGTTCGCTGCGACGAGAGCCCCGACGACCCCGAGCCACACTCCGCTCGCCAGCCAAAGATAATCGCGCCAGAAATCGCGCCAACTTGCGGCAGGAAGGCGGGTGGCCCTCCGTGCGGCGATCGCACCGAGCAACAACCACATCGCCACGCTCGCCAGCAACGCCCACGGATGCTCGCCCGGCCCGCCACTCAGCGGCACTCCGGCCACCAGCAGCACCGGTGCCGCTAGCACCGCCAGCAGAAATGCCAGCACGCCGCGCAGTGTGCTGTCGTTGTGACGCAGCATCAACCACGAACCGCAGGCGAGTACAGCTGGAGGCAACAGGCCGAGGATGGGTCCCAAGCGGCGTAGCCGAGCTCGGTAAGCGCGAGGTCCCTGCGGCACCGGGATGGCGTCGTGAGGGAGCTGCTCCATGAGACGAGCGTACGGCGTAGGAGGACTGCGCTCATGGCACCATCTCAGCGACGCCGACATCCTTGCGGTCGCCGTAGCCACTGTGCTCGGCGCCGTGGTTGGTGCCGCTTCCGGCGTGTGTGTCGGCCTCGTGGTGGGCCTTGGAAGACGGCGATGGTTCCCATTTGTGGCGTGCGCCATCTTGGCCGTGGTTGGCTCGGTCGCGGCAGCGCGGTCGTGGGCCGAAGCATCCCCTCGCCATCTCGGGCCGTTCATCGGATGGGCCGTGGTTGCTGCGGATCCCGTTCAGGTGGGCCGTGGTATGCGGATCACCTGGGAGATCGAGGGTGAGCGCTTCGACAGCTGGGTGTATGGCGGTGCTCGAGCGACCACCGAGGCACGCCAGGTCGGCGAGATGGTGTGGACGAGTGGTACTCGGATGACCACGGCCGGCAACGTTCGCCGTGCCCAGACACGACATGTCGTCGGTACCTTTCGTGTAGAGGTGCTCGGCGACGTCGTGCCCGGAAACGGGCTGGCGCGAGCAGGTAATCGCGTGCGCGCTGCGCTTCGGCGCAGCGCGTCGCAGACGATGCGACCTGCAGAGGCAGCCCTCTTCACGGGTCTGGTCATCGGCGACGATGCCTTGCAACCGCAATGGATGGTGGCCCAGTTCCGCAGAGCGGGTCTGTCGCACTTGACCGCTGTCTCCGGGCAGAACGTTGCCTTTGTGATGGCCGCCATGCTGCCCTTGTTGCGGCGCCTTCGTTCGTGGTGGCGTTGGGCGGTCACGGTTGCAGCGATTCTGTGGTTCATGGCCATCACGCGATTCGAACCATCGGTGCTGCGCGCCGGACTGATGGCGATGCTCAGCGCTACCGCGTTCGTGCTGGGTCGTCAGGTCACACCACTACGTCTGGTGGGGCTTGCGGTGACCCTGCTCACCGTGGGCGATCCGATGCTGGTGCATCTCGTCGGGTTCTGGCTGTCGGTGGGGGCCACGCTGGGTGTGTGCACCGTCGGTCCTTGGTGTGCCGCCCGGCTACCAGGGCCACAGTGGTTGCGGGTGTCGGTGGGCATCAGCCTGGGCGCGCAGGTGGGAGTGTTACTGCCGAGCCTGATGGTGTTCCATCGGTTGGCGCTGGTGTCGGTGGCGGCAAACGTGGCCGCCGTGCCGGTGGCGGGCCTGGTGATGCTCTACGGGCTGCCCGCCGGGATGTTCGCCTCGCTACTGCCAGGCTGGCTGCAACGCCTCGTGATGGCGCCAGCAGCGTTGGGAACACGCTGGACCGCCACGGTGGCGCAGGTGGGTGCCGCACTCGAACCGTCGGGCGTAGCCGCCGTGGTTGCCTGGTGCATCGCGCTTGTAGCGCTGGCGTTCGCACTGTTTCGAGGCCATCGCTCGCGCTCGGCATCTCGGCTTGTGCCATTCTGAGACCGCCATGTCCGCGTACCTCATCACGGGCGACGACGAGTCGCTGCTCCTTACCGCCATCGGCGATCTTCTGAAGCGCCTCGTGGGTGACGGCGATCGATCCCTCATGGTCGAAGACTTCGATGGCGAGGAATTCGAGTTGCGCCATGTGGTGGATGCCGCGCAGACGCCGCCGTTCCTCACCGACAGCCGTGTCGTGGTGGCACGCGGGGTGGGGCGATTCAACGCCGATGATGTGGCTCCACTCGTGGCCTATCTCGCCGAGCCCTTACCGAGCACGCAGCTGGTGCTGGTGTCTGGCGGCGGGCGGATGCCCAAGGCGCTCACCGACGCACTCAAGAACGCGTCTGCCACCACGATCGCCACCGCGCCGCCGTCGCGAACGAAGGATCGTGCCGGCTGGTTCGAAGATCAGATCAGGGCACGCGGCATGCGGCTTGATGCACACGCCGTCAGCGTGCTCACGGAGTGGTTGGGTGAAGACGCCGGCCGCTTGGAAGGCATTCTCGACACCCTGGCAAGCACCTACGGACAGGGCCACACGCTGAAGGCAGCCGATGTCATCCCGTTCCTCGGTGACGCCGGCGGCGTGCCGCCATGGGATCTCACCGATTCGATCGACGGCGGCGACACGACACGAGCACTGCAGTTGCTGCACCGCATGATGCGCGCCGGTGAGCGCCACCCTCTGCAGGTGATGAGCATCCTTCACAGCCACTACGTGAAGCTGTTGTCGCTCGACGGCGTGGATGCTCGCGACGAGGCGTCGGCGGCTGCGGCGATGGGCATCAAGCCCGGCTATCCCGCCAAGAAGGCGCTCAACCAATACCGCAAGCTCGGTGGGGGAGGCACTGCGCGTGCCATCGGCCTTCTGGCACAGGCCGACCTGGATCTGCGTGGCGCGAAGGACTGGCCTGAGGAGTTGGTGATGGAAGTGCTCGTCGCTCGCCTCAGTCGCCTTGGCGGCGCGTCCCGCCGCTGACCAGGCCCGTATACGCGAACGAGCCCGGGCCATTGGCCCGGGCTCGTTCCAGAACACTTTCGCAGCGGCGGTTCAGCCTGCGGCGTTGAGCTTCTTCATCAGGCGGCTCTTGCGGCGAGCGGCCTGGTTGGGGTGGATGACACCCTTGGCAGCAGCCATGTCGAGGCGCTTCACGGCCAAGCGGAGCGTTTCGTCGCTCTGCTCGGTGCCAGCGGCCGCCGTGGCGTTGCGCACGCGAGTCTTGAGCTCGCTCTTCGTCGCCTTGTTGCGCGCTGCGCGCTTGGCATTCGTAAGGTTGCGCTTCTTCTGACTCTTGATGTTCGCCACGGAATGGACCCTCTACGACTCTCGGAAAACTGCCTTTGAAGGCTAACAGCACCACGCCCCTCGCCCCAACCTGCCCGGTAACCTTGAGCGACCGCCCATGGACCTCGAACGCATCCGCAACTTCTCGATCATCGCTCACATCGACCACGGTAAGAGCACCCTCAGCGACCGCATCCTGGAGATCACCAAGACCGTGGACGCGCGCGACATGCGTGCGCAGTACCTCGACTCGATGGATCTCGAGCGCGAGCGTGGCATCACCATCAAGGCGCAGAACGTGCGCGTGGCGTGGAAGGGGCACACGCTGCACCTCATCGACACGCCCGGTCACGTCGACTTCGGCTACGAGGTGAGCCGCAGCCTGGCGGCATGCGAGGGCGTGGTGCTGGTGGTCGACGCCGCACAGGGCATCGAAGCCCAGACGCTGGCCAACTGCTACCTGGCGCTCGAACACGACCTCGAGATCGTGGCGGCGCTGAACAAGATCGACCTGCCGGCAGCCGACCCCGATCGGTACGCCATGGAGATCGAGACCGTGCTGGGTATCCCGGCAGAAGACATCCTGCGTATCTCGGCCAAGACCGGCGTGGGTGTGGATTCGCTGCTCGACGCAGTGATCGAACGTATCCCGGCTCCGAAGGGCGACCCTGAGGCGCCGCTGCAGGCCCTCATCTTCGATTCGCAGTACGACCAGTACCGCGGTGTGGTCTCCAGCATCCGCGTGATGAACGGTCGCATCAGCAGCGGCGACAAGCTGCTGTTCATGAACGCCGGCACTCCGCAGGAGTCTGTGGAAATCGGTGTCCGCTCGCCCGGACCCTCGCCGGTCCCGCAGCTCGGCCCCGGCGAGGTGGGGTATCTCATCGCCGGCATCAAGGACGTGGGCCAAGCCCGTTCCGGTGAAACCGTCACGACCTTCCATCACGGCGCCACCACCGCGCTGGAGGGTTACCGCGACCCGAAGCCGATGGTGTTCTGCGGCCTGTTCCCCATCGATGGCGACGACTTCGAACTGCTGCGCGAGAGCCTCGAGAAGCTCAAGCTGAACGATGCGAGCATCACCTATTCGCCCGAGAGCTCCGGTGCGCTCGGCTTCGGTTTCCGCTGCGGCTTCCTCGGTCTGCTGCACATGGAGATCGTGAAGGAGCGCCTCGAGCGCGAGTTCAACCTGGCGCTCATCGCCACCGCTCCGAGCGTGGAGTACCGCGTCCACAAGACCAACGGTGAAGTGGAACTCTGCGACAACCCTGCCGATCTACCGATGCCCCAGAGCATCGACTTCATCGAGGAGCCCTACTTCCGAGTGAGCATCATCACTCCGAAGGACTACACGGGCACCCTGATGGACCTCTGTCAGACCCGCCGTGGCGATATGACGAAGCTGGAGTACCTGTCGCCCGAGCGTGTGGAGCTGCACTATCAGATCCCGCTCGCTGAGGTGGTGGTCGACTTCTTCGACCAGATGAAGAGCCGCACGCAGGGGTACGCAAGCCTCGATTACGAGCTCAGTGGTTACCAGCGCAGCAATCTGGTGCGCGTCGACCTGCTGCTGAACAGCATTCCAGCCGACGCATTCAGCACCATCGTGCACCGCGACAAAGCCTTCGCCTACGGCAACCGGATGTGCGAGAAGCTGAAGGAGCTCATCCCTCGGCAGATGTTCGACGTGCCGATTCAGGCGGCCATCGGCGGCAAGGTGATTGCTCGCGAGACCGTGAAAGCCAAGCGCAAGGACGTGTTGGCCAAGTGCTACGGCGGCGACATCACACGTAAGCGCAAGCTGCTCGAGAAGCAAAAAGAGGGCAAGAAGAAGATGAAGAGCATCGGGCGTGTGGAAGTGCCCGGCGACGTGTTCATCTCGGCCCTCAAGCTCGACGACTGACTGTTTCGCCCAGCACTACTTCGCTTCGGCCCAGCTGCGCACGATGCTCGTGTCGGTGACGAACCGCACCCCGCTGGTGGGGTGCCAACGGTGCGCAGCTTCGCCCAAACACCGGTCGAGGAGTGCCACCACCCCGGTTGCATCTTCCTCGCGAACGTGGAGCAGCAGTTCGTCGTGGAGGCACAGCACGATGCGAGCGTCGAGGTCGCCCAGCCGTGCGCGCACGGTGACCGCCCAGACCTTGAACAGCTCGGCCGCGGCACCCTGCACCATCGCATTGCGGGCGTAGCGGCCGCGTGCGGCCGCTGCAGCACCGCGAACGTCGCCGTCGGCAACCTCGCCCACCCGAATCAATCGGCCGCCATACGTGCGAATGTCGATACCGGCCTGGCCCTGCTGCGCTGCCGTGTCGAGGAACTTCATGGCCGCCGGATACGCCGCCTCCATGCCTCGCAGCGCCTGGCCGGCGGTGCCACTGGTCTGGCCGTACATGGCAGCAAGCACTGCAATCTTGGCAACGGAGCGTTCCACCCCCAGTCGCTTCGCCACCGGCGCGTAAAGGTCGTCGTCCTGTGTGGCGCGTCGCAGTGCCTCGTCGCCCGACACGGCGGCCAGCACGCGTGGCTCGATTTGGCCGAGGTCTGCGCGCACAAAGACATGACCATGTTTGGCCACCACCACGTCGCGCAGTTCGGCGGGCAGGTTGTGCAGACCCGCCTGGGCCGTCATGCGACCAGCGGCGCCATCGCTGGCCGACCATGCGCCACGCAGACGACCGTCGCTGCCCACGTGTTCGGCCAGCCAGGTGTGGCCGAATGTGGTGGCGATTCGCTCCGCCTTCCGCCAGGCCAAGAGGGCATCGACCACCGGATGCACGCTGCGCATTCCCTCGAGGCGCCAGGCGCGAGTGTCGGGCACATCGATGCCAACCCGGCGCAGCATCGCCTTCACGTCGGCCGGGTTGCGGAGATCGACTCCTGCTGCCGACGAGAGATGGACGAACACTTCTGCGTCGCGGCGACGGCGCCCCTCTGCAGCCTCGGCCTCGTTCTGCGGACGAGGGCCGACCAACGACGAGATCAACTCGACCGCTGCCAATCGGTCGATCGGTAGGCCATCGTGAGCCAGTTCGGCGCACAGCAGTTCGGCGGTGGATTCCGCCCGGGCGGTTGCCTCGGAATCGCCAGCGACGGCGCCGGTCTTCGAGAGCGCCCGGAGCCGTTCGCCCTGAAGTGCGGCCACCCTCAGTACCACGGCGGCCCAGGCGGCCGCATCGGTGGACGACCGACGCCAACTGCCATCCACCCACTCCGCACGGAGATATCCATCGGGACGAACGGGTTGGTCGGCATCATCGCCGGCATCACCGCCCATGAGGTCGAGTTGCCCGGCCACTGGTGTGTGCCGGCGGTCGAGACCATGCAGGTACGCCCAGACCCGTGCGGGATCATTGCGCCATCCGCCTGCGAGCAATCGGTGAACTGCGGCGACATCCCAGGCGGTGGAAACCCTGATGCCGCTGCGTACGAGGGCCGCGGCAGTGTCGGGGGACCACAGCACCCAACGAGGGCGAATCGTGCGTTCGACGGCAGCGACGCAACGGAACGCATCGCCGCCCTCCACTGCGATCGTGTGGTCGCCAGCGGCGAACCCGACGGTGCTGTCGTGCACTGCGAGGCCGACCGGGCTGCCGCGCTGAACTCCATGGTCGCTCAGGGCGGCGATGGCCTCGTCGGGGGAGTGGACCGTGCGATGCACACCCCCATCCTGCCCGAGAGGGGGTAGAAATGATCACGATGTCTCGGTCAGCGATGTTCAGCTCCCTGCGGCATCGCAATGCACGGCTCTTCTTCCTCGGTCTGCTGGTGAGCAACTTCGGCAGCTGGATGCAGATGACCGCGGTGGCGCTGGTGGTGTACGACCTCACCGGCAACGCCACCGACACGGGGATCAACCTGTTGTGTCAGTTCCTCCCGATGCTGCTGCTGGGCAGTTGGGCAGGGGCGATCGCCGACCGAAGCGACAAACGCCGCTTCACCATCGTCACGCAGTCACTGCAGGGCCTTCAGGCACTGGTGCTCGGCGTGTTGACGCTGTGCCACCTCACCAACTTGCCGGTGCTCTACACCCTGTCGCTGCTGCTGGGCGTGGTGGCCGCGTTCGACAACCCGGCGCGTCGCGGGTTCGTCATCGAACTGGTGGAGCCGAAAGAGATCTCGAACGTCGTGTCGCTGAACACTGCGGTGATGACCGGATCCCGCATCGTCGGACCTGCCTTGGCAGCGTTCTTGGTTGGCCCTCTTGGTGCCGGTTGGTTGTTCATCATCAACGGCGTGTCGTTTCTGGCCATCCTGTGGCCGCTCTTCGCGATCGACCGCACGAAGATGTACCCAACGGTTCGGGCCGACCGCGGCGGCACGCCTGTGCGTGACGCGATGCGCTTCATCGTGCGCGATCGGCGTCTGTTCGTGGTGTTCGTGGTGTTCACGCTGGTAGGGATGTTCGCCTTCAACTACAACGTGTCGTTGCTGAAGCTCAGCGATGTGCGCTTCGGCGATCGGCGATGGTTCGGCATCCTGCTCGCCGCCACCGGCGTCGGCAGCCTGTGTGGCTCGTTGCTCACTGCAGCGCGTCCGCGCGTGACGACACGTTGGTTCTTCGGCAACGGACTGCTGCTCGGCGTGACGGGTCTCCTGCTCGCGTGGGCCCCGGGTCCCTGGGCTGCGGTGCTGCTGAGCCTTCCGGTGGGCGCTACCGGAGCGGCGGTGATTGCCGGTCAGAACTCGATCATGCAGCAGGAATCACCACCCAACATGCGCGGCCGCTTGCTGGCGTTGAGTGCCGTTGCCTTCCTCGGCAGCACCCCTGTGGGGGCACCGATCACCGGTTGGGTGGCCGACCACGTCAGCGCGGAATGGAGCCTCGGGTACGGCAGCGTGATCGCGTTGGCAGCGTGCAGCGTGGGTGTGGTGCTGCGGCGTTCACAACGCCGTGATGTTCCATCCGACGAGGACGAGACGTCCGCGATGCAGGTTGATGGCGGCCACGGAAGCAGTGTCGTTCCAGAGGCCACCGGCAGCTGACGCAGGAATGCCCAGCATTCGAGCAGTGAGAATGCGGCTGAGATGCCCGTGGGTGAAGGCCACGACCGCGCGGCCTGCGGCAGTGCGTTCGAGTTTCGCTGCGAACGAGTCGCAACGCGCTGCCACTTGAAGGATGTTCTCGCCTCCCGGGCAGCCACTGCCGAACAGGTCCCAGTCGGGGTCCTGCGCGTAGATCTCGCTGGTGGTGAGCCCCTCGTAGTTGCCGTAGTCGTACTCCATCAGCGCTGCCACCGGTTCGGCGGAGTGACGCGGCAGAGCTAACTCGGCTGTACGCGAGGCCCGTTGCAGAGGGCTGGTGTAGACGACGGGGTCGGCCCCGTCGAGCCAGTGCTCGATGACTCGAGCGGCGTCGCGTGCCTGGCGCTCACCTTCAGTAGTGAGCGGGATATCGGTGCGTCCGGTGTGCTGTCCAGTGACCGACCACTCTGTGGCGCCATGACGAACCAGCAGAATCAGCGAGGGGACCGGGGGCGCAGAATGAGGCACGGCGAGGAAGGGTAGGCGACACTCGTGGTGCATGCCTCGTACCGTCATCATGTGGTTCAGACGCGACCTTCGACTCGCCGACCTTCCCGCACTCCACGCTGCCGCAGCGAGTGGTCGAGTCGTGCCGTTGTTCGTCGTGGATCCAGCCTTCGATCGCAGCGGCGCGCCTCGCCGTGCCTTCATGGCCGCGTGCCTGGACTCGCTCGACGAGTCCATGGGGCGAGCACTGGTGTATCGACATGGCGACCCGGTGAAGGTGGTTGCGGCGCTTGCCGCAGAGGTGGGAGCCGACGCGGTGTTCGTCAGCCGCGAGTACGGTCCGTACGGTCGTCGGCGTGACGCTGCCGTTGCGGAGGCATTGCGCTCCAATGATGTGAAGTTCGTCGGTGTCGGCAGCGCGTACGCCGTGCAGCCGGGCGATGTGAACAAGGGCGACGGCACCGCCTACCGAGTGTTCACGCCATTCTCGAAGGCGTGGCGGGCCATCGGCTGGGATTCGCCGCTCGGCGTGCCTGAGGTGGACTGGCTTGGTGCCCCAACCATCGAGTGTGAAGGCCCGCCCGCTGCGACGAACGTCGACATCGTGCTGCCGCCTGCCGGCGAGGCCGCTGCTCTTGATCGATGGAACGAGTTCCTTCCGGAGGCGACGCACTACCACGATCGTCGAGATCTTCCGGGCGTCGACGGCACCAGTCGGCTGTCGGCGGCCTTGCGGTGGGGGCTCGTGCACCCGCGTCAGCTCCTGGCAGAATTAGGTCCCGAACGCGGCCATTCGGTGTTTGCGAGCGAGCTGGGCTGGCGCGAGTTCTACGCCGATGTGCTGTTCCGTACTCCAGAGTCAGCGTGGACGAACCTCGATCACAAGCTCGACACCATGGTGGTGGACACCGACGAGAGCGCTCGACGCAAGTTCGAACGCTGGGCCACCGGCACGACGGGCTTTCCCATCGTCGATGCCGGTATGCGTCAACTGCTGCAGTCGGGGTGGATGCACAACCGGGTGCGCATGCTCGTTGCCAGCTTCCTCGTGAAGGATCTCCACCTTCCGTGGCAGTGGGGGGCCCGTCACTTCATGCGCCACCTCGTCGACGGAGACCTCGCCTCCAACCAGCATGGTTGGCAATGGGCGGCAGGCACCGGCACTGATGCGGCGCCGTACTTCCGTGTGTTCAATCCCACCACGCAGGCCTACCGTTTCGATGCAGACGGGCACTTCGTGCGTTCGTGGGTGCCAGAACTGCGCGGCATCGACGGTGCAGCGGTGCACGAACCTGGCTCGCGCCGACCCGACGACTATCCGGCACCGATGGTGGATCATGCGGTGGAGCGAGAAGAGGCCCTTGCGAGGTACCGCCACGCGACGGCTGGCAGTCGATAGGCTCGAGTGCCAACCGACCGTGACGTCCGAGGGATTTCGGTGCTCGACGAACGCAAGACCGCCATTTTGAGAGCTGTGGTGCAGGAGTACATCGCCACCGCGCAGCCGGTGGGCTCCACGCACGTCGCCAACGCGCCCGGAGTGCAGGTCAGTTCCGCCACGGTTCGCAACGAGATGGCCGTGCTCGAGCAAGAGGGCTATCTCGCACAGCCGCACACCTCGGCGGGCCGCATTCCCACCGACAAGGGCTATCGGTTCTACGTGGATCACATGACCACGCCAGGGCGAATGGAACCCGTCGCGCAGCAGCGGGTGGGCGAGTTCTTCGACTCCACACACGGCCGTCTCGAAGAACTGCTCCACCAAACGACGAACTTGCTGGCACAGGTGACCCACCATGCTGCGGTCGTGGTGGGTGCCCCAGCTCAGAGCGCCACGGTGCGGTCTGTGCAAGTGGTGGCGCTCTCGCCACGCCTCGCCACCGTGGTGGCCGTGTTCTCGAACGGCGTCGTGGAGAACGAGGCCATCGAGCTTCCGAACGAGACATCCGAGGTGCGTCTGGCCGCCGTCACCGCCCATCTGCAGGCACACATGATCGGGCGTTCGCTCGACAAGGTGAACATTCCCGACACGGGCGAGCGAGACCTCGATGTGGTCAGCCGGGCTGCTTCGAAGGCGCTCGGTGGCTCATCCGACGAGTCGGTGTTCGTGGGCGGTGCCGCGTCCATGGCCAATGCCTTCGACACGGTCGACACGGTCCGCAACGTGCTGCGAACGCTCGAACAGCAATACGTAATGGTGTCGCTGGTGCGAGATGTGCTGAATCGAGGCTTGTCGGTGGCTATCGGTGCCGAGCACGGCGTCGAGCCTCTTGCTGCCTGTTCGGTCGTCGTGAAGCCCGTGGTGGTGGATGGCGAGCAAGTGGGCACCGTGGGCGTGCTCGGGCCCACGCGCATGGATTATCCGCAGGCCCTGGCTACGGTCGAGGCCGTGAGCGACCGTCTCGGTCGTCGTTTGAGTGATGGTGGTACAGCACATGGCTGACTTCTACGACTTGTTGGGGGTGTCGCGTTCGGCGTCGCCCGACGAGCTGAAGAAGGCGTACCGAAAGCTGGCGCGGGAGCTGCATCCCGATGCCAACCCCGGTGACCCTGCGGCAGAGGAACGCTTCAAGCAGGTTGCGCGTGCCTACGAGACGCTCAGCGACCCTGAGCAACGGGCGCGCTACGACCGATATGGCGAGCAGGGCATCGGTGGCGGTGGAGCCAATGCGGGCGACTTCTTCGGTGGAGCAGGTGGTGGTCTGGGCGACCTGTTCGACGCCTTCTTCGGTGGCGGCGGCAGCCCATTCGGGGGCTCCCGCGGTCCGGCGGGCCCTCCGCGTGGTCAAGACCTCGAGGTGGTTGCCGATATCGCCTTCGAGCAGGCCGTGTTTGGCGCGACCGTCCCGGTCGCCGTGCGCACGGCGCTGCGCTGCGACGACTGTGGCGGCAGCGGCGCTGGTGCCGGCACCAAGCCGGTCACGTGCAGCGAGTGCAACGGGCAGGGGCAGGTGCAGCGTGTGCGCCAGAGCATGCTCGGTCAGATGGTCACGTCATCGGCGTGTCCGCGGTGCGGTGGCCTCGGCCAAGTGGTGGTCACTCCGTGCGGCTCGTGCAACGGCGATGGGCGCATCATCACCGAGAAGGAGTACCAGGTCGACGTGCCGGCAGGTGTTGACACTGGCTCCACGTTGCGGCTCACGGGCCGCGGCGCAGTGGGTCCACGCGGCGGCGGTACGGGCGATCTGTACGTGCACCTTCGCGTCGCAGCCCACCCCTCCTTCCGGCGCGAGGGAGACGACCTGATCGCCGAACTGCCCGTGTCTATTGCTCAGGCAGCGCTCGGCACGAAGTTCGTGCTGCCCACGCTGGAAGGTGACGAGGAGATCACGGTCCCAGCGGGAACTCAGCCCGGGCGAGAGTTCGTCATTCGCCAGCGCGGCGTGCCGCGTCTGCAGGGCCGTGGACGCGGAGACCTGCGGATCCGCGTGAACGTGCAGGTTCCTACGAAACTCTCTGAGTTCGAGGCCGAATTGTTAAAGAAGTTCGCCGAGGCTCGAGGCGAGGAACTGCATCACGAATCCGGTCTGTTCGCCCGCATCAAGTCGGCGTTCCAGTGAACCCTGCGCTGCGCTCCAGCGCGGCGCACGTCTTCGTGGCGTCGGTCGAGGTGCCTGAACCGTCTCCCGACGACCTCCACCACCTTGTGCGGGTGCTGAGGCTGCGCGAGGGCGAGGTGGTCACAGTGAGCGACGGAGTTGGGGCCTGGCGCGTCACCGAGCTTGCGGGAGGCGCGTTGGTGCCCAGCGGCGAGGTGCAGCGCGTGGAGGCTCCCCAACCGTGCACCATCGCATCAGCGATACCGAAGGGCGATCGGCTGGAGTGGATGGTGCAGAAACTCACCGAGGTCGGTGTCACCGAGATCGTGCTCGTGCAGTGCGCTCGCAGCGTCGTGCGTTGGGATGGCGACAGGGCAGCCAAGCAACTTGCTCGCCTGCAGCGGGTGGCACGTGAGGCGGCGGTACAGAGTCGCCGAGTGTGGTTGCCCACGCTGCGTGGGCCGGTGCCGTTCGCCGAGGCAGCAACGATTCCCGGGGTAGTGCTGGCAGAGCCCGATGGGCAGCCAGGTATCGCGGCCTCGGCGGTAATCATTGGCCCCGAAGGGGGCTTTTCTGCAGAAGAACTCTCGCTTCCACTCGCTCGATTGCGCTTGGTCGACACCGTTTTACGCGTCGAAACCGCTGCCGTGGTCGCTGCGAGTGCGCTTCTGACCACTCGATAGAGAATCTCAACGGAGCGTGTTGGCCTTTCACACACCGTTGCGGATTTCCTCTCGGCGTGCCACACTGTGCGTTGTATCCACCACAGGACGGGTTGTTCCCGTTCGCACCTTCTGGGAGACGGCCACGTGAACATGCGCGATTTCGACGACGACGTCGCTTCTTCGCCGTACAGCCGCAAGGTAGGCGATCGACTCCGCGTCATCCGCCGTCAGAAGCGTCTTTCCCTGCAGGAAGTGGAGGCCACGTCGAACGAGGAGTTCAAGGCGTCGGTGCTCGGCGCGTACGAACGCGGCGAGCGGGCTATCTCCGTGCCGCGCCTCGAGCGTCTGGCGAAGTTCTACAACGTGCCCGTCGACCAGTTGCTGCCTCGCGAAGACGCAGTGCCGGCCGCCGATGGCGAAGCTGAAGCTCGCAAGAAGTTGGCTGTCGACCTGCTCAAGCTCAGTCAGCTCTCGGGTCAGCCCTTCGAAATGCTCACCCGTTTCTTGAAGATGATCCAGGTGCAGCGTCAAGACTTCAATGGCAAGGTCATCACGGTCCGCGGCGATGACACCCGCGCCATCTCCGCCATGCTCGACGTGCCGGTCGATCAGGTGGGCCAGCGCCTCGATGCGCTCGACCTGCTGTACCGCCCCTGAGCCTTCCCCAGATTTCCCCCGACGCCTTCGGCGTCTATGTGCACATTCCGTTCTGCGCGCATCGGTGCGACTACTGCGCCTTTGCCACCTGGACGGATCGGCATCATCTGCAGGACCGCTATCTGGCGGCGCTCCGCACGGAGATAGAACGAGCGTGCTTGCCCCCGGTGTCGAGTGTGTTCGTTGGTGGCGGTACGCCCACGCTGGTGGACCCACGAGCGCTCGCGGCGGTGCTGGCATGCATCCCGGTGGCTCCGGGGTTCGAGATGACCGTGGAATGCAATCCCGACGACGTCACCGCCGAAATGATGACGATCTACGCAGAGGCAGGCGTGAACCGTGTGAGCATCGGGGTGCAATCGATGGTGCCGCACGTGCTGGAAGCGCTTGGTCGCAGCCATGTGCCCACGAATGTGGAACATGCAGTGGCCGCTGTCCGTGCGGCAGGGATCGCCACCTTCAACCTCGATCTCATCTACGGCGGAGCGGGCGAAACGCTCGACGATTGGCGCGTCACGCTCGACCGGGCGCTCGAGTTGGGCCCCACGCACGTGTCTGCCTATGCCCTCACGGTGGAAGCAGGCACTCCACTGTTCGACGAACCGCATCGCCACCCTGACGATGATGACCTTGCCGACAAGTACGAACTCGCCGACGATCTGCTCACCGCTGCAGGGCTCTCGAACTATGAGGTGAGCAACTGGGCGCAACCGGGTCACGAATGCCGACACAACGTGTTGTACTGGCAGCAGGGCGACTATCTGGGTGTTGGTTGTGCGGCTCACAGCCATCGATCCGGACGCCGTTGGTGGAATCTGCGTACCCCGGAGCGCTACTGCGCAGCTGTCGAGGCAGGGGAGACCACCGAGGCGGCAGGGGAGACCCTCGATGACGACACCCGCCGCGTCGAAGGCTTGCAACTGCGTCTTCGTATGCGCGACGGCATTCCGTCCGAGGCCCTCGACCTCGATGGCCTCGACACGCTGGTCGACGTGGAAGCCGGTACTGCCCGTCTCACCCGTCAGGGGCGTTTGCTGGCGAACGAAGTGGCGCTGCGCATCCGTTGACGCAGCGCGGTCACCAGGGCCGGCGGGCGCTGGCAGTGGAGAGATCGCGTAGCACTGCCACCAGTTCGCTGTCGGGAACGGCGGGAGCGAAGAGGAAACCTTGTGCAGACTTGCAGCCGAGCGACCGCAGCTTGGCGGCTTGCTCGCTGGTCTCGACGCCTTCAGCGACCGTATCGATGCCGAGTTCGTCGGCCAGCGTGATGATGGCTGCGATCAGCCGTTCTGTGCGCTCGTTCTCCATCAGCGTGGCAACGAAGGTGCGATCGATCTTCACGCGGTCCACCGGGAGGTCTCGAAGCCGCTCGAGCGACGAGTAGCCAGTGCCGAAGTCGTCCAACGAGATGGTGACGCCGGCATCACGAATGATCTGTAGGTTCACCATGACATTGGGATCTCGCTGCTGTAGAGCCTTCTCGGTGACCTCGAGCGCGAACCACTCCGGCAGCGCATCGTTGGCCTTGATGCGGGCCAGCATGTTCTTTGCAAATTCTGGCCACGCCAGTTCATTCGGCGATGCATTCACCGAGATCTGAAAGTTGCCGAGCGAGGTGGTGCGGCTGGAGCGCAATACGTTCATCACCTCGGCGGACCGGCCATGCACGAACGAACCGATGTTCAGGATCTCGGAGTTCCGTTCGGCAATCGGGATGAAGACGCCGGGAGCGATGTCGCCGAACTGAGGGTGGTGCCAGCGGCAGAGTGCCTCGGCCGCCACCGGGCGATCGGTTGCCAGGCTCACCACGGGCTGGAACCACACTTCCATCTGGCGGAACTGGAGTGCGCTGCGCAGTGCGTTCCACAATCGCATCATGCCCTCTTGCGGCTCGGCGAGCTCAGGGGCGTACACCACACAGCGATTGCCGCCGCGCTTGCCAGCTTCCTGCATCGCCAGTTCGGCGTGCTGCATCGCCAGATCGAGGTTGGCGTCCGGGTCGGTCATGGTGATGCCGACCGACGCAGTGATGCGCACGCTGCGGCCACGAATGGTCATGGGCTGGCGAACCGCGTCGCGAAGCGCCGACGACACCTGGTCCACATCGAGCACGCTTTGAGGTTCGAAGGTGATGCAGAACTCGTCGCCCATCATGCGTGCGAGGTGACCGCCCTGGGGCACGTGCCGCTGAAGGCTCAATGCCACCTGTCGAACGGTTTCATCGGCGGCTTCGTAGCCGAGCGTCTGGCGGATCACGCTGAACTGATCGATGTCGAGCATCACCACACAGCGAGTGGTGAGCGCCCGGACCATTTCCTGGCGAAGCGCGTCGCGTAGGCCCTGCTCGGTGAGCACTCCGGTGAGGACGTCCTGTGTTCGGCTATGACTGCCGTTCTGCGACGCGTGAACGAGTTCAGTGACGTCGTGAGCGCGCAGTACGGCACCAGGGTGATCGCCGAGCGATGCAGCCGTCACCTCGTACCAGCGATCGGTGTCGAGGAATGTCTCGCGAGAGAACATGCTGAGCTCGGTGGACCCGTGCAGCGCGCCTGCAAGTAGGTGCAGCATGTCGAGCATCGGTTGCTGGTCGGTCTGTGCTACGAGTTGGTCCAGGCGCATTCCAGTGGGGTCGCCGTCGCGGAAGAAGTGCCGACGGAATGCGCTGTTGGTGGCAATGATCACGCCGGATTCGTCGGCCACGGCGATTTCGGCTCGTGCGGATTCCAGCACGGCATCGAGGAGTGCTGCGCCCTCGTCGAGGGTCGCCATTGACATGTCGGGAGTGGTGTTGGCATGTGATGTGCGACCGATCAATCGGATCATTCGGCTCTCCTGCCACTCGGCTGGTCTGCTTGCATTCTGGTCATCGGCACGACTTGCGCAAGTCCTGACGTATCCGGAAGGGCTTTGATCGGAACATGATGTGGCGATTGCCGCGCCGGTGGCAGCGGTGCAGAGTGTGAGGTTCCAGCACGTCGGGTGGTCGTGTCCGGTTGCTGTTTACGCGCTCGACAACGTTGGCGCAGACGACCTGCTGGGGTAGCGTTGGCCCGCAATCGAGGGCGTGTAGCTCAGTTGGTTAGAGCGCCACCATGACACGGTGGAGGTCCCGGGTTCGAGCCCCGTCACGCCCACTCGACGTCTGATTCAGGCAACTGCAGCGTGAATCATGTGACCGCCCACTCGGGGGTCGTTCGTGAGGTCTCGCACAGTGCACTGGACGGCAAACCACACGTTCGTTCGGTGCCTGAAGCGCACCTGAACTCGAATTGCGGACGACTTCGAAGCGCTCGAACGCTGCATGGCGGTAAGGAGCGATTCGTGGTCGTCGGGATGCACGAAACCGCGCCAGTCCTTGCCCTCGAGATCGGAGTGAGACGTGGCCAGTACCGCGGTGCACGAAGGACTGCTCTGTGCAACTCGCCATTCGGACTGGACCACGATTACCAACTCGTCGCTGTACTCGAGGATGGCGCGAGCTAAGCCCAATTCTCGAGACATGTGTTCGATGGCGGTGTGGTTGCGATGCGCATCGCGCAGGTGCATCACGGTGTGCTCGGTGGAGAGGTACCACCACTCCGCTTCGAACCAATGGAACGTGCCGTCACCGTGGCGACCGCGAATCAGTGCCGGACCGCTATGGCCGGCGGTTGTTGCCTGTCGCCGATGTTCGATGGCGGACCCGACATCGTCAGGATGCACCCACTCGCCTGCGAATTTGCCCAGGAAGTCGGCAGGGTCGATACCGATCACATGCGCCATCGCCGGACTGGCGTAGACCACGCCGTCGCGGGGGTGGAGCAGCATCGCTGCATCGGCGCTGTGACGAAGAACAACTTCTTCGAACGCAGCAACGCTGCCGGTCTCGTAGTTCGCCATGTCCCACCTCCTTGTCCGGTTGGCGCAAGGATAGTGAGCCGCTGGCCTGGTGGCTTGGTCCTATGCCCCAAAGGGCAATTGTGCAGTGTTCATCGCCTGAGTAGGTTGGCTGGCGTGGACTCGCTCGACGCCAAGACCTTCCAGGCGTTTCAGCGTGGCGACGAACAGGCGGTTCGCGCCGTCTACCGGCGGTACTCATCGCTCGTCACCTCCGTGTGCATGCAGACGCTTCGGCATCGCGAACTTGCCGAGGAGGCCACGCAGCAGACCTTCGTGCAGGCGTGGAGAGCGTCCTCGGGGCTCGACATCGATCGCGATATCGCACCCTGGCTGGTCACCATCGCCAGGCGGGTGGCCATCGACGTGGCTCGCAGGGAAGGAAGGCGGCCCAGCACTCCATTGGAGTTCGTCGACCCCTCCGATGACGCTCTTGTGAGCCATCCGTTCAATGAGACGGAGGCATGGGAAGTTGCCCAGGTTCGGTTGGCTGTCGATGCTCTGCCGAAGGAGGACCAGGAAGTGGTTCGTCTCCAGCATCTCGAGGGGTACACCCAGCAGGAGATCGCCGACGCACTCGGACTGCCGCTCGGCACGGTGAAGAGTCGGTCCTTTCGCGCCTATAAGGCATTGGCAGTACAGCTCGGTTTTCTGCGTTCCAAGGCTGAGTGAACCAAACCGGCCTTCGCGTCGTAGAACTACTGAGCCCGATGGAGGAATGCCCATGCCGGCCCAAGAACTCACCCCGTCAGAGTTCGCCATCATCTCCCACTACGAAAAGATCTTTGCCGACGAGTCCCTCTGGCTGGAGCCCGATCCCAGCCTTGAGGACGCCGTCGCTGTTGCCATTGCTGCAGAGGCTCAACACGCGCCTCGATGACGCGTCGATGAAGTGGAGTGGGCGCCATGGTTGACTGTGGCCCGTGCCCGTCCTGCTCGCTCTCGCATCTGCGGTGGTCTACGGCGTAGGAGACTGGTTCGGCGGCCGGGCCAGCAGGGTGCAGCACAGCGTCATCGTGGCTGCTACCGGCCAGATGGTCAGCTTTGTGCTGGTGATCGCAGTCACCATCGGCATGGGTACGGCGTCGCCGGGCGTGTCCACATGGTGGTGGATGTCGTTCGGTGGCATCGTCGGGGCCATCGGTATCGCCAGCCTGTACCACGGTTTCGCCCACGGTGACGTCGCAGTGGTGGCACCCACCAGTGCAGTGGTGGGCGCTGGATTGCCGGTGGTGGCGGCACTGATCTCCGGTGAACGTCCATCGGTCCTCGCCTTGTGCGGGATTGCCGTTGCCATCTCGGCGGTCGCCCTGGTGAGCGGCGCGCTCGGAGGGCATCGACATCACACGCCGCCGCGCATCGTTGCGCTCGCGGCGGGGTCGGGTGCCTGCTTCGGGCTGATGTTCGTTGCCTTCGATCACGCGGACCCGAACTCCGGACTGTGGCCGTTGGTGATTGCCCGTGTGGCGTCGGTTCCGTTGCTGTTGGGTGTTGCATTGGTAGGGCGCATTCGGCCGATACGGCACATGGCGTCGATGCGGATTGCAGTGCTTGCCGGCGTTTTCGACATGGGGGCCAATTGGCTGTACATGGTGGCGGTGCGCGACGGCCTGCTCAGCGTGGTTGCCGTGGTGGCCTCGCTGTATCCCGCAAGCACGGTGACGTTGGCGTTCGTGGTGGACAAAGAACGCATCACCAGGTGGCAGGCGCTCGGTCTCGTGCTCGCGGTATTCGCGTTGGTGCTGGTAACGCTCAGTCGTTCGTAAGGGCTTCGCGCTCCACGATCAGTTGGCTCTCCTTGGCTGCCGCAGCGAAGATGCCCTTGGCCATAAGGCTGGGCTCTGCTTTGCGGCGCGCGATGTAGATCGCAGATCGTCCGGCATGAATGGTGGGGTCGTCCGGTGATGCCCATCCGGCAAGGTCGGCGAGGTGGCATGCCAGTCGAAGGTCACCTTCGGACGCCGCTGCCTCGGCTCGCCGGAGTACTGCATCGGCGCCTCCGGCGAGCTGGGCCAGTGCCGACGCCAGGTGGGCGTCGGGGGAGGGCTTGAGGCGCGACGCTGCGCCGTCCCACCAACCTCCGAACTGTCGCCAGATGCCACGCACTACGAACTCGGGCTCGTCGTACAGCGGACGCAGGTACGGCTTGGCGAGGGTCTCGGCTGGCACCTTCACGGTGTGGATGATGGTGTCGAGCGTCTCGCCGGTGTTCATCATCGCCACGACGTCGGCAACGAGGTTCTCCAACGCGGTGGCCACGTCGTCGAGCACGCGTGCGACGCGCTCTCGGCCCTCGATGGGAAGGCCATGCGCTGGCAGCAACAGCTCCGGACCCTTGTCGATCATGGCGCGAAGCGCAGCAGCCCATTCGATGGGGTAGCGCTGCACCTTCTGTGGGTTGCCGGCATTGGGAAAGTTCCAGATGAGGAAGTCGCCGGTCATCAGCGTCTTGCGTTCGGGCAGCCACGCCCACAGGTGATCGTCGGTCTCGCCTCGCGCGTGGTTCAACTCAATCTGTTGGCCTCCCACGTGCAATGTGCGGCTCGTCGCAAAGGTGTCGCTGGGCCGCAATGTGCTGGATGGCAGGAACCGACGCGCCTTCGGGTTCACCTCCACGTTCATGCCAGCGCCCACCGAGAGGTTCAGTTCGCCGGGCACACCGCCGAACTGGCGGGCGTTGATGATGAGGTTCCAGTTGTTCGTGAAGTCGTAGCGATCCAGCCGGTGGGCCACATTCTCATGGCCCACTACCACGGGTGCATCGTCGGCGAAGAAGGTGCTGCCGCCCACGTGATCGGCATGACCATGTGTGTAGACGAGATGGCTCACCCGCTGGTCGCTCCAACCGCGCAGCGACTCACGTACCGCCTGTCCGGTGCCCACGCCCGACGAGTCGAAGCACACGAGGCCATCGTCGGTGCGCAGGGCGACGCAATGGCTGAAGCTCTCCACCATGGCGATGTCGGCGGCAACCTCGCTGAGTTCGTTCGTGATGCGGTTCACTGGTTGATCGGTGAGTCCGCTATCGATGATCCGCGAGGACAGCGCAAGAAGGTCGGCCATGGGCCGACGGTAGTCGCCCGGTTGTGTCAGCGAGGCAGACCGAGGACGCGCTCGCCAAGGATGTTGCGCATCACGTTGGAGGTTCCACCCATGATCGTGTAGCCCGGCGCGTAGGAAAGGCCCTTGGTGATGTCGTCCCAGAGCGTTGCCTCAGGCCCCAGCACTCGGCTCACAAAGTTGGCCACCCGCACCTCGTGCTCGGTGCAGAAGCACTTGGTGGCGGCGCTGAAGCCGGCGGGCGCCTGTCGTAGCACTTCGCGGACCACAAGAATTCGCCCGATGCGGTAGGCAATCTCCAACGCAGCAATCTCTTGGCGGACGATCGGGTCGGTGGTGTCGGCACGCTCGGCCGCGATCAGATAGAGCGCGTGGTTGCTGACCAGTCGGTCGATGCCTCCGCGTTCGTGCTCGAGTTGACGCATGGTCTGCTTGAAGGCACCGCCTTCCTGGCCGACCAGGTTCTCCACGGGCACCCGTACATCGGTGAAGAAGACCTCGCAGAAGTGGCGGTTGGTGGTCATGTCCTTGATGGGCCGAACTTCGATGCCCGGGGTATCCATCGGAACGATCACTTCGCTGATGCCGGCGTGCGGCGGACCCTCGCTGCTGGTGCGGCAGATCAGATAGCAGTAGTCGCTGACTGCGCCGAACGAGGTCCAGATCTTTTGGCCGTTGATCACGAAGTGATCACCGACGCGATCTGCGGTGGTCTTGAGGCTGGCGAGGTCGCTGCCGGCGTTCGGCTCGCTCATCCCGATGCACCACGTGGTCTCGCCAGCAACGATCCCGGGAAGGAATGCGGCCTGCTGGTCGGGTGTGCCGTACGCGAGTAGCGCCGGGCCCATCTGCCGATCGCCGAACCAAGAGGCCGCAACGGGCGCGCCAGCGGCGATCATCTCCTCGCCGACGATGAGGCGATCAATGGCCGGTCGGGCGACTCCGCTATACGGGTTGTCGGGCCAGGTCATGCCGATCCATCCGTGTGCGGCCAGTTCCTTGGAGAACTCTTTGGAGTAGCCGTTGATCCACGAATCGTTGGAGCGGCCGAATCTCGCCACTGCGTCGTGGGCGACGCGGGCCGCTTCGGTGCGAAGTGCGATCTGCTCGCTCGTCCAAGAAAAGTCCATCGATGCGAATGCTAGGGCGGGTTCCCGAGCCGTGCTCAATCGTTCTGGTCAGTGCTCAATGGCAGCACGAACTCGCCTGCATTCCTCATGGAAGTCGGGGTCGTCGAGCATGACGCTGAGCGGGCGGTCGCTGTTCGCGAACGGTGATGGCTCGTCGAAGACGATGCGGCCGGGCCGAGGGCTCATCACCAGCACGCGACTTCCCAACGCCACGGCCTCTTCGACGCTGTGGGTGATGAGCACCATCGTTCGACCGGTGGTGCGCCACAGGTGGCGGAGTTCGCCCTGCAGATGCTCGCGGGTCATCGCGTCGAGCGCGCCGAACGGCTCGTCCATCAGGAGCAGTTCCGGGTCATTGGCCAGGACCCTGGCGATCTGCACCCGCTGCTGCATGCCGCCCGACAATTCGTACACGGGGCGATCGGCGAAGTCGGTGAGGCCGACCCGGTCGAGTTCAGCATCGGCGCGAGTGCGCCGAGCGGCCTTGTTTGCCCCAGCAAGTTGTAAGCCGAGTTCGACGTTCTGGCGCACGCTGCGCCACGGCAGCAACGCCGACGACTGCTGGAAGACCACGCCGCGGTCGGCCGCGGGGGCAGTGACCGGCTGGTCGCCGAGCAGAACGCTCCCGTCGCTCGGGTGCACGAAGCCGGCGAGTATCTGCAGCAGTGTGGTCTTGCCGCATCCGCTGGGCCCGAGCAGCGAGAGGAACTCGCCTGGAGCGACCTCGAGATCGATGGGCCCAACCGCGTGGGTGGCCCCGCGCTCGGTTCGGTAGGTATGGCTGAGCGCGCGAAGACGCAGCGGGTGGCCAGAGCCGGAAGCTCCAGCCACCTTCGCTGCGTCGTTCGCTTCGCTCATCAATGCAACCGAGTCACTTCACCGCAGCGGCGAACGTGGCGTTCACGGCCTTGGTGTACTCGGCTTCGTCCTTCACGGCGTCGATCTTGCCCTGCTCCACGTTGAACTTGGCAGCGGCGAAGAGGTTCGCCGCCAGACCACCACCGAGGAAATCGGCGCCTGCCTGATCCTTCGCGCTGACAAACACAAGGTCGCCCAACTGAGCCTTGGCCTCTTCGGCGGTGATGCTCATCTCCACTTCCAGCGATGCCGCGGCATCGTCGGGGTTGTCCTTGATGAGCGCCACAGCGCGGTCCTGCTGGGCCACCCAGGTCTTCACGGCAGCCGGGTACTTCGATGCGAAGTCGTTGGTGACCACGGACAGGTCGTAGGTGGTCTTGCCCTTGGCGGCGAGGTCGGCGCTGGTGACCAGTACCGTGCCACCCTCGGCGATCATCTTGGCCAGGTTCGGGTTCCACACGTAGGCGGCATCGATGTCGCCGCGCTGCCATGCCGCATAGATGTCGGCAGGCTCAGCGTCGATGACGTTCACGTCGGCTTCTGCCACGCCGGCGTCGGCCAGAGCAGCCAGCAGGCTGAAGTGAGCGGTCGAGGCGAACGGGGTTGCCACGGTCTTGCCCTTCAGGTCGGCAATTGTGGCGATGCCTTCCTTGGCCACCAGCGACTCGGCCTTGCCAATGACGTCGTGGATCCACGGCACCTGGTAGGTGATGCCCTGCGAGATGCCGCGCGACACGGGGCTGCTGCCAGCCAGGCCAATGTCGAGGGCGCCGGCCACGATGGCCTCGTTCACCGAGCCGCCCGAGTCGAACAGGCTCCACTCGATCTTCACGTCCTTACCGAACGCCTCTTCGAGCCAACCCTTGTTCTTCACGATCAGGTCGCCGTTCGGGATGATCTGGTAGCCGATGCGGATGGTGGTGGGGTTGGCGCCGCTGCCGCCTCCATCGCTGTCGCTGCCACAAGCCGCGAGTGCCAGTGAGGCGACGATGCCGGCAGTGAGCAGCGTTCTGAACGAGTGCTTTCTGGTCATGGGTGTCGTGACTTTCTGATGGTGGGGGATCTGGACGTGGGGCATTCAGGCGTGGTGCTTCCAGGGCACGACCCTGCGTTCGAACCGCTGGAGGACGGCGTCGATGACGACGGCAGTGATGCCGATGACGATGACACAGAGAATCGCCACATCGGTGCGATTCTCCTTCTTCGTGGCCCATGCGAGCCCGCCGATGCCCGGTATGCCGTTGGCGGTCTCTGCTGCCACGATGGTGGTCCAGGCGAACCCGAAGGCAACGCGAATGCCGGTGAGCACGTCGGGAAGTGCGGACGGAAGCGTGACGTGGCGGATCACCTGCAATCGGCTGGCGCCGAGAGATCTCGCACCGTTGAGGCGGTCGGTGCGCACCCGTTCCACGCCGACGATCGTGGCGATGGTGATGGGTGGGAAGGCTGCGAGGAAGAGGAGCCAGATCTTGGAGGTGTCGTCGATGCCGAACCAGATGATCAGCAGGCTGAAGTAGCCCAGGGGAGGGAGCGCCCTGAGGAAGCCCACCCATGGCTCCACCACGATGCGCACCCAGCGGAACGACGCCAGTGCGAGCCCCAGCAGTGGACCGACGATCATGGCGTAGCCCACGCCTTTCAAGATCCGCTGAAGACTGGCCCAGAGGTGCTCCCACAGGTAGTACCCGGCGAGGCCCCGGCGAGGGCCGTCGGTGGTGACACTCTGAACGAAGGCTCGCCACACCGCCGAGGGTGCGGGAAGGATGAGCGGGCTCCAGATCTTCAGCGCGGTGAGGAGCCACCACAACCCGAACACCACGCCGAGCGACAGCAGTCGCAGGGCGAACGTGCGACCGCGGTGCCGCGTCGGCATCGCGTTGGCCTGTTCGTCTTCCTCGATTGCGACTGCCACGGGAGTGGACATGCTCGAACCTCTGTCAGGCGGCGGAGCCGTGGATGCCGGTCGGCCGATTGCCGGCCACTGTCACGCGGTGCATGACACGCCGTTCACTGTAATCAGCGGCCGCACAGTGCACCGTGGATCGGTTGTCCCACGCCGACCGGATAGCTCTCGCTGTCGAGTTCGAGTACCTCAGGTTGGTCGGCGTCGAGGCCTCCCACCAATGGGTGTGCGGGCGTGAGGGTCCCGAGGCGGCGGGTGAGGTGATGTTTGTCAACAATCAGCCACAGAAGAACTCGGGTGGGGTCGTCGGTTCGTAGGTAGTGAGCCGCTTGCCTGCGGCGTTCGTTACCTCGACCGTGCCGTCAGCCCGCAAGACCAATAGCCCGTAGACGGCAAACTGCGGCCCGTCGCTGCCGAAGCCATGGCGCCGGATGGGGGCGTCGGCAGGCATGCCGCCGTCGGTGAGCGACACCGGACCCATCAGGGTGCCGTTGATGGTGAGTTGCTCGGCTCCACATCCCACGCCGATCTCCACGGCTTCGGGCTGATCCACTTCCAGGGTGCCATCGAACGGTGGTGCTGGAAGATCGGGCGGCGTTGGGTATGTCACGGTGGCGACATTGCCCGTGAGGTCGAGCGTCGCGCGCTGGGTTGGTGGGCCGCCCGGAGTTGCCGAATAGACCACCAACTCGTGGTCTCGGATCTGCGGCGCCGGTGCCGTCCAGGTGTAGCCGAGATCCGGAGCGTCGAGCAGTTCCCATGGGCCGCCAGCGCGACGGATGACGAAGCCGCTGGCGTCGGTTTTGCACGTTGTTGCGTCGACGAAGCAGTAGGCCAGGTCGGCGCGCTGCAGGTAGCTGCCCTGGCGGACTTCCAGTGGTCCATCGTGCAGGATCTGATTGTTCGTGGCGAACGTGGTGCCGGGACTGAGAGCAATCGATTCGTAGTAGTTCTCCGCCGGCACCGACTCGCCAGTGGGCATCCAGCCTGCTGCTGTGCGTTGCTGGCGCTCGGCGCTGTAATCCTCCGCCATCACATCGACGATGATGGCCTCGCGCTCTTTGGTGATCTTTGAGACCATGCCGAAGAATGAAGGTTCGCCGAACACACCCTGCTGCGAAAGGGTGCCGTCGTGTACGCGCCACACGGCGGGCTGGAGAGTGGAGTTGGAACCAAGTGACCCGCCCACCCAGATGTCGCCATCGATGATGGCGACGCTGGTGAACTGCGCTGCCTCAGTGGTGGAGGTGTGCTGCCACGTCGTGCCGCCGTTGGAGGACCACCACACGCCACCAACCACATCGCTCGGGTCGGCGTGGATGCCGGAGCCGTCGGCGTGATGGGGGTCGATGAGGCGATTGGCGATGCCGACGGCCGCCACGACGTCGCCATCAACGGCCGTCGCCATCACAGCGCGGGCCTGCACGGTCGCCTCGCCGTCGGTAGAGGGCACTTCACTCCAGTTCCACGCGACCGCGTCGTCCGTGTGCCACACGATCAGACGTTGCGTGCCTGCGGCGTCGTCCACTCCGAGCGCGAGTTGACGCTCGCCGACGTCGAGGATGGTGATGCCCTGCAACGTGGGTTGCGAACTCGGGGCGCTCCAACGCAGGGGCTCGAACTGCCATTCCGCGTTGGATTTGCCACCTGCGGTCGGTGCCGAGACACCGGGATCGATGCGCTGCGCCGCCGAGCTGCAGGCGGAGGCAGCGAGTGCAAGGAGGACAGGGAGTACTCGGCAGGGGCGCATCGAGGGCTTCGACGCTGACGCCTTGCGGTTGGTTCCCCGGCGCGGGCTAGGGTGTACAAGTCCGATACAAGTGCCTTTTGGGGCCGGCGAAGGAGCCTGAACGATGTCGAAGATCAAGGTGGCGAATCCCATCGTGGAGATGGATGGCGACGAGATGACCCGCATCATCTGGCAGTTCATCAAGGACAAGCTCATTCTTCCGTACCTCGACGTGGAACTCGACTACTACGACCTCGGTATCGAGCACCGCGACGCCACCGACGACCAGGTCACCATCGATTCGGCGAACGCCACCAAGCGCCACGGCGTGGCCGTGAAGTGCGCCACGATCACGCCCGATGAGGACCGCGTGAAGGAATTCGATCTCAAGAAGATGTGGAAGAGCCCCAACGGGACCATCCGCAACATCCTCGGTGGCGTCATCTTCCGTGAGCCCATTGTCATCTCCAACATCCCGCGCCTGGTGCCGGGCTGGACCAAGCCCATCGTCATCGGCCGTCACGCCCACGGCGACCAGTACAAGGCCACCGATTACAAGGTGCCTGGCGCCGGCACCGTGATGATGACCTACATCCCCGCTGATGGCAGCGAGCCGGTGGAGATGAAGATCGCCGACTTCGGTGCCGACGGCGGTGTGGCGATGGGTATGTACAACTACAACGACAGCATCCGCGACTTCGCCCGCGCCTCGCTGCGGTACGGCATCCTGCGCAACTACCCGGTGTACCTGTCCACCAAGAACACCATCCTCAAGGCGTACGACGGCTCGTTCAAGGACATCTTCGAAGAGGTGTACCAGAACGAGTTCAAGGCCGAGATGGACGCGCTGGGTCTCACCTACGAGCACCGCCTCATCGACGACATGGTCGCCTGCGCCATGAAGTGGGAGGGCGGCTACGTGTGGGCCTGCAAGAACTACGACGGCGACGTGCAGAGCGACACGGTGGCGCAGGGCTTCGGCTCGCTGGGCCTGATGACCAGTGTGCTGATGACCCCCGATGGCAAGACCGTCGAGGCCGAGGCGGCCCACGGCACAGTGACGCGTCACTACCGCGAGCACCAGAAGGGCAACAAGACCTCCACCAACCCCATCGCATCGATCTATGCCTGGACACAGGGGCTCACCTACCGGGGTCAGATGGACGGCACCCCCGACGTGGTGAACTTCGCCAAGTCGCTGGAGTCCGTGTGCGTGGAGGCCGTGGAGCAGGGCGAGATGACCAAGGACCTGGCGCTGCTCATCAGCAAGGACTCGCCGTGGCTGTCCACGGAAGACTTCCTCGACGCGCTCGACCGTCGCCTACAAGCCAAGATGGCCTGACACCGCCGTTAGCCTTTCCAAGCCATGCGCTTGGAGGATTTCGACTACCCACTGCCCGACGAGCGCATCGCCCAGCACCCTGTCGAGCCCCGCGATTCGGCTCGACTGCTGGTGGACCAGGGCAGCGCTGCGCCCCTGCACCGGCACGTGCACGACCTCACTGAGTTCTTACACGAAGGCGATCTGCTCGTGGTGAACGACAGCCGCGTCATCCCGGCGCGCCTGCGACTCAGCCGCAGCACCGGGGGAGCGGCCGAGGCATTGCTGCTCGACCCGCTCGACACCGAGCGTCGTGTCTGGGAGGCCATGGTGCGGCCGGCGAAGAAGATGCGGCCGGGCGAGGAACTGTTCTCCAACGGTGTGCCCCTCGTTCGTGTGATTCGCCGCTCCGATGCTGGCGACACGATGGTGGTGGAACTGATCGGGGAGGGAGACCCGCTGGCGCTGCTGCAAACGTTCGGCGAGATGCCGCTGCCGCCGTACATCACCGCGCCACTGGCGCAAGCGGATCGCTATCAGACCGTGTACTCAAACGAGCCCGGCTCGGCCGCCGCCCCCACTGCAGGCCTGCACTTCACGCCCGAACTACTGGCGCGCCTCGACGGCATGGGCGTGCAGACGGCGCGAGTGGAGCTGGTGGTGGGCCTCGACACGTTCAAGCCGGTCAGCGAAGCCGACCCCACACAGCACCCGATGCACAGCGAACGCTTCCGCGTGCCGCAGGCCACTGTGGATGCATGTCGGCAGGCTCGACGCGTGGTGGCGGTGGGCACCACGAGCGTTCGTGCGCTGGAGAGCGCGGCGACCCTCGGCTCGCTGGAGGGACGCACCCGCATCTTCATCTACCGGCCCTATGAGTGGCAGACGGTCGACGTGCTGATGACGAACTTCCACATGCCGCGCACCACGCTGTTGATGATGATCGAGGCCTTCGTCGGCCAGCGCTGGCGGCACCTCTACGACGAAGCCCTCGCCGAGGGTTACCGATTTCTGAGCTTTGGCGACGCCATGCTGCTCGATAGGAGTCTGAGCTAGATGCATTCCGTTCGATTCGAAGCCACCGCCACCGAGGGCGATGCCCGCACCGGCGTGGCCACCACCGCTCGGGGCAGTTACCGCACCCCGTGCTTCATGCCGGTAGGTACCCGCGGTGCCATCAAGTACCTCAGTGCCGCCGATTACGAGCGGCTCGGTGCTGAGATCGTGCTCGGCAACACGTACCACCTCATGCTCCGACCCGGTGCCGAGACCGTGGCGCACTTCGGTGGTCTCGGCAAGTTCTCCGCCTGGGGTGGGCTGACCCTCACCGACTCGGGCGGGTTTCAGGTGTTCTCGCTCGATCCGAAGGTGGACGACGACGGCGTGACCTTCAAGAGCACCTACGACGGCTCGTCGCACCGGTTCACCCCGGAGATCGCCGTGCGAACCCAGGAGCTGCTGGGAGCCGACATTCAGATGGTGCTCGACGTGTGCGTCAGCCTGCCCTCCAGCCCCGACCTGGTTCGCCAGGGTCTCGAACGCACCTCGGCGTGGGCCGCTCGAGCCAAGGCTGCCCACCAACGGCCCGACCAGGCGCTGTTCGGCATCGTGCAGGGTGGCATCAGCGAGAGCATGCGCGCCGAGAGTGCGCAGCGCACCGTGGAGGTGGGCTTCGACGGTTATGGCATCGGTGGTCTCAGCGTGGGGGAGACCAGGGCCGAGATGCTCCCGGCACTGGCGGCCGCCATCGAGCACCTTCCGAAGGATCAGCCTCGCTACCTCATGGGCGTGGGCGATCCTGCCAGCCTCGTGGAAGCAGTGGCGTTGGGCGTCGACCAGTTCGACTGCGTGATGCAGACCCGGATCGGTCGACACGGGACGGCGCTCACCGACGCCGGCAAACTGCACGTGAAGAACGCCAAGTGGGCCCTCAGCGATGAACCGATCGATGCCCGCTGCGGTTGCGAGGTGTGCGCGCGGCACTCCCGCGGCTACATCCGGCACCTGTTCCAGGTGGGCGAGCCCACCGCGGCGCGCCTGATGAGTATCCACAACGTGGCCTGGACGTTGCAGTTGATGGCCCGGATGCGGGCAGCGATCGCAGCTGGAACGTTCCGACAGATGCGTGACGAGGTGCTGAACGTCTGGGGATGACCCACCGATCAGGCTGAGCGGTGGTTAGAATCGCCGATCGGTCCGGAGGGCCATTCCCTCCATTCTCAACGGTTGGTCGTCTCTCTATGAGTTCCCCCCATCTTGCGTCCATCCTCGGTGCAGACAGCACCAGCAGCGGTGGCAGCGCGTTCGGCCTCCTCATCCCGTTCTTGATCATGGGCGTGGCGATGTACTTCCTGCTCATCCGCCCGCAGAAGCGTCGCCAACGCGAGGCGGCAACCCTCCAGTCCTCCATCGAGGTGGGCGACGAAGTGATGACCACTTCCGGCGTCTATGGCTTCGTCACCAGCTTCGAGGGCGACATCGCTTGGTTGGAAATCGACGACAACGTGCAGATTCGCGTCGCTCGCCAGGCCATCCAGCGCAAGGTCGACACCTCCAAGGGTGAGTCCGCCGTGCCCACCGACGACGGCACCCCGTCGAAGCAGACCAAGATCGACGACGTCATCGCGAACGACGACGCCCCGAGCAGCGAGGCCTGAGAGCGTCCATGCGCCGCAAACTGCTCGTTTCCCTGATCGGCATCATGGTCGTCGCCTACGGCGCGCTGTTGGCCACCATCATCACCGACTCCAAGCCGGCCCTCGGGCTCGACCTGCAGGGCGGAATCTCCGTCACGCAGCGGGCGGTCTCGGGCGCCACCTGCTCCGATGCCAGTATGCAACTTGCGGTGGAGAAGATCCGCGACCGTGTGGACAGCCTCGGCGTGTCCGAGCCCGAAATTCTCTGCCAGGGCGACACCATCGTGGTGAACCTTCCCGGCGTGAAGAACCAGCAGCAGGCCGTGGATCTGGTGCAGGTCACCGGTTTGGTGTACCTGCGGCCAGTGTTGCAGGCATGCCAGGTGCTGAACGTTCCCGATCCGAACGCATCCACCACCACGGTGGCGGGCGGCAGCACCACCTCCGTTGCCGGCTCGTCCACCACCACCGGCGCCACCGATGCGCCCACCACGACCGCTGCCGGTGGCCCCTCGAGGCCGCTGAGCTCCGGGAACACCAGCACCACGGGGCCCGCCAGTACCACCACTGCCGCTGGATCCACCACGACCACCGGTCCGGCTGGAAGTACCACCACCAGCACCACGTCGCCGCCGCTCGACGAGAACGGCATTCCGGTGCAGAAGAGCGACCCGAACAACCCGCAGATTCTGCCGGTCCAGGGTTCCAAGCCGCCGCAGTATTGCTACGTCGGCCCCGCACAGGGCACCGGTGAGGTGTTCAAGGACGATGCCTCGGCCACCATTGTTTCGGGCAAGGGTTGGGGCGTGATCGCCAACTTGCGGTCCGGAGCTCAGGGCGAGGACATCTGGAACAACCTTGCAAGGCAGTGCTTCAATGCAGAGGCGACGTGCCCAACGAAGCAGATCTCGATCGACCTCGATGGCACGTTGCAGTCGGTTGCCACGGTGAACACTCCCTCGTTCGACACCGGCAACGTGGAGATCAGTGGTTCGTTCACCGAAGGCGAGGCCAAGAACCTGGCCCGTGTGCTGAACAGTGGCTCGTTGCCGGTTGAACTCGAACTGCAATCGGTTCAGAACGTGTCGGCCAGCCTCGGTAAGGACTCGCTGCGAGCGGCCGTCATTTCCGGCGCAATCGGCGTGTTACTGGTGTTGCTGTTCATGGTCGCCTACTACCGCCTGCTCGGCCTCATCGTGGCCATCGGCATCACGGTGTCGGCAAGCCTGCTGTGGGGCATCATCGTCTGGTTGTCCCGCACCAACGGTTTGGCGCTGTCGCTGTCCGGTATCGCCGGCATCATCGTGTCGGTCGGCGTCACCGTCGACTCCTACGTCGTGTTCTTTGAACGGTTGAAGGATGAGGTGAGGTCCGGCAAGACGCTGCGCAACAGCGCCACCCGCGGCTTCCAGGGCGCGTGGCGCACCATCGTGATCGCCGACCTCGTGTCGCTGATCGGTGCCCTCGTGCTGTGGTACCTCACCGTCGGAGCCGTTCGCGGTTTCGCCTTCTTTCTCGGCCTGTCCACCCTTTGCGACCTCATCGTTGCGTACACCTTCACCCGACCCATGGTTCTGCTGCTCGCTCGCACGAAGTGGATGGAACGCCGCAAGGTGATGGGCATCGAGGTCACCTCTCACGGAGCCACGGCATGACCGACATTCTCACCCCTGAAGAGACACCGGTTCCTGCGCCGGCACCGCAGCGTCGCAGCGCACTGGGCCGCCTCTACCACGGCGAAACATCCATCGACTTCTACGGTCGTCGTTTCCTCGGTCTCGGTGTCTCTGGCGCGTTGCTGGTCATCAGCATCGTGTCGCTGCTCGTGAGCGGGCTGAACCTGAGCCTCGAGTTCAAGGGCGGCGTGTTGTGGGAGGTACCCACCGAGACCATGACCGAGAGCCAGGCGCGCGACATCCTCGATGCGCAGGGCCTCGACGGTGCCACCGCCAAGGTGCAGATCCTCACCTCGAAGGAGACGGGTCGAAGCCTCGAGGTGCAGGTGGGCGACCAGCCCGACTCCGTGCGTCAGAAGGTACAGGAGGCTTTCGCCAAGGCTGCCGATGTGCCCGCAGAGAGCGTGGCCACCCAACTGGTGAGTTCGAGTTGGGGTAGCAGCATCACGCAGAAGGCGGTGAAGGCGCTCATCGTCTTCATGATCCTTGTGTCGATCTTCATCGCCTGGCGTTTGGAATGGCGCATGGCGCTCGCTGCCATCGTGGCCATGCTGCACGACGTGTTGCTCAGTGTGGGCGTGTACTCGCTGCTTGGCTTCGAGGTCACCCCGGCCACCGTGGTGGCGTTCCTCACGATCTTGGGTTTCTCGCTCTACGACACCATCGTGGTGTTCGACAAGCTCGACGAGAACCAGGATCGGTATGCGGGTTACCGCATGCCGTACGGCGACATTCTCAACGTGTCGATGAACCAGGTGCTCATGCGCTCGCTGAACACCAGCCTTGCCGCAGTGTTGCCGGTGCTGTCGTTGCTGGTGCTCGGCTCGGGCATTCTCGGTGCCGCAACACTCCGAGAGTTTGCGTTGGCGCTGCTCATCGGCCTGCTTACCGGCTCGTACTCGTCCATCTTCGTGGCCTCGCCATTGGTGGCGATGGCCAAAGAGCGAGAGCCCCGCTACAAGAGCCTGCGCGGTCGCCATGCCACCGGCGCGGAACTCGAGCGCCTCGTGCACGGTGGTGCGCCCAGCAGCCGACGTGAGGGTGGTCGCCAGCGGTCGTCCGCCGACACGGCTGACGCGCTCGTGCCACAGTCGGTGCAGTCGCCCACCGAGGTGCTCACCCACACGCCACGCCCCCGCAAGAAGAAGCGCCGGGCCTGAGACCAGGCCGGATACCCTTCACCCATGGCGACGAACGGTCAATGGATCACTGAACTGGTCCGCGACATTCCCGATTACCCCACGCCGGGTGTCACCTTCCGCGACATCACTCCGCTGCTCGGCGATGCCGATGGCTTCCATCGCTGCATCTCCGAACTCGTGGAGCGCTTCGATGGTCTGGAAGTCGACCGTGTGCTGGGCATGGAGGCCCGAGGCTTCATCGTTGCCGCCCCGGTGGCCTACTGCATGAACGCCTCGTTCATCCCGGTGCGCAAGGCCGGCAAGCTGCCATGGGCTGTGGTGCGCGAGGAGTACTCGCTCGAGTACGGCCGCGACAAGCTCGAGATGCATCGCGACGCCATCCATCCCGGCGAGCGCATCCTGGTGGTCGACGACGTGCTCGCCACGGGGGGCACTGCCGAGGCCACCTGCCGTCTGGTGGAAGCACTCGGCGGCTCGGTGGTAGGCCTTGGCTTCCTCCTGGAGCTCGGTGGCCTGGGTGGTCGAGAGCGGCTTGCGGGTCACCGCATCGAGAGCCTGGCGCTGTACTGATGGCTGCGGTCGACCGCGTTCTGCCGTGGCGTCGCCATCAGAACGCAACGGCCGAGGAACTGACGCCGCTCCTTACGGCGTATCGCCGTCGCCACCCCAAGGCGTCGGTCGTGATGATCAACCGTGCCTACGAGACGGCGAAGGAAGCGCATCGCCATCAGCAGCGCAGCAGCGGCGAGAGCTACATCAATCATCCGTTGGCGGTCGCTCAGATTGTCGCCGAACTGGGTTTGGATGAGGTGTCGCTGGCCGCCGCGTTGCTGCACGACGCCGTCGAGGACACCGAGATCACGCTGGCTGATGTGGAGATCGGATTTGGCGCCGAGGTGGCCCAAATCGTCGACGGCGTCACGAAGCTCGAGCGCCTTCAGTTCGACAGCAAGGAGGCCCAGCAGGCCGCCACGATGCGCAAGATGCTGGTGGCCATGGCCCGCGACCTGCGCGTGCTCATCATCAAGCTCGCCGATCGCCTGCACAACATGCGCACCATCGCCGCCATGCCGGCTGAGAAGCAGCAGCGAATCGCCCACGAGACGCTCGAGATCTATGCGCCACTGGCACACCGCCTCGGTATGCAGGAACTGAAGCAGCAACTCGAAGACCTGTCGTTCGCAGCGCTGTATCCGAAGCGATACGCCGAACTCGACCACCTGGTGTGGAGTCGCTCGCCCGAGCGCGAGGTGTACCTGGCGAGGTCGATTGCCGAGGTGCAGGCGCGTCTCCTGGAGTTGAACATCACCGCCGACGTGACAGGCCGCGGTAAGCACCTCTGGAGCATCTACGAAAAGATGGTGCAGAAGGGGCGGGAGTTCGACGACATCTTCGACCTCATCGCCATTCGGGTGATCGTGGACTCGGTGAAAGATTGCTACGCCGCGCTGGGCTGCATCCACGGCCGCTATAAGCCGGTGGTGGGTCGGTTCAAGGACTACATCGCAATGCCGAAGTTCAACCTCTACCAAAGCCTGCACACCACGGTCATCGGGCCCGGCGGCAAGGTGGTGGAGGTGCAGATCCGCACCCGCGAGATGCACCAGCGTGCCGAATGGGGCGTGGCTGCACACTGGGCATACAAGGACGGCATCGGTGCCTCCACCGAAATCGACTGGCTGAACCGCATCATCGATTGGCAGGCCGAGATCAGCGATCCGGCAGCCTTCATGGAGAACCTGAAGACCGACCTCGAGCAGGACGAGGTGTTCGTCTTCACCCCGAAGGGCAAGGTCGTCACCCTGCCAGTGGGAGCAACAGCGGTCGACTTCGCGTACGCCGTGCACACCGAGGTGGGTCATGCCTGCATCGGGGCCAAGGTGAACGGCCGACTGGTGCCCTTGCACCACCACATGAAGAGCGGCGACACGTGCGAAATCTTCACCTCCAAGGTGGAGAGCGCCGGGCCCACCCAAGACTGGCTGCAGTTCGTCGAGTCGCCGCGGGCGCGCAACAAGATCAAGCAGTGGTTCTCCCGTGAGCGGCGCGACGACATGGTGGAGACCGGCCGCGAAGACCTCACGAAGGAACTACGCCGCGAGGGTTTGCCCGTCACGCGTATCTGGGCCAGCGATGCGTTGGCCGAGGAGATCGAGGCGGCGTCGTACGCAGACCTCGACTCGCTCCTGGCGGCCATTGGCGAAGGCCACGTGTCGGCTCGATCCATCGCCAACAAGGTGGCCCGCAACCTGCAGAGCGATGGGATCGGCGAACAGTTGCCGGCCACCGTGCTTCCTCGCACCGGCCCTCGCCGTCCGCACAACAACGTCGGTGTGCACGTGGAGGGCCTCGACGACGTGTTGGTGCGTCTGTCGCGTTGCTGCACTCCGGTACCCGGCGACCAGATCATCGGTTTCGTCACCCGCGGTCGCGGCGTGTCGGTGCACCGCGCCGACTGCGCCAACGCCGAAAGCCTCATGAGCGAGCAGAGCGCTCGCCTCATCGATGTGGAGTGGGACGGCGACCAGTCCAAGGCGCTGTTCCGTGCGGCTGTGGAAGTGGTGGCGCTCGACCGATCCAAGCTGCTGCGCGATGTGGCCAACTCGCTGAGCGAGCAACACGTGAACATCGTCGCGTGCAGCACTCACACGGGCAGCGACCGGGTTGCCAAGATGCGATTCGAGTTCGAGATGGGCGACCCCAGCCACCTGGAATCGGTGCTGCGCACCATCAAGCACATCGATTCCGTCTACGAGGCCTACCGGCTGGTGCCCGGCAAGGGCGGCTGAGCCGAAACATCGCCGGTCCTGAGGCGCCCCTACCGGTAGCCTTGATCACCGTGCCGGAGTTCCAGACCAGCCCAGGGATGCGCGACATCCTTCCCCCCGAATCTGCGCGGTGGCGCCGGTTCGTGGATGTCTTCGCCCACGTGGCGCAGAGCGGCGGGTACGGCCAGGTGATGTCGCCCTTGCTGGAAGATCTTGGTGTATTCCAACGCATCGGCGATGCAACCGACGTGGTGAGCAAAGAGATGTACGACTTCGTCGACAAGGGCGGGCGCCACATTGCGCTGCGGCCCGAATTGACTGCGTCGATCTGCCGAGCGTTCGTGCAGCACAGCCCTCAGGTGCCGTGGAAGATTTGGTACACGGGCTCGATGTTCCGGTACGAGAAGCCCCAGCGTGGCCGATACCGGCAGTTCGACCAGGTGGGCATCGAGGTGCTCGGTGCCGACGACCCGAACCTCGACGTGGAGATCATCGCCCTCGGCTGGGAGTTCTACAGGGCGCTCGGTCTGCAGCAGGTGAAGCTCGTCGTGAACTCACTCGGAGAGCCCGACGACCGTGCCCGCTACGTGCAGGCACTGAAGGCGCACTTCGAAGCCAACCTCGAAGCGCTCAGCGCTGAGAGCCGCGTGACGCTGGAGAAGAATCCGCTGCGCGTGCTGGACTCCAAGCGCGAGCAGGATGCGCCGCTCGTGGCATCGGCTCCGAAGATCGCCGAGTTCTACAGCGAGAAGGCGGCCACTCACTTCGCTGCGGTGCAGGCCGGTCTTTCGGTGCTGGGCATTCCGTTCACCGTCGAACCCAAGTTGGTGCGCGGCCTCGACTACTACCGCCACACCACGTTCGAGTATCAGGGCGGCACGCTCGACTCGGCACAGAACGCTCTCGGTGGCGGTGGCCGCTACGACGGTCTGGTGGAGGCACTCGGCGGCAAGCCCACCCCAGGCGTTGGCTTTGCGATGGGTCTCGACCGTACCCTTCTGGCATGCGACGACGAAGGCGTGTTCGCAGCTCCTTCACCATCGGTCGACGTGTTCGTGGTCGACACCACTGGTGGCGCTGAGGCACTCCGGATCACCTCCGAACTTCGCGCCGCTGGTCTCAGCGCCGATCGTGCGTACGAGAACCGCAGCATGAAGAGCCAGATGAAGGTGGCCGACCGCAGCGGTGCTGCGTTCGCCGTCATCGTGGGCAGCAACGAAGTCGAGGCCGGCACTGTGGTGGTTCGCCCGCTGCGAGCCGAACCTGCCGGGCCCGACACTGCGAGCGGCCAAGCGGTGGTCCCTCGCTCCGATCTCATCCTTCACATCAGGAAAGCAACGTCATGACCTCCACGTCCATGCGTACCCATCAGTGCGGCGAGCTGCGTCCCGAGCAGATCGGCCAGATCGTCACCCTCACCGGCTGGGTGGCAACCCGCCGCGAGCACGGCGAGAAGCTCGCGTTCGTCGACCTCCGCGACCACACTGGTGTCACCCAATGCGTGGTCGACAACACCGTCGACGTGCGTGCCGAGTACGTGCTGCGCGTCACCGGCACCGTCGCCGCCCGACCGGCCGAGAACGTGAACAGCCGCATCCCCACAGGTGGTATCGAGCTGCAGGACTGCCAGGTGGAGGTGCTCAACAACGCCGAGGCTCCGCCGTTCCCCATCAGCGAGCGTGCCGATCAGGTTGCCGAGAACACTCGCCTGCAGTACCGCTTCCTCGACATTCGCCGCGAGCGGATGCAGCGCAACCTGCGTCTGCGTGCCGCCGTGAACAGCGCCATCCGTGGCGCCATGGAGGCACAGGGCTTCGTCGAGGTGGAGACCCCGATGCTGGTGCCCAGCACCCCCGAAGGTGCTCGCGAGTTCATCGTGCCCAGCCGTCAGCAGCCGGGCTCGTTCTACGCACTCCCGCAGAGCCCGCAGCTGTTCAAGCAGCTGCTCATGGTGGCCGGCATCGACCGTTACTACCAGCTGGCTCGCTGCCTGCGCGACGAAGACCTGCGCGCCGATCGCCAGTACGAGTTCATGCAGCTCGATGCTGAGATGAGCTTCGTGAACCAGGACGACGTACACACGGCCATCGGCGCTGCGGTGTTGGCTGCCGCCGAGGCTGCCGGCAAGGACACCGGCGGCGAGATCGTGAAGATCACGTGGCACGAGGCCATGAACCGCTTCGGCAGCGACAAGCCCGACCTGCGTTTCGGCATGGAACTGCAAGAGCTCACCGACGTGTTCGCCGCCACCGAATTCAAGGCGTTCGCTGGCGCTGCCGCCATCAAGGGCATCAACGCTTCGGGCAAGGCCGAAGAATTCGGTCGCAACAAGCTCGACGCGATGACCGACAAGGCCAAGCAGATGGGCGCCAAGGGCCTCGTGTGGCTGAAGGTTGCTGCCGACGGCACGTTCGAGTCGCCCGTGGCGAAGTTCCTCTCTGAGGCCGAAACCGCAGCGCTGCGCGAGAAGCTCTCGGCCCAGCCCGGCGACCTGCTGCTCATCGTGGCCGACAAGTGGGACACGGCCTGCGAAGTGCTGGGCACCTTGCGCAACGACATTGGTCGCCCGCCGGTGTTCGAAGGTCCGTATCGCTACCTCTGGGTCGTGGATTTCCCCATGTTCGTGGGAGTCGATGAGGTCAGCGGCCGACCGCGGCCCGGACACCACCCCTTCACGCAGCCGCACCCCGACGATGTGCACATGCTGGAGTCGGATCCGCTGTCGGTGCGCAGCCAGGCATACGACCTCGTGTTGAACGGTTGGGAACTCGGTTCGGGCTCCATCCGAATCCACCAGCACGAACTGCAGGCTCGGGTGTTCTCCATCTTGGGCATCAGCGATGAAGAGGCGCAGAAGAAGTTCGGCTTCTTCCTCAACCCGTTCCGCTACGGCGCTCCGCCGCACGGTGGCTTCGCGTTCGGCATCGACCGTCTGGTGGCCATCCTCGCCGGCGAGGAAAACATCCGCGAGGTCATCGCCTTCCCGAAGACGCAATCGGGCCAAGACCCGATGACCAATGCACCTACCGCGGTCATCCAGAAGCAACTGGACGAACTCGGTATCCGGGTGCTGCCGCCGAAGGCCTGATCAACGGTGGCGGGCCTGTTCTTTCGTGCAGGCGTGGTGATCGTGGTGCGGCACCCCGATCTCGAACACGTCATGGCGTTCGAGCGGGTTGATGCGCGCGGCAGTTGGCAGTTGCCCCAGGGCGGCATGAATGAGGGTGAGACGCCCATCGACGCGGCCTGGCGTGAGTTGATGGAGGAGACTGGGCTCGGAGCCGACCAGGTGGATGTGCTGGCCGAATACCCCGACTGGGTGGCCTACGAGTGGCCCGACGACCTCCGCAAGGGCAAGCCGGGCCGTAGGGATCGGATCGGACAGGTGCAGCGCTGGTTTCTCTTCAACGCGCATCATGAGGGCATCGTGCCGGCGCCCGATGGCAGCGAGTTCGTGGCGTGGAAGTGGGTCACCACCGGTTGGCTCATCGACCACGTGCCCGAATTTCGCCGCGCCGCCTACCAGCGCGTCCTCGGCACCCTCTGACGGCTACCGTCGACATCGTGTCCGATCTGTTCAGCGCTGCCGCGGAGGATCGTCTGCGTCAGCAGGCGCCCCTGGCAGCGCGCCTTCGGCCGCGAACGCTCGACGATGTGGTGGGCCAGGAACACCTCGTTGGGCCGAACAAGCCGCTGCGGCGGTTGGTGGAGCAGGATCGACTCACCAGCGCCATCTTCTGGGGCCCTCCGGGTACCGGCAAGACCACGCTGGCGCTCGCTGTGGCGGGCAGTACCAAGCGTGCCTTCGAGCAACTCAGCGCCGTCACAGCGGGCGTGAAGGACGTGCGGGAAGTGATCGAGCGGGCGCGCCACCGGCTCGGCGAACACGGACGGGGCACGATTCTGTTCCTCGACGAGATCCATCGCTTCTCGAAGAGCCAGCAGGACGCCCTGCTTCCCGCTGTGGAGGACGGCACCCTCACCCTGATCGGCGCCACCACCGAGAACCCGTTTTTCGAAGTGAACGCACCGCTGCGTAGCCGCAGCACGCTGTTTCGTCTCGAACCTCTTCGGCACGACGACATCACCACGCTGATTCTCCGTGGTCTCCAGGCCGAGGGGCGCGAGGCCGACGACGATGCGGTGACGTATCTCGCCGATCGTTCCGGTGGCGATGGGCGGCAGGTGCTGACTGCGTTGGAAGTTGCGTGCGCGTTGTCGCACCCGGGGCGAGTGTCGCTGGAGCACGTGGAGTCAGCGCTGGGAACCAGCGCCCTGCGGTACGGGCGCGACGACCACTACGACGTGGTGAGCGCGTTCATCAAGAGCATGCGCGGCAGCGATCCGCAGGCGTCTGTGTACTACCTGGCTCGGATGCTCGAGGCCGGAGAAGACGCTCGGTTCATTGCCCGCAGAATGATCATCTTCGCGAGCGAAGACGTGGGTATGGCCGACCCGCAGTCGCTCCTGGTAGCGGTGGCTGCGAGCCAGGCACTCGACCACGTCGGACTGCCCGAAGCGCAACTCAGCCTGTCGCAGGCCGCCATCCATCTCGCAACAGCACCCAAGAGCAACAGGGCCGCGCTGGCCATCTGGAACGCGCGCGGCGACGTGCAGGCCGGTGCAGTGGGCGAGGTGCCACCGCACCTTCGCGACGCGCACTATCAGGGGGCGCAGGTCCTTGGGCATGGTGTCGGCTACGACTACCCTCATGATCACCCGAATGGGTGGGTGGCGCAGCAGTATCTGCCCACCGAACAGATCGACAAGCGCTACTACGACCCAACAGTGCACGGTAACGAGGCCAGGGTGGCCGAGCGTATGGCGCAACGGAAGGAGGAGTCATGACCGCTGGAGAACTTGCTGTCCTCATGGCTGCCGTCCTGTGTTGTATCGGCTTCGCAGCGTTGGTCGTGGTGCTGATGCGGGTGCTCGACAGCTTGAAGGCATTGCGCTTCGAAGTGGAGAGCCTGCGCGCGGAAACGCGCCCGCTGTTGCAAGAACTACGTGTCACCACCAGCGATACGCGGGCGGTCGTGGAAGAGGCCCGAGACGATCTCGAACGGTTCGACCGTGTGCTCGGCTCGGCTGAGGCCATCAGCGGCGCCATGGCGGGCGGCAGTCGCATGGCCAGAGCCGCATTGTCGGCGCCGATGATCAAGACCGTGGCGCTCGGCACCGGAACCTCTCGTGCGGTACGCCGTCTCCGCCGCAAGGAGCGCAAGGCATCATGATCAAGCGACTCACATGGTTCATCGGAGGTGCCGTCGCAGGCGTCGCCGGGCTTGGCATCGCCAAGAAGAAGGCCAAAGAGGCCTACGTGGAGTACGCGCCTCAGGCTGTGGTGAAGAAGGCCACCGGACGCGCAAAGGACGCGTTCTCCGAGGGCCGCCGAGCCATGCGAGCCAAGGAGGCCGAGTTGAAGGCTCGCCTCGATGGGCGCGCGCACTCGTTGGCCGACGACCTCGACGACGGTGATGCCGTGATGGTGGATGGCGTTCCGGTGGAACCGGGGCAGGTGATCGTGCTGAAGCAGGTGCGCGACAGCCGCCAGCAGCAGCCGGGCCGACGCAGCCGCGCATGAACGAGGGTCTCGCCGCCGATCTGCGGTCGGTGATGTCGGCTGATCGCGTGCGTACGAATGCCACAGAGTTGGGGCTGTATCGCCGCGACGCTTCGAACATCGAGGGTTCCGCGGGCGTGGTGTGCTTTCCGCTCACCACAACGGAGGTGCAAGCAGCCGTTCGAACAGCGCAGCGTCATGGTGTTGCATTCGTGGCGCGCGGCGCCGGCACGGGCCTCGCCGGGGGCGCCACTCCGCTGGATCATGCGCTGGTGATCGCCACCACGAAGATGAACCGAGTGCTGTCGGTGGATGCTGTCAACCGCATGGCCTGGGTGGAGCCAGGGGTGCTGAACCTCGATCTCACACGCCAGGTGTCGCACCTCGGCCTCCACTTCGCGCCCGATCCCAGTAGCCAGCAGAGCTGTTCCATCGGCGGCAACGTGGCCAACAACTCCGGTGGGCCTCACTGCCTCAGCGATGGCGTTACGGCATCGCACGTGTTGGGCCTGGAGGTCGTGCTGAGCGATGGGTCCGTGGTGCAGTTCGGCGGGGAGGAACCCGAGGAAGAGGGCTTGGACCTGCGCGGTGCGTTCGTGGGCAGCGAGGGGATGTTCGGCATCGCCACCAAAGTGCTAGTGCGCCTTACACAGAACGCTCCCACGGTGAAGACCATGCTGATGGACTTTGCTTCCGTCGAGGCTGGGGCGCAGACGGTGAGTGCCATCATCGCTGCGGGCATGGTGCCCGCTGCGCTCGAGATGATGGACCAGCTCTGTGTGCAGGCGGTGGAGGCGTATATCCACGCCGGCCTGCCGCTGGAGGCTGCGGCAGTGTTGCTGGTGGAGGTGGCAGGTCTCGCGGCCGGTGTGGAGGCCGACGCCGAGCGCATCGTGGAGATCGGTCTGGCACATGACGCAGGCACAGTGCGCATCGCCAAAGATGAAGCTGAGCGCGCACTGCTGTGGAAAGGCCGTAAGACCGCCTTCGGCGCGATCGCGCGCATCAAGCCGAACTACTACCTGCACGACACGGTGGTGCCGCGGCGGATGCTGCCAGAGGTGTTGCGTCAGGTCTACGAGATCGCCGAGCGTCATCAGTTGCTGGTGATGAACGTGTTCCACGCAGGGGATGGAAATCTGCACCCGCTGCTGGTGTTCGACAAGCGCGAGCCCGGCGTGATGGAGCGAGTGCACGCTGCGGGCGAGGAGATCGTTCGAGCCTCGGTGGCTGCTGGGGGAGTGCTGTCGGGTGAACATGGGATCGGAATGGAGAAGCGCGACTTCATGCCGATGATGTTCGCCCCTGCCGACCTTGCCGCACAGGCCGCGATGCGACGTGGCTTCGATCCCACCGGTCTGGCGAACCCGTACAAGGTGCTGCCGAGTGCCGGAGCTTGCGGCGACGTGCAGCACGTACCGGATGGGGCGTGGGTGTGATCGATCTGGACGCGTTCGCCGCCGAGGTGGGTGCCGAAGGGCCTGTCACCATCGCCGGCCTTGGCTCGCGCGGTGGCGCCGTTCCCGGCGTTCGCACGGTGTACGCACCGTCCGGCGTGGAATGGGTGCAGCCCGACGAGATGATCGTGTGCTGTGGCGCCGGCACACCGGTCGATGAACTGGTTGCCGTGTTGGCCGAGCATCGCCAAACCGTGGCGCTCCCGCCAGGCGGCACGGTGGGCGGAGCGCTTTCGGTCGGCCTGGCTGATGTACGCAGGCTCGGCTACGGCCCCGTACGCGACGTGCTGCTGCAGGCCAGGTACGTCAGCGCAGTTGGCGAGGTGGTGAAGGCTGGCGGCCCCACCGTGAAGAACGTCAGCGGCTTCGATCTGTGCCGCCTTCTTGTGGGTTCGCGCGGGGCGCTGGGGTTTCTCGGCGAAGTGCTGCTCCGCACTCGCCCGATTGCGCAATGTTCGCAATGGTTTCAGCGCGAGGCCAGCGAACTGTTCGAGGTATTCAGCCAACTGCATCGTCCGGTCAGCGTGCTGTGGGACGGATCGTGCGCGTGGGCGTTGCTGGAAGGTCACCCGGACGATGTGCATGCGCAAGCGCGTGGCGCGTCGCTCAGCGCGGTCGATGGCCCGCCACCGCTGCCCAGTGGCAGCCGCCGATCGGTTGCCCCTGCGTCGATCGTGACGATGCAAGGCGAGTTCGTCGCCGAGGTAGGTGTGGGCACGGTGCATCACGCCGAGCCTTGGACCCCTCCGACGCGCTCGCTGCGAGTACTTGAATTGGCTCGCGCGCTGCAGCACGAGTTCGATCCGCTGGGGCGGTTGAACCCCGGCATCGATGTCTGACGTCGATGCTCTTGCAACAACTGCTGCGGCAGCGTGGGGGCTGCCGGCACCGCGGTTGATTCGCAGCGGCATGAACGCGCTCTTTGCTGCGGGCGACGACGTGCTGCTCCGCGTGGGCATTCCCTCCTTTCCTGTCTCGGAAGAGCGCCAGTGGGAGGCGCTCATGTCGTCCATCGGTGTGCGCACCCCTCGACGCCTCGACGATATGAAGTCGAAGGGCCCGCTGATGGTGAGCGCAATGGAACGGGTGCGCTCCCATGGCGAGGTGGACTTCCGAGAGGTGGGCGACATGGTGCGACGAATCCATTCGCTCGATCCCTCGACGTGGCCGGACCTGTCGTGGTGCGGCCATTTCCCGCACTGGCAGGTGGAGCATCTGCTGCGCGACGTCCGAGATCGCATCGATGCCGCAGCACTCGAAGGGCTCGACGCCTGTATGGTGAAGTGGGCTGGCTGGCGCGATCGCATGCGTGAGGCATTGGTGGTGTGCCACGGTGACGTGCATCCCGGCAATGTCATTCAGGGACCCGACGGTGTGGTGCTGCTCGACTGGGATCTGCGGTGCATGGCCCCAATCGGCTGGGACCATGGTCCGCTCCTGCAGTGGGGCGAGCGATGGTCCAACCGATGGGGAGGCGGGCCGCATGCGTACGACGACTTCGCCGAGGGCTACGGCTCGTCGTTACGCGACGAGTGGATGACGCAGGCGTTGGCCGCGATGCGAATGGTGGTGGCCACGCTGCTGAGAGTTCGGGCTGGACGCACCGATGTGGCTGCGGCCTCGGAAGCAGAGCGAAGACTGCGTTATTGGCGCGGTGATGTGAACGCTCCATTGTGGGAACCGCAGTAGGTTCGGCCGTCATGAGTATTCACTCCGACTTCATCGAGATTGCCCCAGGCGTGCGGGTGACCACTGCGGCGAAGTACATGACGAACACCACGGTGGTGATCCGAGATCGGAACGCGGTCTTGGTGGATCCGGCGTGGACCGAATTCGACCTGAACAACATTGCAGCGTGGCTCAGTTCCTCCGGCCTCTCTGTGACTGCGGGTCTGAGCACACACGGGCACTACGACCATGTGCTGTGGCATCCCGAATTCGGCGATGCCCCGCGGTGGGGCTCACCGCGTGCCGTCGCAATGGCCGAGCGGGATCGTGCGGAGATTCTGGTGTCGCTCGATGGCGACATTCCCACCGATTGGCCTCACCCGGTCGATGGTCTGCATGCGCTGGACGCGTCGATGGTGCCCGACCCATTCCTCGATGGCGTGGATGAGGCAATTGAGTTCGTGGTGCACGACGGGCATGCTCCCGGCCACACGGCGATGTGGATGCCCGAGCGAGGGGTGATGTGCGCTGGCGACATGCTCAGCGACATCGAACTGCCCTTCCCTTTCTATCCCGACGACCTACCGGCCTACCTCGACGGTCTCGACGTGCTCGCGCCGGTTGTGGCCAAGGCCGCGGTACTCGTGCCCGGCCACGGTCACGTCACGTTTACGCCGATGGACCGACTCGACGCCGACCGGTTCTACCTCGACCGACTGCTGCGAGGCGAGAACCCCGACGACCCTCGGCGCGCCTACCCCGACAGTGCTGAGGCGCACGAGAAGATGCTGGTCATGGCACAGGGGTTGCGCGAACGCTCCTGATTCAGCGCGGCTGGCAGGTGGGGCAGAAGTAGCACGGGCGACCGCCGAGTTCCACCGTCTGCACCGGTGTGGAGCAGCGAATGCAGATGTCGCGGTGATACACGTACGTGGTCTGACCGCGGCGATGATGACCCTTCTTCGCGGGTAGCTCGTTGCGGTCGATGGTGATGATGCGGTTGTCTTTCACGCCCTGGCGCAGCATGGAGGCGGTGGTGGTCCAGATGGCCTCGAGTTCGGCATCGTGGAGTTGGTTGCCGGGTCGTCCGGGGTGAATGCCGTTCACGAACAACGCTTCGGCTCGGTACACGTTTCCCACCCCAGCCAGCACGCGCTGGTCGAGCAGCAGTTGCCCGATGGGCTGCTTGCTTTTGCGGATTCGGGCCATGGCTACAGCGGGCTTCGCGTCGCGACGGAGAGGGTCGGGCCCCAGGCGAGCGACGATGGCATCGCGATCCTCCACCGTGCCGATGCTGCAGTCGGTTGGCCCGGCCAGGTCGATGGTGCCAAGGTCGGTGGACATACGCATCCGCACCAGCCCCACTGGTTCGGGAACAGTGGACCCGCGACTGACGCGGAACTTGCCGAACAGGCCGAGGTGCACATGGCCCACCAGGCCGTTCTCCCATTCGTAGAACAGGTGCTTGCCGTACGCCTCGATGCGTTCCAGCGTGACGCCGTCGATCATCTCTGCATCGGCGGAGAAGCGACCCTGAGGCGACGACACTGCCACGCTGTGGCCCGCGAGCAGCGGGTTGTGATCCTTGGCGATTCGGTGGATCGTGTGTCCCTCGGGCATGTGACCGAGGGTAGTGAAGCAGTGGCTACTCCGTCGCCCCAGGAGGGCTGGGAATCTGACCGAGTTGCATTGCCATGGCATCGGCCAGCATCGACAGGTCAGCGAGCTGATCCGTGAGACCGACAATGAGTTCGGCGGCGGCCTGTTGGTCGGCTCGCGAGGCCATGCCGGCCTGAAGAATGCGGCAGAGTACGCCGTAGTCGCGAGCGTTCGTGTGGTCGAGCAAGGTGGTAGGGCAGGGCATGCAGATATGACGATTCGACACATACTGTCAGTTCCCGAATCTTTGATGAGCAGACGCTACGGTGAACCATCGTGCGGCTTCATGTGAGCGACGACGAACTTGCCACATGTGTGAGCTGCGGTCTGTGCCTTCCGCATTGCCCCACCTTCCGTGTGACCGGCGAGGAAGCGCTGTCGCCGCGTGGGCGGATTGCGGCGATTCGGGCGGTGCATCTGGAGGATGCCCCCATCACGTCAGAGTTCGTGTCGTTCATGGAGACCTGTGTGCAGTGCCGCGGCTGCGAACCGGCATGCCCGTCGGGCGTGCCGTACGGGCACCTGCAGGATGGCGTACGCCAGTCATTGGCGGCGCAGCACCGCATCACGCCGCGTTGGCAACGCGTGGGCTACTCGTTCTTGCCCCGTCACCGCATGCTGCTGCTCGGTTCCTCCGCGTTGGCGGTCGCCCAGCGGCTGCACCTCGTACCCAAACGAGCCGGGCTGCCGCGTCTGCCCTTGCGCCGGGGTACGGCGGTGCAGAGCACCGGTGGTGATGTGTGGATGTTCACCGGGTGCGTGATGGACGCGTGGCTGCGCGACACGCACCGCAGTACCACCAAGGTGCTCGACCACCTCGGGATTACCTACCGCACGCCTGGCAGCGGTGGCGGATGCTGCGGTGCCCTGCACACGCATGCCGGCCTCACCGATCCCGCCCGAGCGCTGGCCGCATCGGTGATGGCGTCGATGCCTGGCGACGCGCCCATCGTGGTGAACTCGGCGGGCTGTGGCGCAGCGTTGAAGGAGTACGGGCACCTGTTGGGCACGCCCGAGGCGGCAGCGTTCAGCGCTCGCGTGAAGGATGTGCACGAGTTCCTCGCGGAGCATGTCGATCGGCTGCATCCCACCAAGCACCTTGGGCGCGTGATCGTGCAGGACCCCTGCCACCTTCGCCATGTGCAGAAGGCCCACGCCGGTGTCCGTGCCGTACTGGCGCCAGTGGCCGAGCTGGTGGAACTCGACGACGACGGCGTGTGCTGCGGCGCCGGCGGCGCCTACTCGGCGATGCAGCCGGAGTTGGCCGGGCAGATTCGCGACCGCAAGCTCGAGGCGATCGCCCGTGCCGGCAGCGGTGTGGTGGCTAGCGCCAATCCCGGATGCGCCATGCACCTGGCCGCTGCGGGCCTGGTGGTGCGGCATCCGATCGATCTGCTGGCGGAGGCACTGTGAGCGACCGCTATGAACACCTCGCGGAGCGTCTCGACGCCATCGTGGAGGATCTCGACGAGATCATGTTCGAGCAGCTTCGCGAAGCAGCCGCCGAAAAGACCGGGCGTCCCGCCGACGACAAGCGGCTCACTCAAGCAAGGCGCGCCATCGAGAAGGCCAGCCACCTCCTGCGCGGCGGCTTCAGCGACTGAAGTCGTTCGCGACGGTCAGGGGGCGACGTCTCCCCAGCCGCTGAGTTCCAGGCCGCATGCGGTCTGGACGTGGCTCCAGGAGTGGAAGGTGACGTTCAGCGTTGAGTTTCCCAGCGGCGACATTTGGACCTGCATCGACGACCAGCTAACGCTCTCGGTGGTTGGCACGAGGCAGCTGTTGTGAGTGGTGAGGACGAGCATCGTCCGAGCCCCCGGCGCCAGCACCCGCGAAGGGCGCGGGTTAACAACTGGGAAGAAGGCGCCCTCCGAGAACTGCACCTGGGCGGCGCCCGTGCCGTCAGGACCGGTGGCCATGACCATCAAGGGCTTGCCGAGGAAACACGGCCTGGTGCCGGTGTTGGTGACGGTGATGGGCGTTCCCACGTTCCCGCTGGCACCGTCGCTCAACCCCGCGACAGCCTCTAGCTCGGCGGTAGCGCATGCAGGCGGACCGTCGATCCGTACATCCGCACTCGAGGCAAAGCCGTACAGCTGCAGCAAGTAGGAACCGGGCGGCACGGCAGGGATAGCGACGTGGTACTCGACCGTGATGGCAGTGCCGGGCGCGAGGGACAATCCGCCGGGTTCCTGGTCGGACCCGATGTGCGTCAGCGGGTACTTGTTCATCCCGCCGTTGAGAATGAGCTGAATGGGGTCGACCCTCTCTTGGTCGACGCCGATGTTGGTCACCGTCAGGCGCGCCACGCCGGTGCCACCCGGGCACCACGGCGCATCGAGCGATTCGATCTCGATGTCGAGTGCCTGCGCGCTCTTGACGATGGTGTGCATCGAGCCGACCATGTCATACGAATCGACTGCAGGTGCACTGCAGGTGGACTGTTGGCTGGGGAAAGTCGGCGTTGTTGACTGCGCCGTAGCGAGCGTCTCTGCGATCGTCGTTTCGCTAAGGCTTGTGTCGATAGGGGTCGAGTCGGCCGGTGAGACAGTCGCCGGCTCACCATGGAGGGTCAAGGCAGCGACGCCTGCGGCAATCACGACGACTGCGGCGGCCATTGCGATCCACCTGTGGGTACGTTCCGGCCTGGGGCGTGTCACGTCGGCAGGCTCGGGCGCGTCGGCCTGCGCGAGGCCGAGCAGCGCGGTGATGCGGCGGTCCAATTCGTCGTCATGCTCGGCCATCGCCCAGCACCTCCCTCAGATGTTCACGAGCTCTTGCCAGTTGTTTTCGGACGGTGCCGTCGCTCACCTGCAACACCTCGGCGACCCGGTCGATCGGCCAGTCGTGCCAGTAGGTGAGGTACACCACAGCCTGCTGCTGCGCACTCAGCGCGGCCAGCACGCGGCGTGCGTCGAGGGGCGTCGCCGTCTCGTTCGTGAGTGCTCGCTCGGCGCTGCGCAGTTCTCGCGCGTGTCGGCGGAAGCGCGAGCGGTGCCAATCAGCGGAGGTGTTCGCGACTGCACGGAACCAATAGGCCCGCACGTCATCGACTGCGGCAAGCGAGTTGCGAGCAATCGTCGTGGTGACCGCTTCGTTGACGACATCGTTGGCGTCATGCGGACCGACGAGGACAGTGGCGAAGCGGACGAGGTCGGCCACGTGTGTGCGGTATTCGGCCTCGAGGTCCACGGTTACCATCATCACTTACGTCGTCGCAGCTCCCGATCCCGGGTGACAGGCGTTCAGAACGGAACGAGATCGTCGCCCTGGGTGATGGTGCCGGGCTGCACCACGTTGGCGTACATGCCGACGGCCTGACCGAGGTCCTTCACGACGTGACGCAGGATCGCTCGATCCTGGGGGATGTCGGCGTTGATCTGCTTGGTCAGCGAGGCGCAGCGTGGGCAGTCGTTGATCACCTCCACCACAGCGGAGCCGATGGCGAATCGCTGGCCGGTCCAATCGAACTCGGGGTGGCCGGGGGCATCACCCGTATCGACCACGAACGTGGGGCGAAAGCGGCGAACGTCGACGACCGAATCCGGCAGTGCGGCAGCCATCGAGCGAAGCGCAGACGTGCTCATAATCATCAGCGGGAAGCAGTCGTAGAAGGTGCCGGGCGGCGACTCGTACTCCATCACGCTCGGGCCGAACTTGGTGAAGTCGGGCAGCGGCTCGTCGGCCTCACGGGCGAAGATCTCACGCAG
>CAIXIJ010000114.1 GCA_903919455.1 uncultured Acidimicrobiaceae bacterium | reverse complement strand
CTGCGCGGCGACATTCGCTGACGCGGCCGCTCGCGACGGTAGATTCGCTGCCGGAACGGTGGCAGAGCGGCCAAATGCGTCCGCCTTGAAAGCGGAAGGGTGTCAAAGCCCCGGGGGTTCAAATCCCTCCCGTTCCGCCAAGGGTGTCCGTAGACGTTCACCGAAGTCCACCGACGTATAATCTTAGGTGCTCTGACCAGGTCTTTCGTTGCGTGGACGTCCACTGACGTTGTAGCGTGTCACTCCCAGGGTTGCTCCCGGTTGCTCCCGTTTGGGGGTGCGTTGCTCCCGGCGTTGCTCCCGGTTTTGGAGGCATTCGAACCATGGCTCGGAAGGCGAACGGCAAGCGAAGTGTCAGCCGCGACGGCAGCGTTCGGGTGCACGGCAAGGCATCGAACGGCGAGGGCTCGGTGTACCTCGACGCCGACGGTTCGTGGCGGGCGACGTACGTTGCTCCCGGCAGCGCCCGTCCCAAGCGCGTTCGTGGCAAGACGCGCGAGGAAGCCATCGCGCGCAGGGCCGTGAAGCTGGAGGAGCTGTCGCAGATCCAGTCTTCGACATTCCATCGCGACGCCACGGTGGCCGAGCTGGCCGCGTGGTGGCTCGACGTGGTTGCTCGACACCGCGTGCGGGCATCGACGCTGGGCACCTACAGCCAGCGCGTCGAGCGGATCACCAACACGATCGGCCAGCTGCCGGCGCGATCGTTGAAGCCAGAGCGCATCGCTCGTTGGCAGTCGGACCTGTTGAAGTCGGGGCTCGCGTCGGGGACGGTCGCCGACGTGCGGGTGACGCTGCACCAGGTGCTCGAGCAGGCCGTGATCCACGAGCTGATCGCCTCCAACCCAGTCGATCGCGTGGCGGCGCCGAAGGTTGTCCGTGGTGCTCGACGCGCGCTCGTGTCGGAGGACGCGCGCCACCTGGTCGGGGCGGCGGCCGAAGATCGCCTCGGCGCTGTCGTCGCGCTGCTGTTCGTGCAGGGCTGGCGAGTCTCCGAGGCACTCGGGCTCGGTTGGGAGGACCTCGACCTCGATGCCGGCATCGCTGTGGTGCGGCGAGCGGGGATCTACGTCCACAAGGTCGGCATGGTGCTCGGCCCGACCAAGAACGCCGGCGCATCGGGCACCCACCACCTATCGGCCGGAGTGGTCGAGTTGTTGCGAGCGCGCCGCAAGGCGCAGGCGGCAGAGCGACTGGCCGCTCGCGAGGCGTGGCCGACGCACACCTACGAGGGACAGACCGTGTCGCTGGTGTTCACCAACGAGCGCGGCGGCTTGGTCAACCGCCAGGCAGCAGCGAAGGCGGTGACGCGCGCGGCAACGCGAGCGGGCCTCGACCCGAAGGGCATCGCGACGCACACCGGCCGGCGGACGGCCGTCACCGTGCTCTACGCGGAAGCCGGCCTCGACATCAGCGACATCGCAAGGTACGTCGGCCACAAAGGCGAGGCGACAACAGCCGGCTACGTGCGATCGTTGGGCGAACGCCCGAAGGCGACCGCGGCAATGGCCGCATCGATGCTCGACCCCTTGCCGACGCAACACCTACCGGCTTAGCCCGGCAAACCAGGTCGAGGTCTGCTCGCCGGCACCGGCTGCTTCTCCGGCAGGCTCGGCGGCTACCCCGAGGCATCGCGACACTCGGTCAACCCGCAGAGGAGACCTTCGTAGCTCCGGCGAGATACGCCGCGTGGCGAGACCTAGCGGCCGCCACCTCTGTGGAATGCTGCTCGACGAAGGCACGTTGCGCGGCAGCGTCGGCAGCCCTCACTACGTCGTCGTAGTGCGCCTTGCCACGACACAGAACATCGCGAGCGGCTGTCTGAAGCTCAGTTCGTCCAGGGCGCGGTTCGACCCAGTCCTTGCCCTTCATCTCGACTGGTGATTGCGCCGAATAGCCTCCCGCGCTCATACATGCCGCCCACGACTTGGTTGCGTCGATGACTGCCGCGCTCGCCATGGCCTGGCTCAGTGTCGATGCTGCGGCCGCCTGAAGCCATTGATCGTCGACGACCGACTGGATGTAGTCGTTGTCAGTACCGAAGAGTTGCCGGTTCGCCTCGGCCCAACATCCCGAGCCGATCGTCTGACCGCCGTACTCGACGCCGGACACCGGATCCTTGATCGCGACCGTGCGCTGACGCGACGGGTCACCATCGAGAGCTGCCGTGTACGCCAGTTGGCCGGCCTTGTCGCTGGGGATCGTTGAATTGTCCTGACTGGCTCCAGTCGGATCTGGAGGGTCGAGGTAGCCGTACTTGGCCGCTTGCTCGTGGGACAGCGATCCGTACCTCAACCGAAGGTTCACGCTGGTGTCCGGCTCGGGTGGTGACGCCCCATAGCCGAATCCCTTCGCTCGCATGCACGCCGCGGTGAGCCGTTCCTGCGCTGAGCCGACTACCCAGTTGTCGTGGCTGTAGCTGCTGATGAACCATGCGAGCGGTGCATCTGACCCCGAGTCGGAAGACTTGGTCGACGACAGGACCGGGGCAGAGCCACCGGGCGGCGCTGTTTGCGTGGGCGCCGAAGCCGAGCCCGAGCTGCTGCAAGACGACACGATCGCGACGAGACCCAGAGCCGCGAGCACTCCGCGCAATGCGGTAGCGCTCTGGAGACGGAGCCCTCTCGGCCAGTGCTTGATGGTTCGGCTGGAAAGCGAGTCGAGATGATTGGCGAGACGGAGCGAGTGGTTGAGAGTCAACCGTCAGCACCCAACCGACGTGAAGCTAGACGTTCCCTGCGTGGCGCTATGGCTGGACAAAATCGGGTATCCCGTCACATAGAAGCCCTTGCCGACGCAGCTCGACGTGGTGTTGCTGTAGTTGATGTCCGTCCACACACGAACCTTCGTTGCTCCGGTGAAGTGGTTCCCCCAGGACCGGGCTCCTTCGTCAAGAGTGTGGCCATTGAGAGAGTTGTCCCTGAAATCGCTGTCGCGCGTTGGTGATGAAATCGCTACGCCTGTCTCCGAGCCGCCCGTCCAGAAGCAGATGTTGCCAGTCACGCAACCGTTGGACCATGTTCCACTGTCGACCGCAAGTGCTGAACTGCAACCGAACGCAACTGCAGCTACAGACAGAACAAGTCCGCCAAGGATGTATCGACCAATGCTCATGTGAGCCTCCTTCGAGTTACCGGTCCTGAGGGGTCAGCATCGGGGCTGGTGTTGCTCGCGCTGCACCTGTGTCGTGTAAGTGTCAACTGAACGCGAAGTGTTCCCGGTGCTGTCGACGAGGCTAGGAATCCGTTCCATTTCAGGGCCACGTGCCCTCTTTACATAAGTCTTCGTATAAGTGTTCATTGCGTTCTGAGGAGAACACTTATACCCTTGTCTTATGGCCGCGTCGACTGCCTCCAGGAACGCCGTCCGTCGATGGGGCGCAGGAACAGCGGCGATCGCCCGCGCCCTGATCGCCACGAACGAGCCGCTGACAGGCGTGGCGCTGGCCGAAGCTGTCGGGGTCAGCCAACCGCGAGCGTCGCAGGTCATCCGGCAGCTGACGGAGCAGACCGCGGTACGAGCCACGGATGATGGGTACGTCGGTCGGTCATCGAAGCTGCTCGACTTGTACGACCGGCGCGCTCGGCCGGCACTGGTTCAGGCTGAGTCGTACTGGTACAGCACGCGGCCCCTGTCAGATCAGGCGGCTCGAGTCCTTCGCCTGGCGCGTGCCACCACGACCGATGTTGCCTTCTCGGCCGACCTTGGGCCGGATCTTCTGGTGCCATGGCGACACCCCACGCTCGCAGTCGTCTACGCAAGCGAGGCGTTGGACTTGAGCGACGCAGGCTTCGTGCCGGCAGAAGGCCGCCCGGACGCGAGCGTCATCATGCGCTGGACGACCGATCGGACGCTGCTCGCTCCGTCCCCTCCGTGGCCGAGGTTCGTCGACGACATCCCGCTGACCGACCCGACCCAGCAGTGGTGGGACCTGCTCGATCTCGGTGGCGAGGACCGACGGGAGGCCGCCGACCGACTGCGCGCTGCGATCATCGCCCACACGATTCCGGGTGGAGCATGAGCGCGAAGGTCGTGCTCTCCAGCCTCTCAGCGGCGATGGACGGTGGGTTCACCGCGATCGCGGACGTCAGTCAGGCGATGGCATCCGCCGGAGCGGAGGACGACTACCGACTGATCGGTGGCGTGACCGTGATGCTGCACATCCAACGACTCGGACTCGACCTCCCGCTGCGCGCGACCGGTGACGCGGACTTCGGCGTCCCACCGCACGTGCTCCGTCGACCCGACCTCGTCGAGGCAATCGAACGACTCGGGTACCAGAAGGTGTTCGGGAACCGATGGGAACGGCAGGTCGACGAGCGTCGCGTCGCCGCGGTCGACCTGCTCGTGCCTTCGTACCGATCGCGTGCCCGCGACACGGTCACGGTGGGAGATGTCGTGACAACCGAAGTGCCGGGCCTCGCGGAAGCACTGCGCCGGCCGGGCATCAAGGTCGACGCTGAGCTTCGGCTCACGGACGGCGCCCGACTGGAGACGACCGTCGTGCTCCCCGATGCGATCGGGACTCTGGCCATGAAGGCGCTCGTCCGGGCAGTGCGCACGGAGTGGCGAGACGCCGAGGACCTTTGGCGCTGTCTCGAGATTGCTGCCGCCGAGGGCGTCGAGCCGTCCGATTTCGATGACAGTGCAACGCTTCGTGATCTGCGCCTGGTGTTGTGGCGAGAGCTCGGACCAGGAGGCACTGCCGTCGAAGCCCTGGCCGAACGCTTGCAGGACGACGCTTCGGCGCGGCTTCGCACACGCCTTCGGGCCTTGCTGGCCGAAGTGGTCGGCAACCGCTGACGCGCAAGGCGACCGGGCGCATCCGGCGCCGCGACGATCACTTGCAGCGCTCGCGTTCCAGGCGCTCGCGGATGTAGCGATGAAGTTCTCCCATGGGGATCCGTCTTGAGCGGCCGATGTGGACCGAGGCGACCTGGCCTGTGGTGAGCAGGTCGTAGAGCGACCCGCGACTGACGGACAGGAACCGGGCGGCATCCGGCAGGGTGACGAGACGGAGATCGTCGTCAAGATCGGCGTAGTCAGTTCCAGTGGCGTGCATCCTGTGCTCCTTCTGATCGTCCGAGTACACAGGGATACAGAGCACGGATTCGCCTGGGCGCAGCACTCCTTCCACTGATTTCTCACGCGATCGCGTGGT
>CAIXIJ010000113.1 GCA_903919455.1 uncultured Acidimicrobiaceae bacterium | reverse complement strand
TGGGGTTACAGCATCGCCGTTATCGGGGCCATCAATGCCGTCATTGCCACGGCGTACTACATCATGGTCATGCGTGAGATGTGGATGAAGCCGGTACCCGATGGCGACATCACGCCCATCAAGGTGAAGGCTCCTGTCATGGCTGCGTTGGCCATCACCGGCATCTGCACGGTGCTGTTCGGCGTGCTGCCGGGCCTCGTGTCGAAGGTCGGCAACCTCAGCGACCTGGCCGGTGCGTTCGGCCGCTGACGAACTGGCTGCGGCTCAGCACGCGCTGGGTCGACCGCTGCAGTTCGACGAGTACCTCTCCATCTCGCTCTATGGCATTCACGGCTTCTATGCCGTGGGTGGCCAGGCGGGTCGCCGTGGCGATTTCATCACGTCGCCTGAAGTGGGCCCCTTGTTCGGTGCGGTGATCTCACGCTGGATCGAGGCCGAGTACGAACGGCTGGGCCGACCGGACGACTTCACTGTCGTCGAGGTTGGCGCGGGCCCGGGCACGCTGGCGAGGGCGGTGCTCATGCATGCGCCGCACTGGAAAGGGAAGTACGTAGCCGTCGAGTTGTCGGCAGCACAACGAGCACGACATCCCGAGGGTGTCGCATCCACGGACTCGATGCCGGCGGCCCCGGTGGTTGGTGTGGTCATCGCCAACGAACTGCTGGACAACCTGCCCTTCAGGTTGGCGGTGTTCGACGGCGGTTGGCGCGAAGCATTGGTGGCGGTGGCTCACGATGGCTCGTTGAGCGAGGTGCTGGTATCGGCGCCCGAGGAGTGGGCATGGCTGCCTGCGCATGCGCCACACGGTGCCCGGGTACCGGTTCAAGGCACTGCGGCAGACTGGGTTTCGGCAGCACGATCGACCCTGGTGACCGGTTCGGTGTTGGCCTTCGACTACTGCACTGCTCGCACTGCCATGTTGGCGGCCATGCCCTGGCGAGAGTGGTTGCGCACCTATCGCGGCCATGAGCGTGGCGAGCATTATCTCCGCAACCCCGGCGGCCAGGACATCACCACCGAAGTCTGCCTGGATCAGCTGCCCGAGGCGACGGTGGTGCGCTCTCAGGCCCAGTTCCTTCAGCGATGGGGCATGGCAGACCTTGTGGAGGAGGGGATCGCGATCTGGAACGAGCAGGCCGCTCGCCCGAATGTTCATTCGCTGCGGATGCGTAGCCGCGTACGGGAGGCGGAAAGTCTCTCGGATCCCTCAGGAGTCGGCGCATTTCTCGCCATCGAGTGGCGCACTTGACCCTTGTATGGGAATCGTCAACTACCGCTACGGCGGTGGGTGCTGCTGACCATCCCGTGTGCGGGGTGGCCCTCAGTCGCGTGTGACATGAACTGTGCCATCTGGGCAAAGGTCTTTAGTCCCTTAGTAGACGAGAAAGCGAACGCTCAGAATGAAGCCTCAACACGATGAGTGAGGGAGGCGACCATGAATGGGCGCAAAAGTTTAGGTTTGATTACGGCGATGGCAGGCGGAGCACTGGTGCTCGCAGTTCTGATGACGTTGCCCGGTGCGGCGTCGGCGGACCAGCAGGAACACCCGAAGGTGACGATCTGTCACCGCACCGACTCTTCCAAGTCGCCGTACCAGACGCTGTTGGTCGATAGCGAAGCGATCAACGGTGATGCAAAGAGCGAGCGCGACCACCACGCCGACCACACGGGCCCGGTGTGGTACCCGGGAGCCCACTCGTGGGGTGACATCATTCCCCCGGGGAAGAACTTGCCTGATGGTCTGAACTGGACCGCAACGGGTCAAGCCTTCTACCTCAATGGCTGCAACCCGACTGACGTGAAGATCTGCCACCGCACCGATGTGTCGGCAACACCGTACGAAATGCTGATGGTCAAGCGTGCCGATATCGGCGGTGAGGGTCATGCAGACCACACCGGGGATGTGTGGACCGCGGGAGCCACGACGTGGGGCGACATCATTCCTCCGGTCGAGCACGTGACCTCTGGTCTGAACTGGACCGATCTGGGTCAAGTGATCTACAACAATGGCTGCGTCCCGCCGCCTCCGCCGGACACGACACTGCCGCCGGACACGACACTGCCGGAGTCAACGACCACCTCGGTGGCCAGCGAAGGCCCGACCACGACCCTGGCGGCCACCACCACCACGGAAGTGGCGTCAGGTGGACCCACCACGACTGCGCTCGCTGGCAGCGGTGGTGACATTCCCACCACAGGCTCGAGCTCGGGAACGTTGATCTGGCTGGGCGTCCTGGCGATGCTCACCGGCCTTGTAGTCACCGGGTTGGCTCGCCGACCCAGCAACAACTGAATCCAGTAACGAATAGCCTGAGCGCCTCATTGGGTCCCAAGAGTTCCGGGACTCAATGAGGCGTGCGGCCTATGGTCGTACGACTTCCGCCTTCGTACCCTGATCCAGTACGACGAGCGATGAGGGCAGGGCATGACTGACCGCAAGACAATCGGATTGGTGATGGCGATCTACGGGTGCTGCATGGCCTTCATTGGGCTCGCCCTGGGCAATGACAAAGCCAGCGCCTCGAAGGACTCTGAGAAGGTCACCATCTGTCACGCCACCTCCTCGGAGACGGTGCCCTACGTGAGCATCGTGGTCGCTCAGTCGTCCGTCGATGGACTGGGCAGCAACGACCACAGCAGCCACACCGGCCCGGTCTGGTATCCGGGCGCAAAGGCCGACGGAATCGTCTGGGGCGACATCATCCCGCCGATCGCTGGCGTGACGCCCGGTCTCAACTGGACGTCAGTAGGTCAGTCGTTCGCTTCGAATCGCTGCCGTGACGCGGCGCCGGGTGCCACCTCCACCAGTGCTGGCGAAGCCACGACCACCACGGTGGAGCTCACGCTCTGCGACCTCGGGAACGAAGGCGAATGCCTGATTCCGTGTGAGGGCGTGACCAACGGCAGCGGAGGCGAGAACGGCGTCGTCGGAAT
>CAIXIJ010000112.1 GCA_903919455.1 uncultured Acidimicrobiaceae bacterium | reverse complement strand
GTGTCGAGCGAGCCGCCATCGATGCTGGCGGACGTGGTGGTGGTGGCCAGTGTGCTGATGGACTGGTTCTGGTCGGCTCGGGCGGGCCGCAGGGTGCGTCCGTCGTTGCGGCAGGCGACCATGCCCATTGCGAGCACAGGAATGAGGGAGAGAAGGGCGACTCGGCGCACCTCAGCAGCCTACGCGGGCTGCCGCTTGGATATCGTGCAGGTCGTGGACGCCCCGCTCAGTCTTCTCACCTTGCACGCCCACCCCGACGACGAGGCATCGAAGGGTGCACCCACGTTGGCCAAGTACAAGGCCGAGGGTGTGCACACCGTGCTGGTGTGCTGCACGGGTGGCGAAGAGGGCGACCTCCAGAACCCGTCGCTGCGCGAGCCGGGCCAGCCGTTCCATGGGCTGACGCCCGAGCAGGACAAGGAATTGTTGGCCGAATTGCGCCCGCAGGAGCTGGCGTTGTCGGCCGAGATCATCGGGTTCGACGAGGTCGTGATGCTCGGCTATCGCGATTCCGGTATGCCCGAGTCGCCGGCAAACGATCACCCGGGTTGCTTCCACCAAGCGCCACTCGACGATGCTGTCGGCCGCCTGGTGGCCATCATCCGGCGCGAACGCCCTCAGGTGATCATCACCTACGGCGATGATCAGCGCGGCTACCTGCACCCCGACCATCTGAAGGTGCACGACATCTCGCTGCCGGCCTTCGAACGGGCCGGCGATCCCGCCTGGTACCCGGAGGCAGGTGAGCCGTGGCAGCCGCTGAAGCTGTACTACACCGTCTGGTCGAAGGCCCGCCTGATGGCCGTGCATGAGGGCATGATCCGCCACCGCGGCGAGTCGCCGTACGAACAGGACTGGCTCGACCGACCCGGGCAGGACCATCGCATCACCACCAAGGTGGAGGTGGGCAGTTACCTGTGGGCTCGCAGCGGCGCGTTGCGCGCCCACGCCACCCAGGTGGACCCCAGCGAGCCGTGGTGGTTCGGCCTCACCGATAGCCAGTTGGCCGAGGTGTACCCCTGGGAAGACTGGATTCTGGCCCGCTCGCTGGTGGGCACGCCTGCCGAGGGCGAGATCGAGCACGATCTGTTCGCTGGCATTCGCGCCACGGCGTCGGCCGAGGCATCACGATGAGCATTCAGTATCGCGTCGCGTTCGGGAAGAACGACGAGGTGGTGGAGGGTCCCGACGATGCCGAGGTGGTGGTCACCCTGGCATCCGCCGATGCGGCGCTCACGCCTGAGGTGGCGTTCATGCGTGGCAAGTTGAAGAACACCGGGCCCACAGGGCCATTACTGGCTGCGTTCGCCGATGGCTCGGCCGCCGCAGCGATCAGTCGGCTCGCATCGCGTCCCTGAGCGTGCGGTAGCCGATGGGCGTGGCGCCCGATTCGGCCAGCAGCGCTCGCAGGGTGGGGTCGGTGGTTACCAGAGCCAGGTCGTCGATCCAGAGTTCGGCTGCGTCGGTGATGGCGCGCACCTCGGGCGTGTCGAGCGCAGGTTGCACGTGGACCTCGGTGACGCCGGGTTGAAGGGTGCGCACTGCGTCGTAGACCCGCTCGCGGCTGCCGGCTCGCCAGTCGTGATCGAAGTGATCGGGGAACCAGATCCCTTCCTCCTGGGCGAGGCGACGGAAGGGGAACCCGGCTCGCTCGGCGGAGATGGTGCTGGGCAGTCGGATGGGCAGTCGGAACTCCACCGCCAGTTCCAAGTAGACGTCGAAGAACTCGGGCCGCAGGGTGATGACCGATAGGTGCGGTGCGAGGTGGGTGACGTCGATCCCCCAGGCCAGGGCGCGTTCGATCTGGGCGCGACATTCGCGCAGCACCTCGGCGGGGTCGGCGTGCTCCCAGAGGTCGTCGACCGTGCGTGGGAAGCCACCTTCACCCGACAGCAGCGTGGGGGCGTGCGTGATGGGCCCGAAGCGGTACGCCTCGTGCTCGCAGTTCAAGGTGAGGTGTACGCCGATGTCGTCGGTGGGCAGCGCATGCATCGCGGCATCGCGCGCCCATGGGGCGGGCACCATCAGGCTGGCGCAGGTGGCCACACCGTTGCGGATGGCCTGGAACACCCCGGCGTTGGCCGCATGGCAGCTGCCGAGGTCGTCGCACGAGATGATGACGTACTTCGTGTCGGGAGCTTGGCCGAGCCGTTCAGCGAGGGTCGTCACGGCGGGAACGCTATCCGCTGCACCCGGCCCAAAGGCCGATGTTCTGCTGCTCGGCGGCACGGGCGGCCTTCACGAATTCGGCAGTGTGGGCCACGTTCGGTGGGATGGTGAGCAGGCGGGCATAGCCGCTGGCCACGATGTTCAGGTTCACGAACATGCCATCGCCGACTCGGTACACATAGGCGAGCAGCCGGCCGTACTTATCGCGGGCCTCCACATCGCGTTCGAGGTGCAACGGGGTTCCGGCAGCGAGGAGCGAACTGGTGAAGGCGCTGGCCTCGGGGCCGAAGCACTGCACCGGCGTGTCGGGCTTTTTGGTCTCGGGTGTGTCGATGCCGATGAGCCGCACCTTCTCCTTGGCCCCATCGAGCGTGACGACGATGGTGTCGCCATCCACCACTCGTTCGAGCGTGGCATTGGGTTCCAGCGTGCCCGGCTTCGATGTGGGCCCAGGCGCGCTGCTGGCCGCGTGTGAGCACGCGGCCAGCAGCAACAGGAGTGGGACGAAGCGTCGCATACCGCCGTTCTATCGGAGGGGTGCGACGAAGTTGGTCAGAGACGCTCGATGATGGTGCCGGTACCCAGACCGCCACCGCAGCACATGCTGATGAGGCCGTACCGACCGCCGGTGCGCTCGAGTTCGTAGAGCGCCTTCGTGATGAGGAAACCACCGGTGCCGCCGAGCGGGTGGCCGAGGGCGATGGCGCCGCCGTTGGGGTTCACCTTGGCCGGGTCGGCACCCACTTCCTTCTGCCATGCCAGCACGACCGAGGCGAAGGCCTCGTTGATCTCGAACGTGTCGATGTCGTCGATGGTCAGGCCGGTGCGGGCCAGCAGACGCTGGGTGGCATCGATGGGGCCGGTGAGCATGAACACGGGATCGACGCCCACGTTGCAGGTATCCACGATGCGGGCGCGAGGCTTCAGGCCGAGCGCCGCAGCCTTCTCCTCTGTCATGAGCAGCACGGCCGATGCGCCGTCGCTGATCTGCGACGAGTTGCCGGCGGTGTGCACGCCGTTCTCGCGGCCGACGGGCTTCAGGCTGGCCAGCTTCTCCAGCGTGGTCTCGCGCAGGCCTTCGTCGCGGGCGACGGTGTGGAAGGTGTCGGCGAGGGTGCCGTCCTCGTTGCGGTCGGGTGCCTCGACGGTGAGGTACTGGCCGCCGAAGCGGTCTTCGGCCCACGCCTGTGCAGCGAGCTGCTGGCTGCGGAAACCGAACGCGTCGGTGTCTTCCCGGGTGATGCCCCACTTGTCGGCGATGCGCTCGGCGCCCTCGAACTGCGAGGTCATCTCGTAACGATCGAAGTACGCCTTGTTGATCGGCACGCCGAGGCCGAGGGCCTTGCTGCCGCCCACGCCGATGGGGATACGGCTCATCACTTCCACACCGCAGGCGAGGGCCACATCCACCACGCCGCTGCCCACGAGGGCGGAGGCGAGGTTGGTGGCCTGCTGGCTGCTGCCGCACTGGGTGTCGACCGTGGTTGCGGCGGTGGTGAGGGGCAGACCGGCGCTGAGCCATGCGGTACGGGTGATGTTGAATGCCTGCTCGCCGACCTGGCTGACGCAACCGCCGACGACCTGGCCGATCTCGGCGGGGTCGATCCCCGTGCGCTCGACGATGCCCTTCTGGACGGCGGCCAGCACGTCGGCCGGGTGGAGGGTGGAAAGGCCGCCGTTGCGCTTGCCGATGGGCGTGCGGACGGCGTCGACGATGACGATGTTGCTCATGTGCGCAGCCTACGGTGGCAGCCATGTCTGGCTTCAACCCTGCGCACACCCCGTCGCCCGACGCCGTCGAGCACCGTTACATCCATGTGATCGGTGCGTCGGTGTTCGTCGACGACCGACCTGCCGAAGACCATTGGGATCGGCACTTCCTCGGCATGCAGGGCGATGTGGCGGTGTGGGGCATCGATGTGCCGCACGGCGAAGACCCCTCCTACGGCGCCGCCACGGACCTGTACTCGTACTTCGGGCGCACCACCGAAACCGATTGGTTGGTGGCCGGCCGCGCCGTGCAGTTGGTGGAGTGGGGTCGCACCCATCGCTTCTGCGGCCGTTGCGGCACGGCCACCGAACGGCAGGCCAACGAGCGTTCCATGAAGTGCCCGGCATGCGGCCTGCTGGCGTTCCCCCGTCTGGCTCCGGCGATGATCACGCTCGTCACGCGTGGCGACGAGGCACTGCTCGCCCGCGGTGTGGCGTTCCGTGGCCCGATGTATTCCTGCCTCGCCGGCTTCGTGGAGCCCGGTGAGTCGCTCGAAGGTGCGGTCATCCGCGAGGTGCGCGAGGAGGTAGGTATCGAGGTGGGCAACGTGCAGTACCGCGGCAGTCAGCCGTGGCCGTTCCCGCACAGCCTGATGGTGGGGTTCCGAGCCGAGTGGGTGAGTGGCGACATCGTGTGCGACCCCGCCGAGATTCTCGACGCCCAGTGGTACACGCGCGATGCGCTGCCGAACATTCCGCCCGGTATCAGCATCGCCCGCAAGCTCATCGACGCCTGGGTGGCCGAGGGCTGAACCAGCCGATGGTGCCCGTCTCAGGCGAGGCGCTCGGTGAACCAGTCGATGATGATTTCAGCTCGCTGAATGCGGTGCACCGGGGAACCGCTGCGCGTGAGTTCGTGGGTCTCGCCGGGGAATCGGTAGAAGGTGACGTCCTTGCCCAGCAGGCGTAGTTCCACAAACAGTTCCTCGGCCTGGTTGATGGGGCAGCGCAGGTCGTTCTCGCTGTGGATGAGCAGCATCGGCACGTCGATGCTGCGCACGTTACGGATGGGGGACAGGGCCAGATATGCGTGGGGATCGTCGACGTGGCGCGGGCCGTGCTCCACCCGGAAGATGGTGGCGATGTCGGAGTTCACCTCTTCGGTGTAGAGGTTGTTCACCGCGCGTTCGCTGCAGATGCCCTTGAAGCGATGGCTGAAGCGGCCGGCCAATTCGGTGGCCATGTAGCCGCCGTAGCTGCCGCCCTGCATGCCCACCCGGTTCGGGTCGCAGAACGGGTAGTGAGCGAGCGCGGTGTCGAGCACGGCCATCACGTCGTCGACGTCGAGGCCGCCCCAACCGCTGCCGGGGGCAGTGGGGTGCTTCGGGCCAAGGATGGCCTGGCCCCATGCTTCGTGTCGGCCCGAACCGCCACGCGGGTTGCTCATCAGCACCACGAACCCGGCTGCAGCTTGGAACTGCGCCTCGTCGAAGAAGGTCTCGCCGTACTGGGTGTGCGGGCCGCCGTGCACGTTCAGGATGACCGGATAGCGGCGGGTCGGGTCGAAGTCGGCTGGCCGCATGATCCAGGCGTCGATTTCGTCGCTGAGGTCGGTGCACGGTACGGCGAAACGCTCCCAGGGGAGAGGTTTCACTGCCGCGCTGTAGGTGGCTGCGAACGATGTAAGACGGCGAGGTTCGCCGTCGGTGAGCATGAAGAGATCGGTGACCTGATCTACCGCCGCCGCGGTGTACGCCACCTGGCCGCCAGCAGCGTCGAGGCCCTTCACGGTGATGGCGCCAGCGGTGATCTGCTCGGGTGGGCGGGCATCGACGCTCACCCGGTAGGCGTGGGTCTGGCCGCGGTCTTCGGCCGAGCAGATGAGCGTGGCATCGTCGATCCACTTCGGGGTGACGGGGCCGGCGGTGGTCTCGAACGAACGGTCCAGCGCAGTGCTGATCCAACGATGCTCGCCACCGGACACCGGCACCAGACCGACCCTCACGTTCTGCGGGTAGGTGCCCGGGTCGTCGTAACCGAGAAACGCAATAGTGCTGCCGTCGGGCGACACGGCGGGCGCGCCGTAACTGCCGGTCTGATGGGTGAGATCCAGCACGGTTCCGTCGAGCGATACGAGGTACAGGTCGCGAGCGAAATCGGTGTCCCAGGTGTCGTGCCGCTGCGAGGAGGTGACGATGGCGGTGGAATCGGGCAGCCATGCCGGGTTGCCGTGTTCGAACTCGCCGGGGGTGAGGTTGCGGGGTGCCGCGGTTCCGTCGGCGGGCACCACGTAGAGGTGGGCCGGCCGGTCGAAGGTCCAGCCCTCACCGTTCAGTTGGGTAAAGAACCGTTCGATCTTGCGCGGAGCTTGCCAACTCTCGTCGCCGTCCTCGGCGCCAGGTGCCGAGTAGCGCTCGTGCGGTGTGCGGCTGATGAACGCGATCAGGCGCCCGTCGGGGCTGAAGGTCGGTTCGTCGATGCCATCGCGCATTGATGCCACCGTGCGGGTCTCGCCCGGGACGGCCACGGGCAGCAGGTGTAGGGTGGCCTCCCCCTTCTTCGGGCTACGACGCGACGTGAAGGCCAGGTGTCGGCCGTCGGGACTCCAGGTGGGGTTGCCGTCGTTTTCACCGGAGGTGATGGGGTGGGGTGCATCGTCGCCAGCGGTGGAAGCGAGCCAGATCTGCGAGAAGTACTTGTTCTTCTTCACATCCACACGGGTGACCACGAAGGCCACGAATCGCCCGTCGGGACTAACCGCTGGGGCCGATGCGGTGACGATGTTGCCGATGATGTGTTCTGCGATGGCCGCGGACGTCATGGTGCACGACGGTACTCGCTGCGTGATCGTCCGGCACGAGGGCTGTGTGGCAGCATCGGGTCATGACGCCCGATGAGTATCTGCAGATCTTCGATGCCGAGCACGAGGTGTTCATCGCCGCATGCGAGGCCGCGGGTATGGACGCAGAGGTGCCCTCGTGCCCGGGATGGAAGGTCGGCGACCTCGTGTACCACATGTACGAGGTGCAGTACGGCTGGCATCGGTTGACGGCCGAACGCCTCGATTCGTTCGAATCGATCAAGTTCCCGGTGCGACCCGGCGACGATCACCTCATCAGCATGCTGCGCGGCGAGCATGCAGCGTTCGCCGCGCTGCTGGCCGCGTTCGACCCGGAGTCGCCGCTCTGGACCTGGACCGGGCCGCAGACGCTCGGCTGGCTACAGCGGCGAATGGCTCATGAGATTGCAGTGCACCGCGTGGATGCTCAGTTCGCCGGTGGCCCTGCCACTCCGATCCTGGCCGAACTGGCGAGCGATGGCGTGGACGAGTTCCTGGAGTTCTTCCTCAACGACCGCATGGGGCCAGTGGCCGGTTCGGTGCACCTGCACTGCACCGACGTGCCGGGGGAGTGGATGGTGAGCGACAGGACAGGCCGTTTCGAGGTGATCCGCGAACATGCCAAGGGCGACTGCGCCATCCGCGGCACCGCAAGCGATCTTCTCTTGGCGTTGTGGCGTCGCCGTCCGGTCACCGCCTGCGAACTGATCGGCGACGACGAACTCGCACAGCGATTCGTCATCGCATCCGCGCTCGACTGACGAGCGCCACGCCGAACTATTCGGCGAGACCCACGGGTGCGTCGTCGATGATCTGATCGAGGTACTCGCTGAGGCCATAGCCCACCTGGCCCTCAAACTCTCCGCTCTCCACGGTCCAGCGGGTCATGCCTTCGCTGATGCGAGTCATCAGCCAGTTGCCCTCGGGGTCTTGGCGGCGGTTGCGCAACGGAATGAGGTCCATCACCTCGCCGGAGAACTGCCATTCCTTCTCCGAACGGGAGGATCGCAGCAAACCCTGAATGCTCTGGTGGTACTGGTCGTCGCCACGCGTGACGGTGCTGATCTGTACGTCGTCGCAGTAGTGCATCTGACCGTTCTCCCACACAAAGCCGCCGCGGGTGCCTGGGCCTTCCTTCTTCGCGACTCGGCTTGCCATGAAGCCGAAGTTCTCGTTCACGTTGGCGGTGAGCCAGCGGTAGTACCACGGCGCCTGCCAGTAGCGCGGACCCCACGAGTGGTCGCGCAGGCCGTGGCCGTTGATCTCCCACTCGCGGTCGCCGACGCGGATCGTGCCGTGCGCCTGAACGAGTTGCTCGTAGTGACCCTTCGCGAACTCCTCACCCGGTGCCTCGTGAGGCGTGTCGGGTTCGCCGCCGAACATGCTCGGTCGACCCTGTCCGGTGAAGGTGATGTGCGCCTCGCACTCCGCGTACGGGTTGTTCGTGAACGCTTCCTTCGGGTTCGCCATCTGCTCGGGCTCGTCGAGCAACACCACCTTGCCGGTGTAGTCGATGTGCAGTTCCTCGAACGGGGTGACGATGGTCCACTTCAGGCCACCTGCGTTGAACTCGTCGTTGTTGGTGATGGTGGGTCGCTTGTACATGAAGCCCACGCTGCGGCGGCTTCCGTCGGCCTCCGGCGGCAGGTACAGGCACACCGTCATCTCGGCGTAGCCCTCGTTGGCTCGGTTGCCGATTCGGAACCAACCGCCCACCTGCTGGGCGGGGTCGAAGCAGTTGATGTACATGCTCTCGTTGAAGTTGGACTCGGGGCCGAGTTCGTGCATGTACTCGTCGGACGGATCGAGGCGAATTCCCATGCCAGTTACCGTAACGATCTGGCGTGCGCCGGTCGTTACGCAGCGGTCAGTCGAGGTGCGGGGGCAATTCGAGGTT
>CAIXIJ010000111.1 GCA_903919455.1 uncultured Acidimicrobiaceae bacterium | reverse complement strand
CGACCCGAACTCGGATTACGTGCATCTGGGCACACTCCGTTCGCGTGAGGCGATACGTCGACGAGGCGCCCCGCCGATGAGCCAGCGCGCCTACCGAGATCTCAAGGCCGGAATGAAGGCTGCGGGTGAGGTGGTGGTGGCCAGCGCCGATGCAGCGGACTATCCGCTCGCCATTCACCTGTCGGATCTCGCGCTGCACGAGCAGGCGCTCACCGTGGATCTCGACCCGCTGCTCGACGGTGCCGAGTACAGCGCGTTCATGGAGGCAGTCGAGGCACTGGCCGGTCGACCCTCCTACGGGTTCGACGACGTGGTGGCGCAACTCCAGCAGCACGATGATGCCGCCGCCGAACGGTTGCTGCAGCGCCTCGGCAACCTGCGCGTTGCCGAGTGGGAGGTGTGGGCGAAGCCCGGTACGGCCTCGCTTGTGGAACGCGTCGTCGGCACGCGCGCCGCGGTGCTCGACACCGGTTCGCTGGCCGATCCGCGGGCCCGATCGGTGGTCTCGTTGGCAGTGATGGGCTTTCTTCGTCGTCGCACTCGGCGTCAGCCGATCCTGCTCGTGATCGACGAAGCGCACAACGTGCTGGCTCCCAACGCGCCAAGTGCATTGGAACGAGCTATCACCGACTACGGGGTGTGGGTAGCGGGCGAGGGTCGCAAGTACGGCGTGCATCTGGTGGTCAGCACCCAGCGTCCGCAGAAGATTCATCGCAACGTGGTGTCGCAGTGCGACAACCTGATCCTCATGCGAATGAACTCCGTGGTGGACATCGAGGAACTCGCCTCGGTGTTCTCGCACGTGCCGAAGTCGATGATCGCCGAGGCGCGTTCGTTCGCGCAGGGCGAGATGCTGGTGGCCGGACCCATTGCCACCCCGGCGATGCGCCTACACGTGGGCGAGCGTTGGTGCCCCGAGGGCGGAGCCGACCTTCCCACTACGTGGGCGTTCGGCTCTGATGCCGATTGATCCGTCGTTAGGGCAACTTCGGTAGTCGCCCATCGGCGAGTGCCTTCACCAATGTGGCGTGATCGCGTGTGGTCTGGTCGGCATAGCCCTCGGCGAAGGCGGCGATCGACTCGCCGAACAAGTCGGAGGTGCCGAGGTAGCCGCTGATGGTGGGGGCGTCACCCGTGTTCGCGTGGGCTCGGGCCAACGCCCAGCCGCAGGCACGCACGTACTCGCTGAAGCCGGAGTTGCGCATCACCGAAATGTCGAGGCTGCCCTTGGCGTCCCAGAGTTGTCGCACGAAGTAGTTGACGCCCGACGTTTCGTCGGTACCCCAGCCCAGCAGCACATCGCTCACCGCTTGCAACGCGCGCTGACCCTCCACCACACGCCGTCCTTCGTGCGTGGCGGGCTTTCGGCCAAGGGCCACATGGGGGCTGGCCTGGCGGGCCTCCTTGAACTGCAGGAAGAGGGGGCCGCCGTTCGGACCCTGCAGCAGCACCATCCAGCAACGGGTGCCCACGCTGCCGACACCCACCACCTTTCGAGCGAAATCGACGAAGCGGTACTGGTCGAAGAGGGCCTGGCGATCGCTGGCCAGCGTGGCGTGGTACTGCTCCAGAATGGCAGCGAGGCGTCGCCGGATCTCGGGGCTGTCGTTGCGCACCACCAGCGGAGCGTCGTCCACGATCTGCCAACGTCCGTCGACCACGGTGGTGAGTTTGCTGAGCGCCTTGAGGTGGTTCTTGCCGGTGGCTTTGTCGGCCATTGCTTGGGCCCGTCGCCGGAGATCATCGCCGAGGTAACCCATCAGCACATCCACGTCGATACGCGCGTAGTAGAGGTCGAGCCGCGACATCAAGGCGTAACGGTCCATCCAGTCGCGGTAGTCGCGCATGGCAGCGATCACGAGGGAGGTGGTCTCGGCGGCACCGAGACCGCGCTCCCTGCCCGCCACGGTGATGCTCGCCGCGAACCGCTTCACATCCCACTCGAACGAGCCATGGCAGGCCTCGTCGAAGTCGTTCAGATCGAACACCAAGCGCCGCTCGGGGCTGGCGAACAGTCCGAAGTTGGCGATGTGTGCGTCGCCGCACAGCATCACTTCCAGCCCGGTGGTGGGCGTGGTCGCCAAGTCGTGTGCCATCACCTGTGCCGATCCGCGCAGGAAGGCGAACGGCGACGCCGCCATGCGGCTGTAGCGCAACGGCACCAGTTCCTGTATGCGGGTGCGGTTGGACTCCACCAGCACGTCCACCGCGTCGGCCCGCGATGAGCTGGGTTCCCAATCGGCGTGTGAACGCCTAGACACAGTGGATCGCACCGCCTTGCCGGCAGCTCGCCGTTCCGCAGGTGGCGACACCGGCGCGTCGAACACTGAACTTCTGGGCTTCTTCGTCGCTGCCACGTCACGATCATTGCAGTTGGCGCAGCACTAACATGACGGCTTCATGCCGGGCAAGTGGGACAGCTACCGCCAACGAGCGGAGGCAATGGGGGAGGACGCTAAACAGCGTTGGCTCGTTGCCGGCGAAGAGCATGCCGCTGTCGGCGTGCTCGAGGGCTGCTATCGGCGGGATCAGGCGGCGTTCGGCACGGTGCTCGGCAGCGCCATCGCGCTCCGATTGTTCCTGTTCATCATCCCGGCCTACGTCACCATCATCTCGTTCTTCAACGTGCTCCGACTGGGTTCGGTGTTCGATGACTACCTGGAGTCGTCCGTGGTCACGTCGTCGATGGCGGTGGCGTTGAAGGACTCCAGTTGGGCGCACAGCCTCTGGATCTTCATCTCGTTCCTCTTCTTCACCGCATGGGCGGGCCGATCGTTGGCCCGGGTGCTTGCCACCACGTCGGGTGTGTCGTGGGCGCTCACGTTGGCGGACTCCAAGCAGCGGATGTCGTCGATGGCCGCCATGGTGGGGGTGATGTTCGCCACCGTGTTCGCGGCATCGATCTTCAACTCCATCCGCCAGGAGACCGGTGTGGCCGTGCACTTCGTCGTGTGGGCGGCCGTGCTCGGCTGTTTCGCATTGGCCTGGTTCGTGGCCACGCTCACCCTGCCTCGCGGCACCACCGACCCCGGTGCGCTCATTCCCGGCGCGCTGCTGTTCGGTGCTGGCTACACGATCCTGCAGTGGTTCATGCAGTTCTATCTACCTCGCAAGATCGCCCGCACCAGCGACACGTTCGGACAGGTGGCCACCACCATCGCGACCCTCGGCAACTTCTTCTTCGTCGGCCGGCTGATGTCGGCCAGTTTCGTGTTCACCGCCGTGCTGTACGAGCAGCACGGCAGCCTCAGCACACCGCTGTTCGCGCTGCCGGGGGTACGTCGCCTGCCGGAGAAGTTCCCGAAACTGCGCACGTACTTCGCACTGGATGAAGAACATGGAAACACCGCAACCGAAGCCTGACGCCAGGGCGTTCGCCCGACTGTTGGCGCTGGCCGGTGCCCTCGGCGTCGCAGTAGCCCTCGTGTATCTCGGCTTCGAGTACTCGATGGAGCATGCTCGGCATTGGCTGTGGCACACGCTCCCGGGTGGCTCCCCGAGTTGGTGGCAGTCGGTGGCCATCGCTGCGGTTGGTGCCCTGCTGCTGGGGCTGGCGTTGCGCTTCCTCCCCGGCCATGGTGGCCCACACCCTGCGGATTCGCACGGCCCGCTTGCCGCGTCCGACCCGGCGCAGGCTCGGCCTCGGGTGGTGGCCAGCGTGCTGGTGGTCGGTTTCATCGGCCTGTCGTTCGGTGCATCCCTCGGGCCCGAGGGGGCCCTGCTGCCAGCCATCGGTCTGATGAGCATGTTGGCGGCGAGAGCCGCAGGGGTGGAAGGCAGAGCGTCCGAGTTGATTCGCGGTGCGGGCCTCGGTGCCCTCATCGCCGCGATGTTCGGTTCGCCGCTGGCGGGCGTGGTGCCGCTGTTGGAACTGGTGCCCGTGCAGCCTGGCGCTGCAATGGCGATGCTGGTGCTGCCCGCGTTGACTGCGTCGTCCACGGCGGCGCTCACGCTGCAGATGCTCTCGGTGCACGCCACGGGCGCGCTGCCATTCACCTACGACCACTTCCGTCCGGTGCATCTGGTCTGGGCGGTACTCATCGGTGTGCTCGCCGGCTTTGCCGGATTGCAACTCGAGCGACTCGTGCGACTGCTGCGTCCGGCCACGCTGCGCATCGAGCAACGAAGCGTCGTGCTCGTCAGCGTCATCGGGGGCGTGGTGTTGGGCTTGCTCTATGCGCTTGGCGGCGAGTCCGTCAGGTTCAGCGGCATCCCCGAACTCCTGCATGCGGTGTCCGACACCAACTCGGCATGGAGGGCGCTGCTGCTCTCGGCCATCAAGTTGCTCGCCACCGCGTGGTGCCTCGCAGTCGGTTACCGCGGCGGAAAAATCTTCCCCGCAGCGTTCATCGGTGGCACGGCCGGGTTGGCGCTGCACCTGGCGATCCCGGCGATCCCGGTGGAGGTTGCCTGGGGCGTCGGTATGGCGGGGGCGATGGCCACAGCGCTCGGCACACCGGTGCTCGCCGTGCTCATCGTCGCGTCCATCGAGAGTCCGGCCATGTTGCCGCTCGCGGTCATCGGCGTGGTGGCGGCTCATACGGTGCACCTGTTGGGCGACCAACTGCGAGCCCTTGATGGCGAAGCTGCTGCGTAGACGCGTGTAGTCATCCGTTGGGGGTGATGGGATGGCCCGCCTTCGTTTGGTACTGTTTCCAAGCCGACTCCGCCGGGAGTCACCGTCTACCTCAAGAGGGTTTACATGCTTGCCACCTTCGGCGTCCTCCAGGTCTTCTTCTCGATGATCTGGTTCTTCCTGTTCTTCATCTGGATCATGCTGATCTTCCGCATCATCATGGACATCTTCCGCGACCACCAGTCCAGCGGCATCTCCAAGGTGCTGTGGATGGTCTTCATCATCGCGCTGCCCTTCCTCGGAGCGTTCGTGTACATCATCTCGAAGGGCAACTCGATGGCCGAGCGCGAAGTCGGCGCCATGAAGGCCCAGGAAGATGCCACGCAGCAGTACATCCGCCAGGCCGCCGGCACCGGTGGCGCTGCCGACGAACTGGCCCGTCTTGCCGACCTGAAGGACAAGGGCGTCATCACCGACGCCGAGTTCGCCGCCATGAAGGCCAAGGTCATCGGCTGATTCGCTGAACTACTTCACGGGGGTCGGTCGCTTCGGCGGCCGACCCCTTTGTCGTTTTTGCAGGACGCTTGTCGGCGCAAGTGTCCACAGTTTCGGGACTATCGTGGCCAACTGTGAGCGGGCGTGGCGTGACTGAGCATCGGCCTCCGTCAGCGCGCCGACTGCTGGCCGACTTTCTCGTGTTCGCAGCGTTGCTGGCGCTGGCGGTCTTCGTGGCGGTGTTCGTGCTGCTGGTGCGAGTGCGGTCAGGCGCTGAACGCGAAGTCGACCAACTCTTGTCCGACAAGATCGAAGAACAACTCAGGCTGTCGGCCTCACAGCAGGCGCGAGTCGTGCAGTCCGATCTGTCCGCGGTGGCCGATGGAACAACGTTCCTCCGCGACAAGACGAAGCAGGCATTCGAGGCGAAGGTGCCGGCCGCTGACGACGAAGTGAAGCGCTACCGCATGTTGCCGTCCGGTGCATATGCCACGACGGATGCCGACGACAAGCGAGTGTCGATGCTCTACACGTACGCCGCCGACATCGGAGCCGACGAGATGGCCAAGGCGTCGTACACGGCGGCGATCGACCCGGTGCTGCAGAACCTGGTGGGGGCCAACCCGCTCATCGCCCAGGCGTACCTCAATACATCCGACGGGATGACTCGGATCTTCCCGGGCTTCGACATCGCCGACATCGACACGGGCACGCTGCCCAGCGAGTTCAGCTTCTATTACTTGGCCGACGCAGAGCACGATCCGCAGCGCGTGCCGATCTGGACCAACGCCTACGTGGATCCGGCTGGGTCGGGGTGGATCGTGTCGTCGATCGCTCCGGTGTACCGGGGGTCGACGCTCGAAGGCGTGGTGGGTTCCGACGTGAGACTCACCACCCTGACGGACGGGGTGCTCGACAAGCTGCAGCCTTCGAACGGGTTCAGCATTCTGCTCGACGCCGACGGAGTGATCGTGGCGATGCCGACGGAGGCGGAATCCATGTTCCGCGCGTCGAACGCACCCAAGGTGGATTACGCAAGGTTGGTCTACGAGGACGAATTCAAGAGCGACGACTTCAACGTGAACCTCCGTCCCGACACCGTCGAACTTGCAGCTGCTCTCGCGAGCAGTCCTCAGGGTGTCGGCACGGTGAGCATCGCCGGTGCGGACGTGCTGGTCGGATGGCAGACCCTCGAGGACCCGCAGTGGCGTGTGGTCACGATCGTTCCTGACGCAGCGGTCCGGCAGATCCACGGCCCCGGCGAGCGGTTGAAGCACGCGACGATCGTCACGCTCTGGATTCTGCTCGGCGGATTGCTGGTGATGGGTGTGGCGCTGGCGCTACGAGCGCGCCAGTTCAGTGTGGCCCTCACCCGCCCGCTGGAAGCGATCGATGAGGCAACAGCGAAGATCGGTGCGGGGGAGTTCGAACCGGTGCTACCGCCATCACCGGTTGCGGAGTTGCAGCGCACCGCGGACCGACTGCTTGCCACAGGACGGAGTCTGAAAGAGGCGCAGGCGCAAAGCGAACTCGAGGCGGAACGGCTGAGCGAGAGCGAAGCCCGCTATCGAGCAATCTTCGACAACGTGGGAGCCCCGGTGCTCACGGTGGGGTCCGACGGCCGGGTGATCGAGGCCAACGAAGCGGCCAGCAAGATGTTTGGCCGATCGCTCAAGGGAGTCGATCTGGGAACGGTGTTCCCGGCGGGTCGGTGGCGCGAGCCGGGGCACTGCATCGTCGAATTCAACGGGCCGCTACAAAGCCGTTTGATGCTCGAGCTTGGGATCGGCAGCACCGGTGATGGTCCCGACTCGGTACTCACCATCACTGCACGCGACATCACCAGCCAGGAGCAGGCTCGCGAGTTGCTGGAGGAAGCGCGTGAGATGGCCGAACGTACCTCACGCCTGAAGGACGAGTTCCTCGCGTCGATGAGCCACGAGATCCGTACGCCCTTGAACGGTGTGGTCGGCGTACTGTCGCTCATGGCCGACCGGCCGCTGCCGCCAGAGGCGCAGCGCGACCTCGAAGTGGCGCGGTCGTCGGCCGACGACCTATTGGTGCTGGTGAACGATGTGCTCGACTTCGCCAAGATCGAAGCCGACCAGGTGTCGCTGGTGCTCAGCGACGTGCGTCTGGCATCCGTGATCGAGAGCGTTCGGCAGCTCTATGTGCCGCTTGCTGCTGATCAGCGTGACGAGCTCACCACCTCGATCGACCCCGGTGTTCCGGAGTGGGTGCGCCTCGATGCCACACGTGTTCGGCAGGTCTTGGCGAACCTGGTGAGCAATGCGCTGAAGTTCACCGAGGCCGGCACGGTGCACGTGCGCGTGGGTATCGAGACCAGCGAGATGGACGCTGGTGTGGGTGATGCCCGCAGGGGGTTCAACCTGCGCTTCGAGGTGAGCGACACCGGCATGGGAATCGAGCCCGAGCTACAACATCGTCTCTTCACCCGCTTTGCGCAGGGCGACCCGATGAAGGCGCGCCGCTTTCCCGGTACCGGGCTGGGCCTGGCGATTGTGAAGCGACTCACCGAGGTGATGGGGGGTGGCGTGGGGATGCACAGTGCTCCCGGAAGGGGCAGCACGTTCTGGTTCACCGTGCGGGCCGAGGCCGCCGTGGGAGGTCCTGCCGAGTTCGCAGGCGGTGTACCGGCAGTGCTGACCGACGTTCCCCCGATGCGGGTGCTGGTGGCCGAAGACAACGATGTGAACCGCTATCTGATGATGTCGATGCTTGAGCGCCTCGGTCACCAGGCAACGGCCGTGGTGAATGGCCGCGAAGCCGTGGAGATCGCGCAGGTGGAGTCCTTCGATCTGCTGTTGATGGATGTGCAGATGCCGGTAGCGAATGGAATCGATGCCACGCGGGCCATCCGAGCACTTCCCGGCGACATCGCCCGGGTGCCCATTCTCGCCGTCACGGCCAACGTGCTACCCGAACAGGAAGCCATGTATGGCGACGTCGGCTTCTCCGGCTACCTGCCCAAGCCGCTCACGCTGTACCAGCTACGCGTCGCTATCGCCAACGTCACCGGATCATCGAATACGGTGGAGGTCGTGAGCGAGCCTGAGACCACCGTGCCCGAGCGGTTCAACCTGTCGCTGATCGAGGAGTATCGGGCGGTCATCGGCGCCGAAGGTGCTCGCCAGATGGTGGATCTGTTCGTGGGTTCGCTGCGCGAACGTCGCGCCGAATTGGCGCAGGCGTCCGCTGCCGACGATCTCGACGGTGTGCGTCGCGCCGGCCACACGATCAAGGGCATGGCGGCAGCCGCTGGCGCAGCGCGCATCTCCGAGTTCGGGATGCGGCTGCAGCACGCAGAATGGAGCGAGGTCGGCGGGCTCATCGCTGCGCTCGACCTCGAGTCTGCTGAGGTTGTGGCCGAGCTGCCGGGCGCATGGGGCTTGGAGCAGTAAGCCCAACTTCAGGATGGCACCGCAGCGCTGAGTACGGTGCTGCACATGACTGAAGCCTGGATCATCGACGCCGTTCGTTCTCCCCGTGGCAAGGGCAAAGACACCGGGGCCCTGCACGACGTGCACCCGCAGCGCATCCTTGCCCAGGTGCTGAACGCGCTGCAGGCGCGTAACGGGTTCGACACCGCCGACGTGGACGACGTGATCATGGGCTGCGGCGCTGGCAGCGGCGATCACTCCATGGACATCGCTCGTATGGCTGCGCTCGATGCGGGCTGGAGCATCCAGGCCCCCGGCGTCACGCTCAACCGCTTTTGCGGGTCGGGCCAGCAGGCCGTGAACTTCGGTGCTGCCGGCATTCTGGCCGGCTTCCAAGACCTGGTGGTGTCGGGCGGCGTGGAGAGCATGTCGCGGCCTGCACCGATGCACGTCGACGGTTTCACTGCGAACAACAACCATCTCCGCGACCAGTACGACATGGTGCCGCAGGGCATCTCGGCCGACCTCATCGCCAGCGTCGAGGGCTTCGGCCGTGAGGAACTCGACCAGTTGGCAGTAGACAGCCAGACCCGCGCCGCTGCGGCGATGGCCGAAGGGCGCTTCGACAAGTCGATCGTGCCGATCTTCCACGACGATGGCCGCCTCGCTCTCGACCACGACGAGCACCCCCGTGCCGGCACCACGCTGGCCGACCTCGCCAAGCTCAGCCCCAGCTTCGCGGGCATGGGCGGCCACACGATGGCCGGCCGCGAGCTCTCCATCGACGAGACCGCCCGCAAGGCTTACCCGCACGTCAGCGAAATCCGCCACGTGCACCACGGCGGCAACTCTTCGGGTGTGGTCGATGGCGCAGCGGCAGTGCTGCTGGCATCGCCGTCGTACGCCCGTGCGCAGGGCCACGTGCCGCGTGCCAAGGTCACGATGGCGGCAGTAGCGGGCGACGAGCCGGTCATCATGCTCACGGCCCCCGGGCCGGCTACCGACCTGGTGCTGAAGAAGGCGGGCATGACGTTGTCCGACATCGATCTGTTCGAAGTGAACGAGGCGTTTGCCGCCGTGTTGATGAAGTGGTTGCGCCACACCGGCGTCGACTGGGACAAGACCAACGTGAACGGTGGGGCAATGGCGCTCGGTCATCCGATTGGCGCCACGGGTGCGATGCTCATCGGCACGCTGCTCGACGAACTCGAGCGCCGCGATCTGCAGACCGGTCTGGTCACGATGTGCACCGGCGGCGGCATGGCCACCGCCACGATCATCGAGCGCATCTAACCGCGTTCTCGTACTCCTCTCACCTCCACGGGTCACCATGACTCGGTGGAGCATCTGGAAACCCACCGCCCGCACCGGGTGGCCGCAGCGGTGAGCCTTGGCTCCCTGGCAGTGCTGACGGGTGCGTCGGCCTTCGCTGATTGCGGCGGAGGCCTCGGTGCCGGTGGCGCAGTTGTACTCACTCAATGGGGCCGGTGCCGCCACGGCGCTGTTTCCGGGCGATGCACTGTGTCTTCCTGCCGGTGCCAGCGTGGTCACCACCGTCGCCACCGTCGCCCCGGTCGTGACCGCAGCCAAGCCCGCCGCCCCGGCAGTCACGCATCACCACACCCCGGTGCCGGTCACCACGGCGTACACGTCGAAGCCGAGCAGCTGACCGGAAGCGTTACTGCAGGGGAGTGAACGAGGCCAGTTCCACCGTGTAGGTCTCGGAGTACACCACGTCGCCGATGAGGTCGGAACTCGACTTCGATTCTTTGTGCGAGGTCATCTTCACGGGCATGCCGTGGTTGTCGAACCACCAATCGGCCACCGCATGTTCCCAGTACTGGTCGGCGTCTTCCACGCTCATGCGGACATGGGTGGCTTCCACGTCGGTGCCGGCAACCTGCAGGATCGTTCGCTCCAGCACCTTCCAGGTGGGTGCCCAAGGGCGGTCGTTCAGCATGCACGCCAGTTGCTGACCGGCGCCACTGGCGGGCTGGCCGGTCACCAGCAGCACCGCCCGGTCGCACGTCATCTCCTCGCGCATGCCGTGCTGGAAGAACTCGTGGTAGTACGCGCCCAGTGGCGCCAGTTCGATGCCCTCTGGCGTGACGCACAGGTGGTATTCCTCGTAGCGCTCGCGCAGCAGATCCCAGCGGAATTGCACGCCACAGCCGGACTTGGTGACCGTGATGGTGGTCTCTGCCGGGTAGTCGTGCTGCGCCCCTCCGAGCACGTCGATGTGCTCTTCGCCAACGGTGGCATAGCGATACACCCCGGGTTCGGCGGTGGTGAACGACGGGGCGGCAGTCGTGCTGCTCGAGATGACTCGTTCCGTGGTGGCCGGCAGCGTGGTCTGGTCGCGGAAGCGTTGCACGGCTTCGTCGGCATCCACCCCGCGAGCGGTGTCGTTCAGCCACACCTGACGCACTATGAACGCAGTCGCTGCGAGCGCGACGAGGACTGCGGTTGCGACGATGATGCGTCGTCGGACTCCCCTGCGTCCCACAGGCGCAGGCTAGTATCTGCGGCGTTCAGGAGGGCGCGGTCAGGCGGTGGCGGCGCGAACGGCGTTGAGCGTCTCGATGGCGGCAAGGGCAACATCGGCGCCCTTGTTCCCGGCCTTGCTGCCGGCGCGCTCGAACGCTTGATCCATCGTGTCGACGGTGAGGATGCCGTTGGTGACCACTACGCCGGTGTCGAGACCGACGCGCATCAGGCCAGCAGCGCTCTGGTTGCACACGACTTCGAAGTGGTAGGTGGCACCGCGCATCACGGCACCGAGCGCCACGATGGCGTCGTAACGGCCCGAGGATGCCAGCACCTTTGCCGTGTGCGGAATCTCGAGGGCGCCGGGAACCCAGATGGTGTCGATGGCATCGTCGTCGACACCGTGACGTACCAGAGCGTCTCGTGCGCCGGCTTCGAGGCGGCCAACGACGAGGTCGTTGAAGCGACTGCAGATCAGTGCGAACCGGAGGCCGCCACCGTGCATGTGGCCGTGGAAGGTGGTCATGGTGTTACTCCGTCGGGTCAGGCTTGGGTGGCGACGCCCGCGAGGGCGGCGGTGTCGTGGATGCGGCGGTACTCGATGAGGTCGGCGATCGACACCAACGGTAGGCCGTGGTGATGTGCGAACGTGTGGAGCTCGGGCAGACGTGCCATGGCACTGCCATCTGCGGTGGTGATCTCGCACAGCACCCCAGCGGCACTGCGGCCGGCGAGGCGGGCCAGATCCACGGCTGCCTCGGTGTGGCCTGGCCGTTCCAGCACCCCGTTCGGGCGGGCGCGCAGCGGGAAGATGTGGCCGGGGCGGTTGAACATCTGCGGTGTGCTGTCGGCGTGACCGAGTGCTCGCAGCGTTGCTGCGCGATCGGCTGCCGAGATGCCCGTCGTGGTGCCTTCAGCGAGGTCTACCGTCACGGTGAACGCGGTGCGGAACTGATCGGCGTTCGCTGCCGGGGGCACCATCAGCGGCAACTCCAGTTCCTCGCATCGGGCGCCTGGCAGTGCGGCGCAGATGACGCCGGACGTGTGACGAATGAAGAACGCAATGGTCTCAGGGCTGGCGGCATCGGCGGCCATGATCAGGTCGCCTTCGTTCTCGCGGTCCTCGTCGTCGGCAACCACCACGATGCCGCCGGCTGCGATGGCGGCGATGGCTGCCTCGATGGAGTCGAAAAGGTGGGATGTCACTGGGCTTCCTTCAGTAGGCGCTCGACGTACTTGGCCATCACGTCGACCTCGATGTTCACGAGGTCGCCGGGGCCCTTGTGGCCCAGCGAGGTGACGGCGGCGGTGTGGGGGATGACGGCCACGGTGAAGCCGTCGGGCAGCGGTTGCACCACGGTGAGGCTCACGCCGTCGACGGTGATGGAACCCTTCTCGACCACGTAGCGCAGCAGATGCTCAGGAATGCGCACTTGCAGGTCGGGCACGGGCCGCACGATCTCGCCGACGGCATCCACATGGCCCTGCACCAGGTGGCCGCCCAATCGGTCCTGCAGTTTCACCGAGCGCTCCAGGTTCAGTGGGCTGCCGGCTTCGATGCCGCGCAGGCTGGTGCGGTCGAGGGTCTCCTGGCTCACATCGGCCTCCCACCAGTCGGTGGAGTTGGCCACCACGGTGAGGCAGCAGCCGTTCACCGCGATCGAGTCGCCGAGATGGACATCCTCCAGCACGGTGCGCGCCTGAATGCGCAGCCGCTGACCGTCGAAGGAATCCACCTTCCCGAGTTCTTCCACGATGCCCGTGAACATGTTGCGTGTCCGTTCTGCCACTGATGTCGACCAAAAGGGAGCACAGCGACGCGGACGACATGGGCACGCCGAGAATGGCGCGACCAGGCCGCACGGGTTGCCCTGCTCTCATCCGGACTGTCACCGTCGGCCCCGGAATCTCACCGGATCGGCCCCACACCATTGCTGATGAGGGGTTCGCGGGCTTTCACCGCCGGTTGGGAATTACACCCAACCCCGCAGGGGGAATTCAGTTGTAGGACATGACGCTAGCAACCGCCTGGAAAGGGTGCACGATCGCGCCGGGAAGAAGTTGGGCTCGATCTGCCAGCATCAGCGGGCAGATCGGCCGCGTGCGTTGCCCGCCGCCACGATGGCCTCGAATTCGTCGTCGGTGAGCGGAATCACCGACAGACGGTTGCCCTTCGCCAGCAGGCGGCACTCAGCAAGTTCGGGCATGGTGCGCAGCTCGTCGAGCGGAATGAAGCGCAGTTTCTTCACCGGCGCAACGGTGACGAGGTCCCATCGCGGCTCGTCGGGGTTCGAGCCGGAGTCGAAGTACTTGCACGTCGGGTCGAACTGCGTGGGGTCGGGTTCGGCCTCGCCGACGATCTTCGCCACACCGGCGACGCCGGGTGGCGTGGCGTTCGAGTGGTAGAAGATCGCCTTGTCGCCCTTGCGCATGGCACGGAGGAAGATGCGCGCCTGATAGTTGCGGATGCCGTCCCACCCTTCGCGCTTGGCTGCCACCAGATCGTCGTAGCCGAACACATCGGGTTCGCTCTTCATCAACCAATACGCCATGGGCGGCGACGTTACTGTGCGCGCCCGGCGAGCACCTTGGCGTAGAGCGATTCGTATTGTGCTGCGCGGGAACCCCAACCCACATCGCGGCTCATCGCCCGCTTCTGGATCTTCTGCCACGCGACCTTGTCCCGGAACAGTTCGATGGTGCGTTCGATCGCCACGGCAAGGGCATCGGCCTCAACAGGGCTGAACTGCACCCCGGTGGCCACACCGTCGTGCAGCGCCGCCTCGTTGGCATCGATCACCGTGTCGGCCAGACCACCCACGCGTGCCACCACCGGAATAGCGCCGTACCGCAAGCCGTAGAGCTGGGTGAGGCCGCACGGCTCGAACCGCGATGGCACCACCATGGCGTGCGCACCTGCCTGGAGGCGGTGCGACAGCGCCTCGTCGAAACCGATCACGGTGGCAACCTGCGTGGGGTACGCCTCGGCTGCGTCGCGGAAGTCGGCTTCCAGTGCAGTGTCGCCGGTGCCGAGCACCACCAACTGGGCGTCGGTGGCGAGCACGCGAGGCAGCGCGTCGAGCAACAGGTCGAGCCCCTTCTGCGCTGTCAGCCGGCTCACCACGGCCAGAACGGGGACGTCGCTCCGCACTGGCAGTCCGAGTTCGCGCTGCAAGGCGGCGGTGTTCTTCGCCTTGGCGGTCAGCTTGCGCGCCGAGAACGGGGCAGCGAGGTGCGGGTCGGTCTCGGGGTCCCAGAGGCCGGTGTCGATGCCGTTCACGATCCCGGTGAGCTCGTTCGAACGAGCGCGTAGCAGCCCGTCGAACCCCATGCCGTCGTTTGGAGTAAGGATTTCGCGGGCGTAGGTGGGGCTGACGGTGCTGAGGTGGCTGGCCCACTGCACGCCAGCTTTCAGGAAACTCAGCGTCCCCCAGTACTCCATGCCGTCCACATGCATCGCCTCGGCCGGCAACTGCAGCGCCTTGCGGACCGATGGCTCGAACAGGCCCTGAAAGGCGAGGTTGTGGATGGTGAGGACCGTCGGCGGTGCAGCAGCACGTTCCTTGTCGAAGCGGAGGTAGGCGGCGGTGAGTGCGGCCTGCCAGTCGTGCAGATGCACGAGGTCTGGCTTCCAGTCGCCCAATCGGCCGAACGCCAGTTGCGCTCCCACCCAGGACAAAGCGGCGAACCGCAGGTGGTTGTCGGGCCAGTCCTTGCCGTCGGGGCCGAGGTAGGGGCCGCCCGGTCGGTGGTAGAGATGTGGTGCGTCGATGAGCATCACCGACAAACCGTGCGCGGTGGTACCGCGCACCAACTCGGCGTTACCGCCGAACAGGCCGGGCAGCCGCGCCACGCGCTGCGCGCTGTGCAGTTGTGCTCGCACTCCGGGGTAGCCGGGCAGCAACACCTGGGCATCGACGCCCATCGGACCCAACGCCATCGGAAGTGCCCCGGCCACGTCGGCCAATCCGCCGGTCTTGACCAACGGGTAACACTCCGGGGTGACGAACAAGATCTTCACGTAATCCGACGGTAACCCATCCACCCCGGAGCGCACACGAACTACTGTCCACAGCATGGTGGAACCGAAGGTGCTCGTCATGGTCCTCGCCGGCGGTGAGGGCAAGCGCATGCTCCCACTCACACAAGCCCGAGCCAAGCCGGCCGTGCCGTTCGGTGGCGCCTATCGAATCATCGACTTCGCGCTCTCGAACTTTGCGAACGCGCGCTATCTCAAGATCGTGGTGCTCACGCAGTACATGAGCCACAGCCTCGACCGGCACATCAGCCAGACATGGCGATTCAGCACACTGCTGGGCAACTACGTCACCCCGGTACCGGCGCAGATGCGCCGCGGCCCGCACTGGTTTGCCGGCTCTGCCGACGCGATCTACCAGAACATCAACCTCATCACCGATGAAGAGCCCGATGTGGTGTGCGTGTTCGGTGCCGACCACATCTATCGCATGGACGTGCGCCAGATGGTGAACGACCACATCGCCAACAACACCGGTGTCACCGTGGCGGCCATTCCGGTGAGCTACGAGGAAGCCAAGTCGTTCGGAGTCATCGAGAGTGACGCCAACGGCAACATCATGGCCTTCCACGAGAAGTCGCCGAATCCGCCCACGATGCCCGGCGACGACGCCCGTTGCTTGGCCAGCATGGGTAACTACGTGTTCGACACCAAGACGCTGATCGACATCGTCACGCCCACCGGCGACGACGACCAGTACACCGATCTGGGCGGCCACATCATTCCGGCACTCACTGCGCAGGGCCGCGCTCGGGTGTACGACTTCAGTAAGAACGATGTGCCCGGCCAGGACGATCGGGAGAAGGGCTACTGGCGCGACGTCGGCACCATCGACTCCTACTACGACGCGAACATGGACCTCATCTCGCCGGTGCCGGTGTTCAACCTCTACAACGACGACTGGCCGGTGTTCACCAGCCACGAGTCGCAGCCCCCGGCGAAGGTGTCGCGCGGTGCGGGCGGCGAGCCGTCGTATGTGGACGGCAGTTTGCTGTGCGCGGGCAGCATCGTGTCGGGCGCGCACGTGGAGCGTTCCATCATCTCGCCCGGTGTGCGCGTGCACCACGACGCCCATGTCACCGACAGCATTCTCTTCCCAGGTGTCATCGTCAGCCCGGGTGCTCGGGTGAACCGCTGCATCATCGACAAGAACGTCGTTCTGCCTCCCGGGGTGCGCATCGGCTTCGACCGTGAGGCCGACGCTGCCCGCTTCACTGTGAGCGACAACGGCATCGTCGTCATCCCCAAGGGTTACGCGTTCTGACGCCGGTTACTCGGTGGCGGTGGTCTCGATGGCGCCGACGACGAGTGGCCGAAAGTCGGGTGGGTGTTGCTCGGGGGTGCGTGCCAAACTGCGCGCCACCTGTTGTGCCAGGCCGTGGTCGTTCATGATCGTGCGAGCCACGCGGGCACCCATCGCACCACCGATGGGCAACTGACCCGAGGCCACGGCGGCGATCAGTGCTGCACTCACCTCGGCGGCCACCGGGGTGACCCTGTCCCAGTCCACCTGTGCCGCCATCGTCTTCACGCTCTGCGACACGTCGGCCGTCTTGCTCGCGGTGGTGGCCTTCACCTTCGTCCAGTCGACCTTGCGCATGGCGTCGGAAACCTCGTCGGCGGTGGCCTCCTGCTCGGCCGTGGTGGGTACCTCGCGCAGACCGGCTTCGTATTCCGCCTTCAACTTCTTGGCGAAATCGGTGGCGCGGCGCTTCAGCGCTGCGGGCGTGCCCGACTCCAGGATCTTGCTCGTGATCTGTCCGAGTTGCCGACCTGCCATCAAGGCCAACGCTATCCCGCGCTACGAATGGTGCGCGGCGGCCCCGACGAACGAAACTGGGTAGATGAGCGAACTCCTCGACGAACTCGATGCCTGGCTGGACGAGAACTGGAACCCTGATCTGACGGTCGCCGAGTGGTGGCAGCGCCTCGGCACGTCGGGTTGGGCGGCGCCTTCGCTGCCCTCCAACGCGTACGGCAAGGGTGTGTCGCGCAACGACGCCATCGCCGTGGGGCAGCGCATCGTGGCCAAGGGTGCGGTGCCCGCACCGGGCGGCCTGGGCATGCTGCTCGCTGCGCCAACCATCGCGGTGCACGGCACGCAGGAACAGATCGATCAGTACGTGCTGCCCATCGTCACCGGCCAGCACGCCTGGTGCCAACTGTTCAGCGAGCCGGGCGCTGGCAGCGACCTCGCCGGCCTCGGTGCTCGCGCCGTGAAGGACGGCGAAGAATGGATCGTGAATGGCCAGAAGGTGTGGACCAGTGGCGGTCACATCGCCGACATGGGCATGTTGATCGCTCGTACCGACGCCGATGTACCCAAGCATCAGGGCATCACCTGGTTTGCGATGGACATGCACCAGGGGGACGCCGTCGATGTGCGGCCGCTGCGGGAAATGACCGGACGGGCGCTGTTCAACGAGGTGTTCCTCAGCGAGGCACGCGTGGCCGACGATGCCATCATCGGCGGAACCAACAACGGTTGGGCCGTCGCCAACACCACCCTGATGTTCGAGCGCTCGGGCCTCGGTGCGGGCGGCCACTCGGCAGCCGCATCGTGCAATGCCGGTTCTATTTCCGGCGACCTGCCCAAGCGCGTCGGCGACTTCGCCCGTCCGGTGGGCCCGTCGGGCGGCAGCAGCGGTGGCGGCGCGATGGCCGCCGGCATGGAGCAACTGTTGGTGGCGATGGCCAAGCAGAACGGTCTCATCGCCGATGCCAGCTTCCGACAGGACTTGATGAAGCTGCACACCTTGCACGAGGTGGGGCGCATGCTCACGTTGCGCGTGAAGGCGGAGAAGGCAGCCGGACGCGATATCCCCGCCGCGCCGAACGTGGGCAAGCTCTCGATGAGCGAGATCATGCGCACCAGTCGCGATCTCGCTCTTCGAGTGGCTGGCGCGAACGGCATGTTGCACCCGTACAACGCCGAGCAGCGAGCGATCAACGAGGGTGCCGGTGTGCCGGCAACCAACCCGTACATCACCGAGCTGGCGCTGTTCGCTCAAGGTCCTCCTATCTACGGCGGTACCGATCAGGTGCAGCGCAACATTCTCGGCGAGCGCGTGCTGGGTCTTCCGAAGGAGCCCAACAACGACCGCACGATGAGCTGGGCCGAATTGCCGAAGAACGGCTGACATCGCATCCCCGGTCTCGCCGCCATCTGGCGACGAGACTGGGCGAATGGAACAGCGCAACTGGCCGAGGTCTCACGATGAACTTCAGGGCTCGCCGATCCAGGTTCGGGTCGCGTCCGTGGAGCACATCTTCAACCCCATGGATCCCACCCCGCTCGAGGATCGTTCCTTGAACATCGAGGTGGCCGACTGGATCGAGGAGTGGGCGGAAGACCTGGAGAAGGACGAACCGATCACCATCGAGGTGCTCGTCGCTGATCAACGCCTGGCCGGGCGTGAAGACGTGATCGCGTCGGGCATCCACCACCACTTCGAGTACCGCGAATGGCAGGCCGGTCGGCAACTCAGCAAGCTGCTGCGTGAGGGTCGCATCAGCCTGGTGATCGGTGTGGCGGCCATCTTCGGCTTCAACGGTGTGGCCCAGGTGATCGGCCGTAGCACCAACCCGTTTCTCGAGGTGCTGCACGAGGGCCTGCTGGTGGTGGGCTGGGTGAGCATGTGGAAGCCGATGGAGATCTTCCTCTACGAGTGGTGGCCCATCCGCCGCGAGCGTCGAGCCTGTCGACGGCTCGCCGAGGCGACGGTCACCTTCCCCGCCAAACCCACCCGCTAAAGCGCTCGGGGTGAGTGGGGGAGGATTCGTCTGCGCAGTTCTACGTAGACCTCGTTGCCGGCCACGGCCGACAGTTCTTCACCCAGCGAGTCGATCACCGGCCTGTCGCCGCAGTAGGCCTCGCCGCCATCGGCCTGCACGGTGCAGCACCACGCCATCGTGTTCCCGTCGTCGCCCCAGTCGGCGCGGCTCCAGCGGCGAACGGTGGCGTGCTCGATGCCGTCGGGCTGCATCTCCCAATCCACACGGATCGGCAACTGCCAACACACCGACGGCTTCCAGTCGATCGGCGATTCACCGACGTGTTCGGCGGCGAGGTGGAGCGCGCATCCGGACCCGCCCGAAAAGCCCGGGCGGTTCAGAAAGATGCACGCGCCGTCGACCACTTTGGTGTTCACCCTTCGGTCGTCACTGAACACGTCGTGAGCATCGACTCGGTCGTGAAACTGCCACAGGTGAGGGGGCACGGTTGCCGCCAGAGCCGACACGTTCATTGCTTCGTCGAGATCGGTCAGTTCGGCGCCGACCGAGCAGCAACCCTGCTGCAGTTCCTCGGCTGGGTCGTCGAGAATGCCCTTGCAGCCACGGCCCCAGATACAGGTCCAGTTCGATTCGAGGAACGAGCGCTCGAACCTCCACAACGTGTCGTCGTGGAGGATCTCGACGAGTTCACCAAGCGACTCAGGCTCGTTCATACGGTGGGCGACACCTCGCGGGCGCGCTGGAAGCGCTGCGCCACGTCGTGCCAGTTGGCGATGTTCCAGAACGCCTTCACGAAATCGGCCTTCACGTTCTTGTACTGCAGGTAGTAGGCGGGCATCACCGGCTCCTCTCGTGCAACTTCACCGTAGCCGTGTGCGGACGGGGCTGTCATCTGGCACCCTGTGTCGCGTGACCGACTCGACAACCATCGACTACGACCTCATCATCATCGGCTCCGGATCCGGAAACTCGATCATCGGCCCCGAGCACGACCACCAACGGGTCGCCATCGTGGAGCGTGGAGTATTCGGTGGCACCTGCCTCAACCGTGGCTGCATCCCCACGAAGATGTTCGTGTTTCCGGCCGATCTGGCAGAGCACACGCGGCACGGTGAGCGCTACGGCATTCGCATGTCCTTCGACGGGGCCGACTGGCCGAGCATGGTCCGCCGCATCTTCGGTCGCATCGACCCCATCGCCGAAGGTGGCCGTCAGTACCGGCACAGCTTGGCGAACGTGGATGTGTTTGAGCACACGGGGCATTTCGTCGGCGAGCGCGAACTTGAGGTTGGGGGTCAGCGCATTCGGGGCACCCAGGTGGTGATCGCCGCCGGAGCGCGCACCTTCGTGCCCGACGTACCGGGCATCGACGATGTGCCGTTTCACACGAGCGACACCATCATGCGGCTCCCGAAGCTGCCTCAGCACCTCATCATCCTCGGTGGCGGTTTCATCGCCTGTGAGATGGCCCACGTGTTCGGTTCGCTCGGCTCGGCCGTCACCATCGTGGCGCGCGGCCATCAGCTGATGAGGTCGGAAGACCACGACGTGGCGGCACGACTGACCGAGGAGTTCCAGCAGCGGTTCGACGTGGTGCTCGGTTCCACGGTGGAGGGTGTCCGCATGACCGCAGATGGCGTCGTCGTGAATGTCAACGGCTCGGACGGGCCGCGTCACATCGAGGGCGATGTGCTGCTGGTGGCCACCGGCCGCGTACCGAACAGCGACCATCTGCACGTCGCTGCCGGTGGCATCGAGGTTGATGGCAACGGCGCGGTGATCGTGGATGCCTACGGTCGCACCAGCTCGCCGGGGGTGTGGGCGATCGGCGACATCAACGGTCGCCACCAGCTCAAGCACATGGCCAACGGTGAGGCAAGGGTGGTTCGCCACAACCTTGCGAACCCCGGCGATCTGCATGTGCTCGATCAGCGCCCAGCACCCCATGCCGTGTTCTCCAGCCCACAGATCGGAGCCGTGGGCCGCACCGAGCACGAGGCTGTTGCTTCGGGCGAGCCGTTCTGTGCAATCACTCACGCCTATGGCGACGCGGCGTACGGATGGGCCATGGAGGACAGCACCGGCTTCTGCAAGCTCATCGGCGACCCTCGTACGCGCATGGTGACGGGCGCCCACGTGATCGGCTACCAGGCCAGCATCATCGTGCAGCTGCTGGTGCAGGGCATGCATCTCGGTAACACTGCCGACGAGATGGCGGTGGGCCAGATCTGGATTCATCCGGCCCTCAGCGAGGTCGTCGAACAGGCGTTGCTGAAGTTGATGGACGCCTTCGACGCACACGACGCGGGTCGCTGAACGTTCTCACCTGCTTCTTACGCATTGCGCGGAGGCGTTTTACTCGCCGGTCGCATCATGGTCGGTGCCACCCCATGGTCCGAAAGGTCATTACCCGATGAACAAGAAGCTCACTGCAATTGGTCTCTCCGCCGGCCTGCTGGCAGGAACTGGTGCGGGTTTCATCCTCCAGAGTTCCAGCAACGCAGGTGCGTCGAGCGCCGCAGCCACGGTCGTCACCGTTGCTGCGCCCGGCCAGTCTGCCGATCAGCCCGCCGACCAGCCGAACCGCCTGAATGAGGTGCTGCAGCCACTGGTGGCCGACGGCACGATCACCCAGGCGCAGGCCGACAAGGTGATCGCTGCACTGAAGGCAGCGCGTCCTGACGGTGGCCCGCAGGGCGGCATGCACGATGGCAAGGGCCGCCCCGGCATGCGTAGGAAGATCGTCGGCACCATTGCCGAGACGATTGGCATCAGCGCCAGCGACCTGAAGGCTGGCGTCGATGCTGGCAAAACCATCGCTGAGATCGCCGACGCGAATGGCTCGAGTGCCCAGAAGGTGATCGACGCCCTCGTGGCGGACGTGACGGCACATCTTGATGCCGAAGTGAAGTCGGGCGAGCACACGCAGGCCGAAGCCGACCAGCGCATCGCCGCCGTCACCACGCGGATCACCACGATGGTGAACGACACCCAGAATGCCCCGTTCGGCGATCACGGTAAGGGCGGTCCTGGCATGGGTGGTCATGGCATGGACGGTCCTGGTATGGGCGGTCCTGGTATGGACGGTCCTGGCAACGATGGCGACGACGACGGTGCTGCAGGCGGCGGCGCCTGAACCCACGTTCTACGATCGGCCGTGGCCCCCAGCGCTCCTCCTCGCTGAGGGGCCAGGCTGATCGAGATTCTCGAAGGGCAACACCATGAGCGCACGCATTCTCATCGCCGACGACGACAGGGCAATCCGCGAGTCGCTCATCAGGGCCCTCACGCTGGAGGGCTACGACGTGGTCGAGGCACCCGACGGTGCTGCGGCCCTGCAACTGATCGAGAGCGCTCAGCCCGATGTGGCGGTGCTCGACGTGATGATGCCGAATGTCGATGGCCTCACCGTGTGTCGGGTGCTGCGGGCGGAACGGAACCGAATTCCGGTGCTGATGCTCACGGCGCGCACCGAGACCCCCGACCGAGTAGCTGGGCTCGATGCGGGTGCCGACGACTATCTGCCCAAACCATTCGACCTCGACGAGTTACTCGCTCGCCTCCGGGCGCTGTTGCGCCGCGCCAAGCCCGACGCCACCGAGCAGGGCGGCGAACCGCTGCAGATCTCGGATCTGCGCATCGACCCCACCTCGAGGAGGGTCTGGCGCGGACAGCGTGAAGTGGAGCTTTCCAAGACCGAGTTCGATCTGTTGGAGCTGCTCGTGCGTAATCAGGGCATCGTGCTCGAGCACAGCGTCATCTACGACCGAATCTGGGGCTACGACTTCGGTCCGGACTCCAAGAACCTTGCGGTCTACATCTCATACTTGCGCCGCAAGCTCGAAGGCCCCGACGACAGCAAGCTCATCCACACCGTTCGAGGGGTGGGTTACACGGTGCGTGCTGCGTGAGTCTGCGTCTCAAGATCGTTCTCCTTCTCGCAGTGCTCGCGGCCACCGCCACGGCGGCGATCGGGGTGGTGTCGTACCGCACCACACGACACGAACTCGACGAGACCGTGGCGCGGTCGCTCGACGCTGCGGCAGCGCAGATTCGGAATCGCCCTGGCATTGGGGAGCCCGACGGCGACGGCGACGAAGGCCTCGCCGGTGGTGGCCGGCCCGGACGCGACCGACCGCGGAGTTTCGAGCAGGTGTTGGTGCAGTTGCTGGCACGCGACGGCGGCATCCGATTCTCGCCGTCGTCGGGGGAATTGCCCATCTCCCCATTGGACCTCGCAGTGGCCGCCTCGCGCGACCCGCTGGCGCAAGCCAGCCAGGATGTCGCCATCGATGGCGAGCCGTTCCGCATGCTCACGATCAAACAAGGCAGGGGCGCGGCGCAACTCGCTCGTTCGCTGGCCGAGGGCCAGAGGTCGCTGCAACGCATCTTTCGCAGCATGATCTTCGCAGTGCTCGTGGTCACCGGCCTGTCGTTGCTACTCGGGTGGCTCATCGCCCGACAGGTCACTCGTCGACTGGAGCGCCTCACCGATGTGGCGGGCGAAGTGGCGGCCACCGGCCGTCTCGACGTGGATGTGCCGATCGATGGCACCGACGAGACCGGGCAACTCGGTCGGGCGTTCAGTGGAATGCTCGATGCGTTGCAACGCAGCCGGCAGGAGCAGCACCAGTTGGTGCAGGACGCCGGGCACGAGCTACGTACACCGCTCACCAGCCTGCGTACCAACGTGTCGGTGCTGCGTCGACGCAACGACAACCTCACACCAGAGCAGCGCGAGCAGTTGCTGAGTGATCTCGACAGTGAGACCCGCGAGCTCACCGACCTGGTGAACGAACTCGTGGAGTTGGCCACCGACGCGCGCGATGACGAAGCAGTGCAGACGGTGCGCTTGGGCGACATCGCAGAACGCGCTGCCGCTCGCGCCCGTCGCCGATTCACGCGCGACATCGTGGTGGACGCCGACGGTTCGCTGCTCGACGGCCGTCCGAATGCGCTCGAGCGTGCAATGCAGAACATGGTGGACAATGCCTGCAAGTTTTCGCCTGATGGCCCGGTGGAAGTGACCGTCGAGCGCGGTCGGTTCACGGTACGCGACCACGGCCCAGGGCTCACCGAGACCGACATTCCGCATCTGTTCGATCGCTTCTATCGATCGGTCGAGATGCGCAGCAAGCCTGGCTCGGGTCTCGGTCTTTCCATCGTGCAGTCGATCGTCGTCGCTCATGGTGGCGAGGTATTCGCTCGCAACGCAAATGGCGGTGGTGCAGCCATCGGGTTCACGGTGCCCGTCACCTCGAACGACTGATCAGTGCTGCTGGCCTGACCTCATCTGGCAATCTGTCGTCCATGACGATCGATGTGGAGGCCATCCTGGCCGCGCTCAGCCTGGAAGAGAAGGTCTCGCTGCTGGCGGGTGCCGACGGTTGGCACACGCCAGCGGTCACGGGAGTGCCGCCCATGCGTTGTTCTGATGGGCCAGCGGGGGTGCGCGGTACGGAATGGACGGGTCCGGCCTCGTCGTCGTTTCCGTGCGCAGTGTCATTGGGTGCCACCTTCGACCCAGAACTGGTGCATGCCATCGGCGAGGCACTCGGTCGTGAAGCCAAGTCGAAGAATGCGCACGTGCTGCTCGCCCCCACAGCGAACCTGCAACGCACCCCCATCGGTGGCCGCAACTTCGAGTGCATGAGTGAAGACCCGGTGCTCACCGCCACGCTCAGCACCGAGTACGTGAAGGGCGTGCAGTCGCAGGGTGTGGCGTGCTGCATCAAGCACTTCGTGGCGAACGACACCGAGCACGAGCGTCACACCATCTCCAGCGATGTCGACGACGTAACGCTACGAGAGGCCTATCTGGTGCCGTTCGAGCGAGCAGTCCTTCCTGTGGAGCAAGGCGGAGCCGGGGTTCGGGCGATGATGAGCTCCTACAACCGCATCAACGGCGTTCACGCCAGCGAGCACCACGAGTTGCTGCGCGGAGTGTTGCGCGACGAGTGGGGATTCGACGGCGTGGTGTTCAGCGATTGGTACGGCACCCATAGCGCTGCCAATTCGCTGGAGGCCGGTCTGGATCTGGAGATGCCCGGACCACCGCGCGAACGCGGAAAGGCACTGCTGCGTGAGTTGGCCGACGGCCACACCACCGAAGCGCGCATCGACGAATCGGTACGCCGTCTGCTGCATCTCTTCGCGTGGTCGGGAGTATTCGGCTCCGACACCACCGAAGTCACCGACGACAGCGACGACACGCGGGCGGTGATCCGTCGTGCCGCGATCGCCGGAAGTGTGTTGCTGAAGAACGATGGTGCGTTGTTGCCTCTGGCGTCCACCGATCGGCTTGCAGTCGTCGGCCCGAGTTCCGAGCGTGCCCAACCCCAGGGCGGAGGCAGCGCTCAGGTGCGGGCCAGTCGCCCGTCGCGGCCGTTGGCGGTGCTCGCCGCTCGCGGGGTCTCGTTCGAGCATGAGGTCGGTTGCCGAATCGAGAAGCGCCTCCGCCCCATGGAGGGAGCCTTCGAGGTGCGGTACCACGATGCATTCGGCGCCACGGCGACCGAGAACTGGAACCGCCTCAGCCATGTCTGGCCAGCAACACCCGCTCCGGGCATCGACCGCGAGACGTTCACGGTGCACATTGGCGGCACCTTCACGCCCCACGCCGACGGCGACTGGACCGTGGGGATCACCGCAGTCGGCCCCACGGTGTTGCGCATCGACGGCGAGGTCGTGGTGGACCTCACCGTGCCCCAGACCGGTGGGGCCTTCTTCGGCCTCGGCAGCCAGGAGATTCGCATCGACCTGGCCTGCCGCGCCGGCGCGTCTCGCCATGTGGAAGTGGAGATGGGTCAGACCGAACGGGCACAACTCCGCGGTCTGGCGGTTGGCGCCGAGTCGGTCTCGGGCGACGACCTGATGAGCCGCGCGGTCGCGGTGGCTGCCGACGCCGAAGTGGCGGTGGTGATGGTGGGCACCAATGCGGATTGGGAGACCGAGGGTGAAGATCGCACCACGATGGATCTGCCGGGCGATCAGGACGAACTCGTTCGCCGGGTGGCCGCAGCAAACCAGCGCACGGTCGTGGTGATCAATGCCGGTTCGCCCGTCACCATGCCGTGGCTGAACGACGTCGCTGCGGTTGTGCAGGTGTGGTTCCCCGGCGAGGAGTTCGGCGAAGCACTTGCCGACATGCTGTTCGGAGTGGCCGAGCCCGGCGGTCGACTGCCGATCACCATTCCGGCTCGCCTGGAGGACACGCCGGCGTTCCCGTTCTACCCGGGCGCCCACGACCATATGGCGTATGGCGAAGGCCTGTTGATCGGCCACCGGTGGTACGACGCAATGGGTATTGCCCCGGTCTTCCCCTTTGGGCATGGTCTCGGCTACACCAGTTGGGCGTTCGGCGAGATGGTGCTCGACGGCGATGCCCGCAACGGAGCGCGGGTGAGCGCCACGGTCGTGAACACCGGGGCTCGAGAGGGCAGCACGGTGGTGCAGGTCTATGTGGAGCCAGTGGACCGACGCGACGGAAGGCCGCTGCGCACACTGCAGGGTTTCGCCAAGGTGGTAGCTGCGCCGGGTGAGACCGTCGAGGCGGTCATCGAGTTGCCGCCCACTGCGTTCCGTCGTTGGGACACCGACCTGCGTTCGTGGATCACCGATGTGGGCGACCGACGCATCCTCGTGGGATGGTCGTCATCCGACCTCACGCTCGCGGGCGTGTGTCGAGGATCTTCGCGGGCGTGACCGGCAGTAGGCGGAGATTGGCGTTCGCCGAGAACGTGCCGATGAGGTCGATGGCGATGTGTGCCGCCGTCGTGGTCTTCACGCAGTAGCGGCCACTGGCAGCCACCGGCACGACCACGAAGTTGGTGTTCGTGACGTTCGGGCCAATCTGCACCGCTGCGGGCGGGGCAGGTGTGGGTGGGGTAGTGGGCTTGGCGAAGAAGACTTCGCATGCTGCCGCCTGCAACTGGCCGGCCGATGTTGCGGTGCCCACCCCAGTGACATGGAGCACCACGGCTCGTGCGCCTGCAGGTGCCGCAGCCCGCACGAGAGCACCCTTGCGGACGACCGTGTTGCACTTCTCGATCGCCGTGGCGGGGTCGGTCCAGCAGTGCTGCGTGTCGAGCACGCGGGTGGGCGTGGTCGGGGCAAATGCCGCGCCACCGCCTGCTGCCGGGCTGAAGACACCCGTCACGTCGACCGTCTCGTTCGCGGTCTGGCTGAGCTTGGAGCAGAATTGATGGCCGAGTTCGGTGGCGAACGTGCGCACCAGGCTCATGCTCGTGGTGGCTGCATCGGCCTTGGAGAAGGTGGTGGCGGAACGCACGATCGTGCCGGTGGTCTGGTTCGAACACGATCCGCTGGTAAGCGTGCCCGACACCGTGGCAGCGCTGACCGTGAACGTGGTGAATGCGGCCACTGGGGCGAGGTGCGAGGCGAAGGTGGACATCACTTCGGTCCCGCCTGGAACCGGCCCTGCGGGCAGGCACACGCTGGTGGGGGAGCACGTCGTGCGTGTGGCGGTGTCGACCGTCCGCTCGGGAGCAGGTGTGATGGGGGTGTAGAGCAGACCGGTTGGCGCAGCGGCCGACGGTGCGAACCACCCCTGCACGGTGACCACGGTGTTGAACGCCGCGGTCTGGTAGAGGCAGAACCGATTCGCGCTGTCGAGCGGAACGGTGGTGAGCGACATCGTCGCCTGTCCTGCTCGCACCGACATGGTGGTCGTAGGGCGAGGACCGTTTGCCCGCGCGGCGCAGTCCTCAGCGCTCAGCGAACCCGCTTTCGTGGCTCCGACGGTGTACAGCTGCACGAGCGCTGCCGTGGCGCCAGCGGGTGGTGCGGTAGTGATAGCGATGCGAGTGTTCGCGGCGGGGATCTCGCCCTTCGTGAGGCAATGCACCGACGGGGCCCCGGCCGCATCCACCACGTCCAGGCACGGCAGCGACGATGCCTTCTTCAGAATGGCTCGCGCCTGCGCAGTGGTGCCGTTGAACTCGAAGTGCATGGGGTCGCGGGTCACCTTGGTGCGCCACGTGGATGGCGACGCGCAGCCTGAACTCCATGCGTAGCCGCCCCAGTAGAGGCCCCACTTCTCGGCCACCTGGACGACCCAGCGCGGCATGTCGGTGCGCATCGGCACCGCGCACGCCGAGGTGGTGCCCGACGAGTAGTACGCCATCATCGGGTTGTCGGTGGTGTTGATGTCTTGCGCCAGCCCGTAGGCGTGGTTCGAGAGCGCGTAGCGGGTGAGGCCCTTGCAGTCTTTGCTGGTGCTGGCCGTGCAGCGGAACACGTAGGGTCCGCCGTTCTTCACCACGTAACCCCGCTCCTGAATCTCGTTGTAGAAACCGGTGAACAGCGGCAACGCATCGGGCAGCGCCTTGAGTTGGTTCGGCTTCAGATAGCCGATCTGGGTGGGGTTGCCGACGAGCAACTTCTCCCAGGCAGCCAGCGCAGGCGAGCCGTTGTAGCCCCAGCCCTGCCACACCCAGCCGGCAGGAGGAAACGTGCCGCCGGTCATGCGATGCACCTTCAACGCGTCGGCAGTTGCCTGGTCGACCACGCCGGTGACGGGTAGCCCTTTCGCTGTCTGAAACACCTTGACCGCACCGAAGGTCTGCGCACCGAACTTCCCGTCGGCGAAAAGACTGGCACCGTTGCTGTTCAGGGCCGCCTGCACTTTGGCCACGGTGGGGCCCGAACTGCCGATGGCCAGGTTCACCCACGCCACCAAGGTCTGGTCGGTTGGTTGGGGAAACGGCGGTTGCGGCCAGCCGCGGCTTTCCGGCAAGCCCTGATTGGAGCGGATGACGCAGGTGGCCACATCGCCAGCATCGGCTTGTGCGGTGGTGCAGTACGGCGGTGCGGTGGGCAGGGTCCAGGGCGCATCGGCGGTCGCTGCTGCTGCAGGCGTGGCGCCGCCGGCCACCGTGCCGACGGTCCACGACCCAGCCAGTAGCGAGAGCGCGAGGAGTTGACGAGGGACCCGGAACATCACTCTGGTATCGGCCTGGGCGGCCAGTTTCTTGACGATTTCCGGAATGAGGCCAGGTGAGCGGTGGTTGCAGGCGGTGTGAACACTCCCGCAGATTCCCCCGATGTCG
>CAIXIJ010000110.1 GCA_903919455.1 uncultured Acidimicrobiaceae bacterium | reverse complement strand
CGTCGGCCGCGACCCGCTGCGACGAGTCCCGATGATGGAACCGTTGCGCGGCACGGCAGAATCAGTGCAAAGGTTGATCGACGAGAGCAGCACCCCCGCCGAACTATTGGCGAAGCTGGGGGCGTAGGCGCGAGGAGAGGAATCCATGGCAGAGCGAACGCAAAAGCAGAAACCCGCTCCGAGCCGCGCCGACGACACCGTTGGCGCGGCACCCGCAGTCACTGAGAGCGGCGACAAGCTGAAAGCCGAACTCGACGACCTGCTCGACGAGATCGACGAAGTGTTGGAGACCAACGCTGAAGACTTCGTGAAGTCCTACGTGCAAAAGGGTGGCCAGTAGTCATCATGTCGATGCCTCTGTTTCCCATCGGATCCGATCCTGGCTCGAGCTTCCCCGAGTTGCTGAAGCGGGTCGGCCTGGCGCCGTCGCTCGATGGCGTCGGCGAGCTTGCGGTTCCCCATGCCACCACCTGCGTAGCCCTTCGCTTCGCCGATGGAGTGGTGATGGCTGGCGACCGTCGAGCCACCAGCGGCAACCTCATCAGCCATCGGGGCATGGAGAAGGTCGTTCAAGCCGACCAGCACAGCGGTGTGGCAATTGCCGGTGCTGCAGGCCCGGCGATGGAGATGATCAAGCTCTTCCAACTGCAACTCGAGCACTACGAGAAGGTGGAAGGTTCCGCACTGAGCTTGGAGGGCAAGGCGAACCAACTCTCGATGATGGTTCGCAGCAATCTTCCCGCCGCCATGCAGGGAATGGTCGTAGTACCGATCTTCGCCGGCTTCGATCTTCTTCGCAGCAACGGCCGACTGTTCACCTACGACGTCACGGGCGGCCGTTACGAGGAGCACGACTACGTAGCCACCGGATCGGGCATGTTGCATGCCGGAACGGTGATCAAGATCGGCTGGCGCGATGGGCTCGATCGCGACGCCGCTGTCGCGCTGGCGTGTCGTGGCCTGTGGGAAGCGGCCGACGCCGATTCGGCTACCGGGGGGGTCGATGCGCTTCGGGGCATTTATCCGGTCGTGGCCACCATCACGTCCGACGGCTGGTCCCGCCTCGACGATGCTGAGTTGTCGAATGTCTTCGAATCCATCATCTCGGAGGTTCGTACCCGATGAGCATGCCGTTCTACGTTGCGCCCGAGCAGATCATGAAGGATCGGGCCGATTACGCCCGAAAGGGCATTGCCCGCGGACGTGCACTGGTGGCGGTTCGCTTCATCAGCGGCATCGCGCTGGTAGCCGAAAATCCGAGTAACACGCTGCGCAAGATCAGCGAGATCTACGACCGCATCGCGTTCGCCGGTGTCGGGAAGTACAACGAGTTCGACCAACTACGCGTGGCCGGAGTGCGCGCAGCAGATCTGAAGGGCTTCCAGTACAGCCGCGACGACGTGGATGCACGCAGCCTGGCGAACAACTACGCGCAGATCCTCGGCCAGATCTTCACTCATGAAATGAAACCGATGGAAGTAGAGATTCTGGTGGCCGAGGTGGGCGTGACGCCCGACGGCGACCAGCTCTTCCACATCCTCTACGACGGCACGGTGGTGGATGAGATCAGCTTCAGTGTGCTCGGAGGAGACGCAGAGGCCATCAGCGCTCGTATGGACACTGCAGAGGGTGCCTCTCAGAGCCTCGAAGCGGCCGTGAAGGCGGCGACAACGGCGCTGTCGGGCCCCGACCGCACACTGGCGGCCACCGATCTCGAGGTGGCGGTGCTCTCCCGGCTCAACGGGCGGCGATGCTTCAAACGCCTCAGCGACGACGCGGTTGCCGCCGCACTGTCCTCCTAGGTGGCACCCATGCCGCACATGGATTTCAACAGCGTTGTGGGTTGGGAAGTCCACCCCTTCGTCTCGTGAGGTTGCTGCCGTGCGGTCCCGGTGCCGTACTGGCCGAATTCGAGGATCTAGCCACCGTGATGTCGGCAGCGACGTCATGGCGGGAAGCTGGTCTGCCAGGCGTCATCGACGTGGTGCCGGCCGCATCGACTGTTCTCGTGGTGCACGACGGCAGTCTCAACCTTGCACTGCTCACGCAGCCAGCCTCCACCTCTGCCGAGGCAGCGGGCAAACTGGTAGTGGTACCCGTGAAGTACGACGGCGACGACCTGGCTGAAGTAGCGGCGGCGTGCAAGATGTCGATCGCCGAGGTGATTGCGCTACACAGTGGCAACGAGTACACCTGTGCGTTCTGCGGCTTCATCGCCGGGTTCGGCTATCTGGTTGGCCTCGACGAGCGTTTGGTTGTCCCGCGCCGGGCAACACCGCGAACCCGGGTGCCGCGTGGCTCGGTCGCAATGGCGAGCACCTTCACCGGCGTCTACCCAGTCGAGAGTCCCGGTGGCTGGAGCATTCTGGGCCACACCGACCTCGCGATGTGGGACGAACATCGCGACCCTCCAGCCACGTTGCCACCCGGCACGCGCGTGCGGTTCCAGCCGACATGATTCACGTCGCCTCGTGGGGCGTTGCAGGCAGCGTGCAGGACGCAGGTAGGCCCGGACGAGCGTGGCTCGGCGCAGGCCGTGGGGGAGCGGTAGACAGGCCGTCGCTGGCGCTCGCCAATCGCCTGGTCGGTAACGACGAGGCCTGCGCTGCTTTCGAGACCTCTGGCGGCCTCACTATCACCACGACAAAGCCCACCATGGTGGCGGTCACCGGTGGAGTCGCTCACATCACAGTGGAGAGTGGCCCGCCAGTGGGATGGGGAATGCCGGTGGTGCTTCCAGCGGGTGCGACCCTTCGCGTCGGGCGAATGATGCACGGTGCTCGTATCTACGTATCCGTGCGAGGCGGCATCATCAACAGCGGCGATGCGATGCACGCCGGCCCCGACCCCCACACGCCGGCGGCGCTGCAACCCGCTGCACGACACGAACCGTCAACGAACGTGCGCCTCTGGCCTGGCCCGAGACTGGACTGGTTCGACGACGATGCGTTGCAGATACTGACATCGAATCCGTTCGTGGTGACCGACACCAGCCGGGTGGGCTCCCGGCTGAGTGGAGAGTCGCTCCGCCGTGTGCGGCATGACGAGCTGCCCTCCGAAGGGATGGTGGAAGGTTCCATGCAGGTGCCGCCGGATGGCAATCCGATCGTGATGCTTGCCGGCTACCCAGCGACCGGTGGCTACCCCGTGATCGCCGTGGTGGATCCGGCCGACATCCACCTTGTGGGGCAGGCAGCGGTGGGTACGGAGCTTCGCTTCCGACTTACGTGATCAACGCCAGTGCGCGGTCCCTCGACTGCGCTACGGTGCGCGAATGGAGCGGCGCATCTACGGCCTCGAAAACGAGTACGGAGTCACGTGCACACTGCGCGGTCAACGGCGACTCAGCCCCGACGAAGTTGCCCGCTATCTGTTCCGCAAGGTGGTGAGTTGGGGGCGCAGCAGCAACGTGTTCCTTCAGAACGGTGCGCGGTTGTACCTCGACGTTGGATCGCACCCCGAGTACGCCACCCCGGAGTGCGACAGCCTCTACGACCTCGTAGTGCACGACAAGGCTGGAGAACGGATTCTCGAAGGCTTGCTGCAGTCGGCCGAGCAACGCCTGAGCGAGGAAGGCATCCGCGGCACGATCTACCTCTTCAAGAACAACACCGACAGTGCCGGCAACAGCTATGGCTGCCACGAGAACTACCTCACCAGTCGTACCGACGATTTGGGGCACTACGCCGAGGTACTCATTCCATTCCTGGTGAGTCGCCAGATCTACACCGGCTCGGGAAAGGTGCTCCAGACAGCACGCGGCGCCACGTACTCCATGGCGCAGCGCGCGGAACACATCTGGGAGGGCGTCAGCAGCGCAACCACCCGGAGTCGGCCGATCATCAACACACGAGATGAACCCCATGCCGACGCCGAGCGCTACCGCCGACTCCATGTCATCGTGGGCGACAGCAACATGAGCGAGTACACATCGTTCGTGAAGGTCGGTGCTGCGGCGTGCATGCTTCGCATGCTCGAGGACCCCAGCGTGGTTCTCCGAGACATGACGCTGGAGAACCCGATCCGAGCGATTCGCGACATCAGCCACGACATGACCTGCCGACGGAAGGTTCGCCTGGCCAACGGACGAGAGGTCAGTGCACTCGACATACAACGCGAGTACCTCGACCGTGCTCTTCGATACGCCGACACCAAAGGCTTCCCAGCCATGGAGCAGCGTGCACTCGAGATGTGGGAGCACTGCGTCAGCACGATCGAGAACGATCCGATGAAGCTCGATCGAGAGGTGGATTGGGTGATCAAGTACCGGTTGCTGGAAGCCTTCCGAAGCCGCCATGGCCTCGAACTGGGCGACGCACGAGTTCAGCTGCTGGACCTTCAGTATCACGACATCTCCCGGGACCGAAGCCCCTTCTACAAGCTGCAAGACCGCGGCATGGTGGAGCGCATGTGCCTGGATTCCGACATCGAAGCCGCGGTCGAGACACCTCCACAGACCACCCGAGCCCGCCTTCGCGGGGAGTTCATCAAGCGGGCAAAGGAACGCAAGCGCGACTACACGGTTGATTGGGTGCACCTCAAGCTCAACGACCAGGCGCAGCGAACAGTGCTGTGCAAGGACCCATTCCGTAGCCGTGACGAACGGGTGGAGAAGCTCATCGCATCGCTCTGACCTGACCGTACGGGCGGCCTCCCTGACGGGTAGCGTGTTTCCGATGTCAGTACTGCCGCCCGACGAGATCGACGAGTCGCTGGATCCCCAGCCGCCTCAGGCGCCCAAGAAGTCCAACGCTTGGGCAGAGTGGATCATCGTCATCGTGGTGGCGGTCACCGCAGCCCTGGTGGTGCGGGCCTTCGTGTTGCAGCAGTTCGCCGTCTCCGGACACTCCATGGACACGACGCTTCACGACGGCGACCGGGTACTGGTGAACAAACTGAGCTACCGCATGCACAACCCGAACCGCGGCGACGTGGTAGTGCTCAAGACCGTCGAGGGCGCCGGCGAACGCGATTTGATCAAGCGTGTCGTCGCCCTGCCGGGCGAGTCGCTGGAGTACCGCAACTGTGTGATGTTCATCGATGGACGCGAACTCATCGAGCCGTATCTGGATCCTGAAGTCGTCACGCCCACGTCGTGTGGTGGCGACCAGGCGAAGATCACGGTGCCGAGCGACAGCGTGTTCGTGATGGGCGACAACCGCGGCGGGTCCAAGGACAGCCGCGACATCGGGCCGGTGAGCTACCAGGACCTGCTTGGTCGCGCATTCGTGATCATCTGGCCCAGCAGCGATTGGGCCTGGCTCTAATCACGTCACCGGTCGCGGTGCGCCGAGCGTGTCGCGATAGGCATCCATCATCCGGTCCGGGTAGTCGCTGAAAAGGCCGTCCATTCCCATCCAGAACGTCCGCTGCAGAATTGCCGGCTCCTGGATACCCCACGAGAAGCACACCCGCTCGAAGCGGTGGAACAGCGTGACGAGACCGCCATTCCAGTCGGAGTGGTACATGTTCACGGCGTCAATTCCCTCGTTGGCAAGGATCGCTGCGCGCCGCTCCGGACCCTCCTTGATCTTGTCGAGCCGCGTGCTGTCCACCAGTTTCACTCCCTGCCCCCGCAGCGGTTGCAGCGTCTCCCAGCGCGGGTGACACAACCAGATTCTGGGCAGCATGTCGGGAGCAGCTTCCCTGGCGACGTCGATGACACGTTGGCCGGAACTCGGATCCTTGAGATCGAGGCTGAGGTGATACGACTGCCCGCAGCGTTCGATCAGCTCGGCAAACTCCGGAATATGGGCCGGCAGGTCTGCTCGACGCACCTGGGAGATCGGAACGCTGCGGCCGAGCCGTCGCCGCACGACGCCGTCGTGATCCAGCACCGCAACGCCGTCAGCTGTCATCCAGACGTCGCTTTCCAATCCGTTCGCGCCGAGCTTCAGACCGAGCTGAAACGCTTCAATCGTGTTCTCCGGGGCATAGGCACGTGCGCCACGGTGCGCGAAACCGATCGGATCGTCGAGAAGGGAGGGAAGCCGCTGTTGCACCAGCGGATGATGCCACGCGCGAGTAGGTCACGCGCATTACCTGACCGTCGCGCACCGTCAAGCGCGCCGATCAACTCCTAGACTTCGGGTCGTGTTCAACATCCAGGGCAGCGAAATGGTCTTTCTGCTGCTCATCGCGCTCATCATCCTCGGTCCCGAAAAGCTTCCTGACGCCATCAGGAAGTTCGGACGTGCGTATTCCGAGTTCAAGAAGATGGCGAACGGGTTCCAGGGTGAACTGAAGTCTGCGCTCGACGAGCCGATGCGCGAGTTGCGCGAGACCGCCGACGCCATGAAGTCGGCCGCGGACTTCGACATGGGTGGCATGTTCAACACCTCCACTGATCCGGCGACCACGGCACCGGCTGCCGCGACCCCTCCTCCAATCAAGAAAGAGGAGGGCCTGAACTTCGGCTCCCTCGCCCCTCGTCGCGCCGATGACGCTGCTGCACCTGTTGAAGCTTCAGCCACGGCCGAAGAAGCATCCGAGGCATCGCCGAAGCCGGCCGGAGGCTTGAACTTCGGTAGCAGCACGCCGCGCACGGCGCGAGCGCCACGCGACCCGCTGGCTCCGGTCGAAGACGGCACTTCATGAAGCTTCCCTTCACGGATCGCGAAGAGAAGGTCACGGTGAAAACGCCCGACGACCGGATGACGCTCACCCAGCACCTCGCCGAACTGCGCACGCGCATCATCCGTTCGCTGCTTGCGGTGGTGCTCGGCGTCATCGTGCTGCTCGCCAGTTACGACCAAGTACTGAGCTTCATGCGTAAGCCGTATGAGGATCTGTGCCGTCAGAAGCCTGAACTCACCTGTGAGCTGCAGTTCCTCGGTCCGCTGGAGGGCTTCAGCACGCGTCTGTCCATCTGCACGTACGGCGGGCTCATTCTGGCCCTGCCAGTCATCCTGTGGCAGATCTGGCGTTTCGTGGTTCCGGCGTTGCATGCGAAAGAGAAGAAGTACGCAATTCCCTTCATCGTGTCCGCCGTGGGTCTCTTCTTGCTCGGTGGAGCGGTGGCCTACTGGACCCTCACGCCTGCGCTCGACTTCCTCATCTCGTGGGCTGGCAGCGATGTGAAGGCGAACTTCCAGGTGAGCAAGTACGTCAGCCTGTTCGGCCTCATGGTGGCGGCGTTCGGCATCACCTTCGAGTTCCCGGTGCTCTTGGTGTTCCTGCAGCTGGTGGGCGTCATCACCCCCCAAACGCTGCAGAAGCAGTGGCGCATCGCCACCGTCGTCATCTTCGCCATCGCCGCCGTCATCACGCCCTCGGGCGACCCGTACAGCATGCTCGCCCTGGCCATCCCAATGGTGATTTTCTACCTCATCTCGATTCTCATTGGTCGCATGGCGCAGAAGCGCAAACTGGCCCGCGAGGCAGCCGAAGAGGCTGCAGGCTGACACGAATGGCGTCGTGCGTCCCGACCGCGCCGAGCTGATCGCTCACTACACGTTCCCGCTCGACGGGTTCCAGGTTCGGGCCCTCGACGCGCTCGATGACGGGGAGTCCGTGCTGGTCGCGGCGCCGACTGGAAGCGGAAAGACCGTGGTTGCTGAATACGCCATCGACGCGGCGGTGGCAGACGGCCGCCGGGCCTTCTACACCGCCCCGATCAAGGCGCTCTCGAACCAGAAGTACCACGACCTGGTCGAGCGACTCGGTCCGCAGAACGTCGGCCTGCTCACCGGCGACAACAGCATCAACGGCGATGCGCCGGTGGTGGTGATGACCACCGAGGTGCTGCGCAACATGGTGTATGCGCGGTCTGCGGGCCTGCGAGAGCTTGATGCCGTGGTGCTCGACGAGGTGCACTTCCTGCAGGACACCTATCGAGGGCCGGTGTGGGAAGAGGTCATCGTGCACCTCCCTGTGCACGTGAAGCTGGTGTGTTTGTCGGCCACCGTCAGCAACGCGGCCGAACTCGCCGACTGGATCAGCACCGTGCGCGGCCCCACCCGCGCCATTCTCGAAGACCGACGTCCGGTACGTCTCGACAACATGTACCTGATCGGCGACAAGACACACGATCGCCTTCACCTGCTGCCGACGCTTGTCAACGGTCGACCGAACAGCGACGCCATGCGCCTCGACGACGAAGGAATGCGTGCCGGCAAGGGCAAGACAGCTCGCAACAGGGGAGGGCGGCGGAAGCTGTTCACGCCGACTCGGCTCGAAACCGTTGAGGTGTTGGAGCAGCACCGCATGCTGCCGGCGATCTACTTCATTTTTAGCCGGAACCAGTGTGACGAAGCGGCGCGATCCTGTCTCGCCGCGGGTGTTCGGCTCACCAGCGGGACCGAACGCGATCGCATTCGCGAGATTGTCGACGACCGACTCGGGGCGATGGACCCGGCCGACCTTGCGGTACTCGGCTACGGCCAGTTCCTGGCCCAACTCGAGGCAGGTATTGCGGCTCACCATGCCGGCATGGTGCCGCCCTTCAAGGAAGTAGTGGAGGCGTGTTTTGTCGAAGGCCTCGTGAAGGTGGTCTTCGCCACCGAGACGCTGGCAGTAGGTATCAACATGCCAGCCAAGTCGGTTGTCATCGAGAAGCTCAGCAAGTTCACCGGCGACCATCACACCTTCCTGACGCCGGGGGAGTACACCCAGCTCACGGGTCGTGCCGGACGCCGCGGCTTGGACGATCTCGGCCAAGCAGTGGTGCTCTGGAGTCCGTTCGTATCCTTCGATCAGGTGGCGGTTCTGGCGTCGAGCCGCACCTTCCACCTCAACTCGGCATTCCGGCCAACGTACAACATGGCAGCGAACCTGGTACGTACGTACACGAGTGAGCGAGCCCATCATCTGTTGAACCTGTCCTTCGCTCAGTACCAGGCGGATCGCGACGTGGTGAAGATCGAAGCTCGCCTCGAGCGTCGCCAGCGGCACATGGCAGATCTGCTGGAGAAGGCACACAGCCCGTACGGCGACATCGATGAATTTCGGCGTCTTCAGAAGGGCCAAGAGTCGGCACCCGCCCCCGCAACCATCGGGCGCGACGACGTCGTCACCTTGGCCATGCTGAAGCTGAAACCGGGCGACATCGTCTACGCCGTGAAGGGTCGTTACGTCGGCCGTGTGGCGGTGCTCACGAGCGCCCATCGCAAAGGCGGAGTTCGCATCACGGGCATCACCACCCGGAGAGACACGATGATGCTGACGGCGGCAGACTTCGACGAGCCGCCGCGCGCCATCGGAAAGATCGAACTGCCTGCGGACTACGCCCCGAACCGGCACGACTTCCAGAAGGAAGTTGCCATTCGGCTCGAGCGTGCCGACACACTTCCGCTCCAGCCCCGTCGTAGAGCACCAGCGGAACACCAGCCGCTGACGCATCCTGTCGAGGACGACCCCGAACTCGACGACCGCCTGAAGGCTGCAACGCAGGCAGAGCGAGTTGCGAAGGAAGTGGACGAGCTTCGCCAACGTGTCCGCGGTCGCAGCCAGTCGATCGCAAGAGACTTCGACCGGGTGCTGAAGATTCTGCAGAACTGGGGCTATGTCGATGGCTGGTCGCTCACGTCGGAGGGCGAGATGTTGGCCCGCACGTTCCACGAATGCGATCTGCTCGTCGTGGAGTGCGTGCGCCGAGGTCTCTTCGATGGCCTAGAGCCCGCCACCTTTGCCGGTTTGGCCAGCGTGTTCGTGTACGAACACCGCAGCCCCGAGCCGCCGCCAGCCCCCTGGTATCCATCGGATGCAGTTCGACGACGGTGGCAGAGCATTGCCCGAATCAGCTACGAACTCGAGGAAATCGAGGAGGCTGCCGGGCTGTCGGTGCATCGCCCGCCGGATCCCACGTTCATCGCTGTCGCGTTCGCCTGGGCAGCCGGTGAAGGGTTCGCCGATGTCGTGGCGACCGAAGAACTGTCGGGCGGCGACTTCGTCCGCACCATGAAACAACTCATCGATCTGGTGCGCCAACTGGCATTGGTGTCGCCGTCGAAAGCCACCACGCAGGTCGCCGAGCAGGCCGCGGAGGCGCTGTTCCGAGGGGTGGTCGCAGCATCGAGCGCGCTGGAGGTGGACGGTGACGATCCGCAAGGGTGAGGCGTGGGGCGAACCGGTTCTCACGGCCGTGTCGGGTCTGCGTGTGGCACCCTCCGATGGCGTTGCGGTCCGAGGCGACCTCTCCGCGGCCGTCGGTCTGTCGGGTGGCGACATGGCCCGAACCATGGGTGGCGGCACGCCTGATCGTCTTGACGGTCCTCACGTGCGCGCGACGGTCGACCTGCTCCACGTGGTGGCTGACGGACGAACGTTCACTGCGCTCGCGCACGTGGTGGCTCGGCGGTGGTGGTGGCGTGGAGAGGTGGTGATGGCCATGAACGCACAGTTCCTCGGCCCCTACGACGTGGCACCGCGGTCGCACCCCAACGACGGTCGGCTCGACCTCCTGCGCGTGGACCCGTCGATGGGTCTGCGAGCCAGGCTGCAGGCACGCACGCGTGCTCGTACCGGCACGCATCTTCCCCATCCGTCGATGACGCTCAACAGTACCGAGCGCTGGAAAGCAACATTCAGCCGTCCACTCGACGTGTACGTGGACGGACATCGAGTGGCGCGCGTCAGCGACCTTGCGATCGAAGTACTGCCTGACGCACTCATCGTGCACGCTTGACCGGCACTAAGGTCCGTCGGCATATGGACGTCGATGCACTGAAGCAAGCCGTATGCGACCGAGTGGATGCTCTGGCCCCCGCACTGGTGGAGGCCAGCCGGGCAATCCACGCTCACCCGGAATTGAACTACGAGGAGCGCTTCGCACATCAGTTGCTCACCGATCTGCTCGAGGCAAATGGTGTGGCACCGGTGCGGAGCGCCTACGGCATAGAGACCGCCTTCGATGCTGCAGTCGGCACCACGGGCCCCACCATTGCAGTGCTGTGCGAATACGACGCGCTGCCGGGTCTGGGCCATGCCTGTGGGCACAACATCATCGCCACGGCCGGCCTAGGTGCCGGCCTGGCTGCAGCCGCCGTCGCCGAACAGGCAGGCGGCCGTCTGCGCATCATGGGCACCCCGGCCGAAGAAGGTGGCGGCGGCAAGGTGAAGATGGCCAGGGCCGGCGCGTTCGACGGCATCGACGCCGCCATGATGGTGCACCCTGCCGACGCCGACCTCATCCGCATGGACTGCATCGCCATCCAGGAACTCGAGGTGGAGTATCACGGCAGGGCCGCACACGCAGCCGCAGCGCCGTGGGAGGGCCTGAACGCGCTCGATGCCGCGGTACTCGGCTACATGAACGTCGCCACCCTGCGCCAGCACATCAGGCCGAATGAGCGCATCCATGGCATCTTCACCAAAGCAGGCGACAAGCCCAACATCGTGCCGTCGGAAGCAGCAATGGACTGGTACATCCGATCCGGCACCATCGCCAGCCTCCAACCGCTGAAGGATCGAGTGTTCACCAGCCTGCAGTCGGCAGCCACCGCCTGCGGATGCACCATGGATCACGCCTGGGTGGGGGAGACCTATGCCGACATGATCGACAACCAGGCCATGGTGCGCTCGTATGTGGAGAATGCTGCTCGTGTGGGCCGCACGGTGCAGGACCCTGCGGCAATCGGACGTCGGGTGGTGGGCAGTACCGACATGGGCAACGTGAGCTACCTCGTCCCCTCGATCCACCCGATGATCAAGGTGGCGCCCGATGGCGTGCCGATTCACAGCGTGGACTTCGCCGCCTTTGCAGCTAGCGACGATGGCGACCGAGCCGTGATCGACGGTGCCAAGGCCATGGCGATGACCGTGGTGGACCTCTGGACCAACGCTGAGCTGCTGGTCGAGGTGCGGGCGCAGTTCGCGCTTCGGCCCACCGACGTAGTGGTCTACTAGCTCGTTTGGGCATCCCTCGCTCAGCACTGTTTCGACCGTAGGATCTTCGTTGTGACGGTGTACGTCCCCGAAGAATTCACCCCGGACGAGGAGGACATCCTCCGTCGGTATTTCACCAATCTGGATGGCCCGGTGTTCGCGCTGGTGAACCTCCCGGAGGTGGTGAAAGGCGCGCTGTTCGCGCGCTATAGCCGTAGTCCGAAGAGCCTCCGCCGCCTGTTCCTCGACGAGTTCGTCGGCGATCTCGATATTGCAGGCGATGTGTCGGTCGACGCCACCATCGGCCTCGAGCGAGCAGAAGAACTGTACGAGAAGGTGTTCTTCGAGTACGGCGACGACTCCGTAGCGCAGCTCGGTGGCGTGCATCTTGCCTGTGAGCAGGCCTCGAACATCCTCACGAAGGTGCTGGAGTGGGGCCGCTTGATGAGCTACCTCGAGCAGAGCACTCGCTATATCGCGTACGACGCTCGGCTTGGTGGTCGCTATCGCTTCTATCGGGATCCGGCCATCCTCTCCAGCCGATTCGGCACTCGCTATGTGGGCGACATGGACCGCATGTTCGACAGCTACACGCTGTTGCTCACTCGTGTCACCGATCACGTGCGCTCCACGGTGCCTCGCGAGCCCGGCGACAGTGATTTCGTGTACCGCACCGCCACCCGGGCGAAGGCGCTCGACGCGGTGCGCGGCGTGCTTCCCGCAGCGGCGCTCTCCAACGTCGGGATCTACGGGTCCGGGCAGTCCTTCGAAGCGCTGCTGGTGCGCATGCGGGCTCATCCGCTTCCCGAGGCACGTCAATACGCCGACATGATGCTGCACGAGTTGCGCAAGGTGATCCCGAGCTTCCTGCGTCGCGTCGACATTGCAGATCGCGGCGGCAGATGGTCGCAGTACCTCACCAACACCCGCGAGAACACCTCTGAGCTGGTGCAATCGCTGTTCGGCGATACGCCGGTGGAGCAAGCGCCAGCGGTGCAACTGGTGGACTGGGATCCTGAGGCCGAAGACAAAATGCTGGCGGCAATCTGCTATCCGCTCACGCACCTCCCCGAGCACCAGTTGATGGAACGGGTGCGCACGCTGGGCCCCACCGAACGCCTGGCACTCATCAAGGCATACGTTGGCGACCGCGAAAATCGCCGCCACCGACCCGGGCGAGCATTCGAACGAGTCGACTACCGGTTCGACGTGCTCAGCGACTATGGCGCCTTTCGCGATCTTCAGCGTCACCGCATGCTCACCATCGATTGGCAGAGCCTCACGCCGAACCATGGCTATACCCGGCCGGAACTGGTGGAAGAGGCGGGCGTCGCCGATGTCTTCGACGACGCCATGGCCAGGTCGGCGTCGTTGTTCGACGCCCTCAAGGACGAATTCCCTCAGCAGGCCCAGTACGCAGTGTCGATGGCGTATCGACTCCGGTACTCGATGCAGTTCAACGCTCGCGAGGCCATCCACATGCTGGAGTTGCGATCCTCTCCCCAGGGGCATCCCTCGTACCGGCGTGTGGTGCTGGAGATGCACCGCCTCATCGAGGAGCAGGCCGGCCACACTGCGGTCGCGGCTGCCATGAACCACCTCACCACCGAGGCGCCCGAACTGGAGCGCTTGGAGTCCGAACGGCGTGCAGAAGCACGTCGTGGCCAGCACTGACAGCGTTGGGTGACGGTTGTCACACCGGGTATGTGCAGGCAGGACGACTACCCGGCCTAGTATCCCGGGCCTTACCGGGTAGCAGGGACGAGGTACGTGCGTGGCCGATGACGACGACATTGAGATGGAAGAACCCGCTGAGGAGTTCGAAGAGGTCGAGGACGAGGCTGAAATCGATCCGGAGCTCGACGAGGACGAGCTCGACGAGGAAGACGACCTCCTGGTCGCCGACGACGATGATTTCGTTGCGGCCGACGAGGAAGAGGAAGAGGACGACACCAGCGGTCCGGTTCGTCGCTCCGTTGCGTCGGAAGACGAAGACGAGGACGACGACATGCTCGCCCCCGACGACGTGGAGGCCGACCTCGACACCATTCTGAAGGATCGGCTGGTCGCCGAGCAGGACGAGGACGAGAACGAAGAGGAAGAGCCCGAAGAGCGTGGCGAATCCGCAGATCGTCTGCAGCCCAAGCGTGCCGACGAGCAGCTCTGCCCGAGCTGTTTCCTTCTCGTTCGTCAGAGCGCCCCGGGTTGCCCGGTGGGCGACGACGAGTGCCCGCTGTTTAGCAAGTGAATCGGGAGTCGGGGTGGACGAGCACGTACGCCCTCTGACCGAGCAGGACATTCCTGCCGTGCAACAACTCGAAGACGAGGCAAGGGCCGCACTGCAACCCGTAAGGGGCGGTGCGGCCCTTCTCGCTGAGCAGCCACCGACGCAATGGCAGGCTGCCCTTGGGCGAGCATGGGTGGGTCTCTACGACGACGTGGTGCTCGGCTACCTCGAGCTAGAGGTGCGGGGCAGCATCGGAGCCGTAGTGCAGGTGTATGTGCATCCTGAGGCCCGCGAACTCGGGCTTGGCGACGAGATGCTCCGGGCGGCAACGGTTGCCGCGAGGGCCGCCGGATGCGCCGTGCTGGAAGGCACTGCGCTACCCGGCGACCGCGACACGAAGAATCTCTACGAACGTGCCGGCGTGGTGGCCCGCAAGATCGTGCTCAGCAAGCGCCTCTGACCGACTACTTTCCCTGCCAGTTCGGGAGGCGCTTCTCGATGAAGGCCGTGAGGCCTTCCTTGGTGTCCTCCGATGCCATGACACCGGCGAACTCCTGATTGGTGAGATCGATCAGAGTGGCGTCGTCCTCATAGGCCGCCGCCAAGACCACCTTGCGGCTCGCCCACACGGCGAGGGGAGCGCTGGTGCAGATCTTTCCGGCCAGCTCCAAGGCCTCCTCAAGCGCCTTGCCAGGCTCCACCAGACGGCTGACGAGGCCGAGGTGGTATGCACGCTCGCCAGGGATGGGATCGCCCGTGAGAATGGCTTCCATGGCCGCTGCTTGGCCAATGGCGCGGGGAAGGCGGAACAGGCCGCCGGCTCCGGCGATGAGGTTGCGCTTCACCTCGGCGAGGCCGAACGACGACCGAGTGGTGCACACCACCAGATCTGCGGCGAGCACGATCTCGCATCCGCCCGCCGTGGCCAGGCCATCCACCGCCACGATCACGGGCTTCTTACGCTCGCGATACACGAAGCCGGCAAAGCCACCTCGCTTGGTACCGAGGCCACCGGCCTGGCCGGAGTTGATGGCCTTCAGGTCTGCGCCCGCGCAGAACACCGGCCGCTCCTCGCCCTCGGTGTTGGCAGTGATGATGCCCACCCAAATGTTCGGGTCGGCTTCCATCTGATCGATGGCAGCTTCCATGCCGGAGGCGACATCGCCGTTGACGGCGTTGCGCGCTTCAGGACGGTTGAGCGTGATGACCGCAATGCGGCCCTGGGTCTCGTACTTCACGATGTCGGACATGGATCCGACGGTAGTGGCGCATGCGCCACCGTGAAGAACCGTGAGTCACTCGCTCTCGGCAGGGCTCTCTTCGACCACAGCGACCTCTTCAGCCACAGCAGCCTCTTCGACCACAGCGACCTCTTCGACCACAGCGACCTCTTCAACCACAGCGACCTCTTCAACCACAGCAGCCTCTTCAACCACAGCGACCTCTTCAACCACAGCAGCCTCTTCAACCACAGCAGCCTCTTCAACCACAGCGACCTCTTCAACCACAGCGAACTCCTCGGCCACAGCGACCTCTTCGACCACAGCGACCTCTTCGGCCACAGCGACCTCTTCAACCGGAGCAGCCTCTTCAACCGATGCGGGCTTCGGGGCGGCCGGCTTTGCAGGCGCTGCCTTCTTGGTCGGGGCTGGCTTCGTGGGGCGCAGCGGTTTGGCGGCCTGCGCCTTCGGATCCACTGCGATACCGAACAGCGTTGCGATCTGCGGGAGCAGACCACCGAGACGCTTCACGGTGGCAAGCAGTTCGTCGTTCTCCTGCGTCGGCTTGGCGGCGGGGCTCACTTGAGCTCGCACCGGGCTGAAGGCAACGGCCTCGAGCACGGCAACCCAGCGATCCGGCAGCGCATCGGCGGTGAGATTGGCGGTTGCTGCCTCGGCGAGCTTCGCAGCGAGATCGGCGGGGAAACGGACGCCGGCCTTGGGCGGCTGCGACGACAGCTTCAGCGCTCGCACCACACGACCTACGCCGATGGCGGCATCGATGTCTTCGAACCACAGGCCGAGTTCCTTCTCCTGCTTTGCAGCAAGAGCAGCCTTCAGCTCTGCGGCGAGCTCGCGAGTGGTTTCGTCGCGACCGACTACCGGGTCTTCCGACGAGGCCACCACGCTGCGAAGGTCGCGGAGATCGAGTTCCTCGAGATCGGCCTTGGCAGCGTCGGCGCGGTCGAGCCACTCGGCGACACGAAGCTTGGGCAGCAGCTGCTCGGCAATAGCCAGCAAGCCTGCGGCGGGGATCTCTTCCTTGCCTTCCGCACGCAGACGCTGGTTCTGCTCGTTCACGGCCTGGCGAACGGCAGGAATGCCCCCCGCAAGGGCACGCTCCGCAACGGCACGCTGTGCCTCGGGAAGGTCGGCCAACACGGCGTTGCGATGCTTGCGACCCGGCTTGAGGCGCTTTGCCTTCGGACGCAGCGGCAGCTCGGGCGGAGCCTGGAAGCGAGGCTTGCGATCGGGGCGAGGTCCGCGGTCGGGACGGGGCCCGCGGTCGGGACGGGGCCCACGCTCGCCCTCGGGGCGAGGGGCGCGGTCGCCACGGTCTGATCGCGGCGCACGATCGCCATCGGCACGCGGCGGTCGGTCGCCACGCGGCGGTCGGTCGCCACGCGGCGGCCGGTCGCGACGGTCGCCGCGATCACCACGGTCGCTGCGCTCTTTGCGGGCGAGCTGCTGCGTGACGGCCTCAAACGGCTTGTCGCTCGGAATCAGCTCCAGGAGCCCAGACTTCTCGGTCTTCGGCTTACCCGCAGCTACCGACAGGATGACAGTGCCCTCGATGTCGCTTTCGGCGTCGGCCTTGAGTACCTGACCGACCGCTGCACCGGAGGGGAGCAGCGAGCCGTCGAGCACGCCTTTGGGTTTCTGAGCACCTGCGGCTCGCCACGTCCACGTGCCATCGGGGCGCGTGCTGGTGAGCTCGATTTCGATCCGTCGGGACATAGTCCTCCACGGTACCGGCTGGAGGACAGTTCTCTCCACTAGCTACGGTGCTCGGGTGCCCATCTATGCCCTCGGCGAACGCCAACCCACTATCCACCCGGACGCCTTTGTGCATCCAGACGCCGTCCTCATCGGCGATGTCCGTATCGGCGCCCTCGCCAGCATCTGGCCCGGTGCCGTTCTGCGCGGCGACGAAGGACACATCATCGTGGGCGAGCGCACCAGCATCCAGGACAACAGCGTCCTCCACACCACGCCATGGTGGCCCACGGTGGTGGGCGACGACTGCGTGGTGGGTCATCTCGTGCACCTCGAGGGCTGCACCATCGAATCCGGTTGCCTTGTCGGGAACGGCAGCATCGTCATGCATCGTGTGGTGGTGCACACCGGGGCCATCGTTGGTGCCGGCGCAGTTGTGCTGAACGACACCGTGGTGCCTCATGGCGCATTGGCAGTGGGTGCTCCGGCAGTGATCAAGGAGGGCCGGGCCGATTCTGCACTCATCGCAGGAGCAGTTGCCGCCTACGTTCATCGCGCCCGCACCTATCCAGAGCAGCTGAGGCGAATCGACTGATGCGTCAGCTGGTGGTGTCGGTGGCCGACCACGACGTGGAGTTGGCGTCCGACGAATTGTGGCGACTCGGCGTGGTGGCCATCGAGGAGCGTCATGTCAACGGGGGAGTGGAGCTCTGGACCTCGGTCGGCGAAGAACTGAACTCCGTGGAACTGCCGTGGCCGTGGCCGTGGCGTTTCGTGGAAGTGGATGCTGCGGTAGCCGACACGTGGCGCCAGTTTGCGGCTCCCGTCGTGCTGGACTCAGATCTCGTGGTGCAGCCCGCATGGGTGGCGTACGACGCCCCTCACGGAGCCACCGTGGTGGTGATCGAACCCGGTTCCACCTTCGGCATGGGCGACCACCCAACCACGCGCCTCACTCTTGTGGCTGCACGACGCTGGGTGCAACCGACCACTCGCGTACTCGACGTCGGGTGCGGATCCGGCGTGCTCGCCATCGGCACCATGCTGCTTGGTGCTGCGTGCGCCGTCGGTGTCGACATCGCACCAGCGGCCGTTCCAGTGACCTTGTCGAACGCTCTGGCGAACGACGTGCTCGTGGATGTCAGCACTACACCGCTGGAAGATGTGCAGGGAGAGTTCGACCTTGTGCTGGCCAACATTCTCGCCCCGGCACTCGTGGAACTAGCACCGCACTTGCGTCGAGTGCTCGCTTCCGGAGGCGTCCTGGTAGTGAGCGGCATTCTCGATGGAGCCCACGGCCACGTACTCGATGCGTTACGTCCGCTGGAGGTCGTACAGACCGACACGCTCGATGGGTGGGCTGCGGTCACTCTTCGCTGAGCGACAGCGCCAACAGCACCGCAGCCCGAGGCGGCATGGACGGCACAGCGCCCGGCTGCGTGGTGGACAACGCAGCCGCCACCGAGGCGTAGCGCAGTGCGCCGAGCATGTCGTCACCAGCGGCGAGGCGGGCACAGAGCGCTCCTGAGAAGCAGTCTCCGGCACCGGTGGTGTCGACGGGAACCACGGGATGCGCAGCGATGTAGGCGACTCCGCTCGACGTGTGAAGTTCGGCTCCCTCAGCGCCCCTCGTCACGATGACGGCTGCGGCGCCCAGCGAACGGAGACGGTCGACTCCGCCGAGCAACTCCACCTCATGCTCGTTCGGCGTCAATACATCGCAGAGTGCGAGCAGTGAGTCGGGGAGCGGTTTCACCGGGGCCGGATTGAGCACCGTGGTTGCGCCAGCGGCCTTCGCAGCGCGGAACGCGTACTCGATGGTGTCCACCGGCACTTCCAGTTGCGCCAGCACCACCGTCGCCGATGGGGGCACCGTTGCCTCGACAGTGTCGTTTGCACCGGCAACCACCACGATCGAGTTCTCGCCTTCAGCCGACACGAAGATCAGTGCTCGGCCTGACGGCACTGAGGCGACCGCGACTCCGCTGATGTCGATGCCATCGCTGCGCATCACCTCCAGCAGCGCAGTTCCCGCCCCGTCGCTGCCAACCGCTCCCACGAACGCAGTGGCGGCACCAGAACGGGCCGCAGCCACCGCTTGGTTCAAACCCTTGCCGCCGGGATACTCGGCATAGGTCGAACCGGGAACCGTTTCGCCGGGTGCCGGCAGGCGATTCACGGTGGCCACAAGGTCGAGGTTGGCGCTGCCCACTACGCACACATCGAACACGTCAAGCCTCCGGCCGAAACACTGCGGGCCGATCGAGCGTGATCACGCTGATCGGGCCCTCGTTGCGAACGTTGATCTGCTGGTATTCCACGCCGTCACTTTGGCACGGATCGCAAGATCCAGGTGGTGCCCTCGCCCTCGCCCTCGCCCTCGAACGACATCGACTCGATCATGCCCGAGTGTTCGCAGGCATCGAGTTGATCCGGGCAATTCGAGTTGGTCTGCCACCAGATTCGACTGAACTCGAACGGAGGCAGCATCAGGAGCAGCCGCGTTGCTGTCAGCAGATGGTCAGCCTCGATGTCGTGTGCCCACCCACGCGCCACAGCATCTGCGAATGGAATGTCGTGCTCTACCGGTGGCGCCACGTCCCTCGATCTCAGCGCATCCTCAAACGAGCGGACGTAGATGCATCCGACCACCTGCTGCTCGACGAGCACGCTGTAGGTGAGCGCCACTCGGTCGCGTTGCTCGCGGTCATGGCGCTCGAGGTCGACCAGATTTTCCTGCTTCGTGAACGCTGCGGTGGGCCAGTCCTGCGCGCTCCACGTGCGCAACATGTCGATGTCGCGCATCACTGCGGCATAGTCCTCGTCGAGCAACGCAGGGGAGAGCGCCACGAACTCCACGCCCAGCGAAGTGATCGAGACTCGGCCTGGTACGCCTTCTGGTAACCAGTGATTCATGGCGACGTCCTTCGTAGCGGTGTGGTGTCCAGACGATCGAGTGCGGGTAGGTACGAGCGCACTGCATCGGCGCGAAAGAGGGTGCACAGATCGGGCCGAAAGAAGCGGGCCCCTTCGCGTACGACGTAGTTGAGAATGAAGAACCGGTAGACCTCGGGCAGGAACATCACTTCTTCGTCGCTCATCGGGAACCGCTGCCGGTATGCCTTCAGAAACTCGAGAAACGTGGGTTCCACCAGCGTGTGCGGCCCGTAGGTGAACTGCGAGCGATCACCCGTCTTCGACGACACGCGTGAGAGGAAGTAGAAGTCGAGCAGTCGCGGTTCGATGCGGAACCAGTCGTAGTCCCACCTGCTGAAGAGGTGAAACGAGCCGTCCCTGTGGGTGGCCACCGAAAAGTTGCCGAGGTTCCAATCGATGAGCACCGGAATCTTTGGCCACTCGTCGTAGCCCACCTCGATGAGGCGTTGCAGGAACGAGTGCGTGTGTTTCCACAAGACGCCGATCGCCTCGGGCGGTAACTCAAAGTTCTTCGGTGCGAACGGACTCTCCAGCAGGTCGAGCAGGTGGATCGCATCACTCTTGATGGTCTTGGAGCCTGCTGGAATCGTGGGGGCGATATCGGTGCACGCCAGATGGAACTCGGCGATCTCGGTGGCGAGGTTCCTCACCTGTTCCACGCTGAGCACACGTGGCAGCGTGTCGCGTCGAGGTACGTCGTCGTAGAACACCGCCCACATGCTCTGGTCGTACCAGGTGAACAGGCGGCCGTCCTTGCGCCAGACGTCGGCGAGCATGCCTTTGAACCGCGTGTCCTGCAACTGTTCGGCGCATCGGTTCAGGCGGTCGTGGTCCTCGTAGAACAGGAAGTACGAGCCGTACGACGACACCTTGCCCACGAGGGTGCTGCCGTCATCGAGGTGCAACCGATACACGCGGTTCGTGGACACGTTGGCGCTGACCTCGTCGACTCGAACGAGATGTCGACGGTCGCCGTACGCGGACCACGCCGCCGCGATGGCGGACCGATGACTCAACGACTCGGGCACGCACCGATCGTACGCGCCGCCAACGAGTGCGCTGGTTCAGCCCACGTTTCGGGCGCGCACCCCGATGGGGGCGATGAGCCGGAAACCGGCTGCGTGGCGTTCATCTTCGCTCTCGCCACCCCAGAAGCCGTACTCGTGGTTGGTGCGTGCGAACTCTCGACAGGAGCCGTTCACGTTGCACGAGGCGCAGACCGACTTGGCAGCTGCTTCGCGCCGATCGCGCGCCTGCGGGCGCTCTGCTGGCAACGGGAAGAACAGGTGCGTCAAGCCCTTGCAGGCAGCACTGTTCATCCACCGATCGTCCGTGAACGTGCGATGAAAAACCACATCGACCGCTGCCATGGAACCCCCTCGTCCGTCAGGCCTGCGAAATACTTGCTGTGAGCAAGTAGCGCCCACTTTACGTCGAAACTGTGCCGGTGTCGATAGGCATTGACCTGCGGTTTCACGCAAGGATGTGCCGGACACCGGCGGCGAAACGCTCCACATCAGTCTCGGTGGTGTCCCACGCCGTCATCCAGCGCACCTGGTTGCGCGACACATTCCAGTCCCAGAAGAAGCACCACTCGCGCAGCGGCTCGATGACCTCCGCCGGCAGGCACGGAAAAAGGCTGTTCACGGCAGGAGGAGCGTCGTAGCTGACCCCTGGGATGTCGTTGGTGAGCCGATACAGCAGTTGCGCCATCTCGTTGGAGTGCACCGCCATGCGGATCCAGAGTTCATCCTCGAGCAGCGCGTTGAGCTGCGCAGCGACGAAGCGCATCTTCGATGGGAGTTGGTTCACCTGCTTGCGCACGTACTTCGCCCGCCGAGCCAGTGAGGGGTTCAGGTACACCACGGCCTCGGCAGCTGCCGCGCCGGCCTTGGTACCGCCGAAGCTCACCACATCAACACCTGCGTCGACCGTGAAGGAGCGCATCGCCGCCGCTGAGCCGCCGAGCGCCGCTGTGGCATTGGCGATGCGCGCTCCGTCGAGGTGCACCACCATGCCCATCGAGTGTGCCGTGTCGCAGATGGCAGCCACTTCGTCGGCGGTGTACAACGTACCGAGCTCGGTGCTCTGGGTGATGCTCACCACGCCGGGCTGCGCATGATGCTGAACGCCCTGCAGGTGAGCCAAGGATCGAAGTTGCTCAGGGTGCAGCTTTGCCTCGGGGGCGGGCATCGTGAGCAGCTTGGCACCCAGCGCGCGCTCGGGTGCGCCCGCTTCATCCACGGCGATGTGGGCCCAATCGGTGCAGACCACGCAATCGCCGGGCTGCACCATCGTGGCAAGCGCCATCACATTGGCGCCGGTGCCGTTCCACACGAGGAACGATTCCGTCTGGGTGCCAAAGAGATCGTGAAGCCGTTGCTCGGTCTCTGCGCTCCACCTGTCGCTGCCGTATGCGAGAGCGTGACCCTCGTTGGCGGCGATGAAGGCCTCGAGCACCTTCGGATGTGCTCCTGCTGCATTGTCGCTGGCAAAGGCTCGTTCAGGGGCGGGAGGCAGGGGAGAGGCGTTCGGTGACATCGTCACCCATTCTGCCTGGCATCAGGCGATGGGCGTGTCTGGAGCGTCTTCTTCACGCAGGCGAATCGGGCCGAATCGGTTGTCCTTCAGCCCTGTCTTGCCGGCGTAGAAGGCTCGAATCACGTCCATGTCGGCACGAACATCGCCGGTGAGGCGAAATGCTTGTCCGAAGCCCCCGCTACGGGTGCTGCGATCGAGGAAGGAGAGCACCAACGGCACATCGGCCTGCTGAGCGATTCGATAGAAGCCCGACTTCCAGTACTCGGTTTTCGACCGCGTTCCCTCAGCGGGCACCAACAGACGCAGCACTGGTCGCTCGTTGAGCTCTTTCGCCAGCGCGGCCACCATTCCACCGGGCGCACTGCGATCGATGGCCACGCCGCCGAAGCGCCGCATGATCGGCCCCATCGGGCCACGGAACAACGAGTCCTTGCCGAGCCACGACAACTTCACGCCACAGACTCGCGCGTGCGCCAACATGAGGGGAAAGTCCCAATTCGTGGTGTGCGGCGCCGCAATGATCACGCACCGATCGGGCATTGGCTCCGACACCGGGACCACGGACCAGCGCCAGAGACGAAGCCAGAAGCGAGCGAGAAGGTTCTTCACCGTTGCACCCTAACGGCCGCCTCGCGACTGCGTCCGTCACATACCGAAGCGGGTGGTGATCACTCGATGGTCGCGCTGCGCAGCGCTTGTACCCAGATCGGTGACAGCCATGGATCGTTGGATCCAGCGATCGCGACCGTCCCACCTCGGTTGGTACGACGATCGTCCGTGCACTGCGACGTCGTTGTCGATGATCAGGAGGTCGCCTGCTTCGAGCACCACCCCGGTGTGGTGCCTCTCGATCGCAGCGGACAGCGCACGAATGGCAGCGTCGGCCGCTTCGTCGGTGCCCACCATCAACTCGGCATCGAAGACCAGATGCGGTCGCTGCCGATCCCCATGCAGTACCGGCATCGGCTCTCCGAGCACTCTTCGGTTGTCGTGTCCGTGGAGATAGCTCTCGTCCACCGCCGTGCGAAAGCGAGGTTGAAAGAGGATGTCGACGACATCGTGGTGCAGCAGGGGCAGGATCTCGAAGATGCTCGACAGCGTGGTGACGGCATTCGAATCGCCACGGAGGCACAGGAGGAGCAGGTACTTCGGCCGGTGTGGGTGAAACGCTGCCTCAGTGTGGAACATCAGATCCACGCCCGACGACGTACTCACCTGGCGGAGCGCAGTGGCCTTGGTGGGCACCAGGTTCTGCACGAGGTCGCCCCCGTGTTCGGGTAGGTAGCCAACCGGTTGTGCGAGGCGCCGCGCGATGCTGAGCAGAACGAACTCGGTGGCCAGAGACTTGACGGTGGGTGCCGTGGGGGAGTCGGGGGTGTCGGGAAGCTCGCCGATCGGTACCCCGCGCAGCACCATCGCGCCCGCGGGCGGCGCAACGTCGGCGAAGTCCACCAGAGCGTCGTGCACCTCTGGAGGGAGCAGCCGAGCAAAGTGGCCAGCAGCACGGATGAACTGCACGTCAGACATCGCTCCATTCGGCGGAGAGATCGCCGGCCACCGGCCAGACTGAACGACGGCAGGGCGTGCGTGTTCGGTGAGTGTGGGCATACCGGTGCTCCTACGAACTGGAAGATATGTTCCATTCTACTGCGATAATGGAATATCGGTTCGTTCGCCTTGCTCTTCGCTACAGTTCGTGCTGTGGAGGTGGACGAGCGCATCGGCAAGGAAGGCGCATCCCTCACTCCGGCCGAGCGTCGCGTCGCTGAGGTGGTGCTGACGCAGCCGCAACTGGTGGCCTTCGGCACCGTGGCCGACTTGGCTGAGGCGTCGGGTTCGGGCGCCGCGACAGTGGTACGGCTGGCCAGCAAGCTGCATTACGACGGTTTCACCGAACTGCAGGCCGCCGTGCAGCGAGGTTTGGCGCTGCAGTTGCGCCCGGCAGCTGAGCGCATTCGCGAGCCAGCGGCGAGCGACTCAATTTCCCGGCATCTCGATCTGGAGATCGACAACGTGGCCAGCACCCTTCGTGCTCTCGAAGTGGATGCTCTCGACGACCTCGTGAGCCACATCGCCCACTCCGGCAACAGCGTGCACCTGCTGTCAGGTGACGCATCACTGGGAGTATCACAGCAGTGGCTTGGCGACCTCTCTGCTCTCCGAGGCAACGTTCATCTCATCGGGGGCAACGATGTAGCGGTTCGGCGCCAGGTGGCGCTGGTGGAACCCGTCGACACCGTGATCGCCATCGATCTACGACGGTACGACCGCTGGGTCGTCGACGCAGTGAAGAGTTGCAGCGGCAGGGGAGCGTGGATCGCGGCGGTCACCGACAGCCTGCTGTCGCCGTTGGCCGCCAACGCAGATCGCACCTTCACCGTTGCTGCAGCCGGCGGAGGGCCCTTCGACAGCCACGTCGGCACGCTGGCGCTTGCGAACATCGTCACGGCTGGAGTGGCAGCGCGTTTGCGCGCCGAGGCCACCCATCGGCTCGACCGAGCCGAACAGGCCTGGCGAGAGAACGGCTCACTGACGGATCGGTAGAGTTTCGTCATGACGAAAGAAGGCTCGCAGGAACATCCGGAACGATCACGGTGCAAGTGGTGCCGGAGGGTGCTGCCGCCGCAGGCAACCGGCCGGCCGCGCCAGTTCTGTTCACAGGCGTGCCGTCAGTGGCATTGGGTAGGCCAGCAACGTGCGCGAGAGTTGCAGCTCAGCGAGCACGAACTGGTGATCACCAAGAGCGAACTCGACACGCTCCATGATCAGCTGTACGTCTTGGCCTGTGCCGTGAACGATGCCGAGCGCGACCTCGACGCAGCAGGCCCCAAGCCGTCGACAGCAGAACTCGTGGAGATCGTCGACTGGCTGCTCGAGGCCGCCCGCCCGCTTCGCGACCGAGAACTCGCACCTCGCAACTGACCGGTTTAGGCGACCGACGATTCCGGGCGCAACGCCCATAATCCTCGTTATGTCAGATTCCTGACACACCAGGTCACTTGCCCTTCTTGGCCCCCGACTGCTTCGCTGCGACCTTCTTCTTTGGCGTTACGGGCTTGCTCGAAACAGCCTCGAGCTTCCCGCCCGCCTTCTTCGGGCTGGCCTTCTTCGCTGCCGCTACCTTCTTCTTTGCGTCGGCTTTCTTCTTCGTGGGCGCCGACGGAGCCTGAGTGACCTTCTTCTTCGCTGCCGGCCTCTTCGCCGGTGCCGGCGGGGCACCGTAGGAGCTCAGGCCTTCGCCACTTCCCAGCAGGGAGGTGCCCATATGGCGGAGATCCTCCCCTACGTTGCCAAGGCGATCGCCCAGGCCACGGACCTTCTGGCCGACCTGATCCAAGTTGTTGGCCACCTCGCCGATGGCTCCGAGCTGGTCGCCCATCATCTTGCCCATCTCGCCGATGAAGGGAAGGTTCTTCAGCATTCCACCGCCCTTTTCCAGGGCGTGCAGCACCGCCAGGAGCTGGTGTTTCGCCGCCTCCAGCATGTCGGCTGCATTGCCGGCGAACGTACGCACATCGCCCTCGAGGTAGGCGCTGGCCTGCTGCGCGCGAGCCCCTGCATCACGCATCTGGGCACCGGTCTCCTGCAGAAGTCGCGGCAGTTCCTGGGCCATGCGAGCGAGTTCCTCTCGGTGCTCCCAAATGGACTCCACCATCGCAGAGAGCTTCGCCTCGTGGTTCACCGTCGTATCTGCCATGCCACACCTCTTTCTTGATGCATCTTCGCACGATTCTTCGGGGCGCTGCGTTCTCCTGCTCTGCGTGTCTCCGCCTCGGTGAAGTGGCAAGAAATTTTCAAGCCTTGACCTGCAGTGTTAGTTGAGAGTTGAGTAGAACCATAAAGTCTCACCCTCAATCTACCGATGAGAGAGATATGCATCGCTTGCACCGTGTGGTTCTTCTCACTGCCATCAGCCTCGCTACGACGCTTTCGTTGCTGGCCGAGCCAGCACTGGCAGCGCCGCGTACCTCCGCGTCACCGCGTTCCACCTACACCGTGGTGGCGGGCGACTATCTCTCGGGCATTGCTCTGAAGCTCAACGTGAGCCTTCATCAACTGCTCACGGCGAACCATCTCCGTGTCGACAGTGTGATCATTCCCGGCCAACAGTTGGTCGCCCCCACCAGAGGCGGCGGCACCACGAAGGCTCAGAACGCTCCCGTCTCATCCTCGAGCGGGTCCGACGCTCGCTACACCGTGGTGTCTGGCGACTACCTCACCGGTATCGCCGACCGTCTTGGCGTGTCCACCCGGGCACTGCTCACCGCGAATCATCTGTCGCTGAACAGCGTCATCTTTCCCGGCATGAAGCTGGTGGTTCCGGTAGGGGGAACCCTGCCCAGCGCAACTGCAGCCCCCGCCCCGAAGGCCACGGCAGCGCCCAAGGCGCCCGCTGGCTCCGCCGCCACTACGTACACCGTGGTCGCGGGCGACTCGCTGAGCGGTATCGCCCAGTCGTTCAGTGTCAGCCTCACGTCGCTGCTCGCCACCAACCAACTCTCCTCCAGCAGCTTGATCTACCCCGGCATGACGCTCAGAATGCCGAAGGGTGCCAAGAAGCCGTCGACAGCACCGCTCTCAGCTCCGAAGCCGGCAACGTCGACGCCGTCCCTCAAGTACGTCGTAATCGCCGGGGATTCCCTGAGCGGTATCGCCCAGAAGCTGGGCGTCACGCTGCCGAGCGTGCTTGCTGCGAACTCCTTGACCACGTCGAGCACCATCATCCCCGGCATGGAATTGGTCGTCCCCGCCGGTGGCCACCTCCCGGTGGCGGCTGGGTCCACGGCGGGCGACTCCGCTTTGTCGCACGACGTCCGCACCGTGCTGGCGTACGCGCGGGCTCAAATCGGCAAGGCCTACAAGTTCAATACCGCCGGCCCCGACACGTTCGACTGCTCCGGCTTGGTGCTGGCGGCGTACGCCACGATCGGGACCACGCTCCCCCATTACTCGGGTGCACAGATCAGCTTCGGTACGACGGTCGACTGGACCACCGAGGCCATTCACGCCGGCGACCTGGTGTTCTACGAGTCGGCGCCGGGCTCCGGCATCGTGAATCACGTGGGTATCGCCACGAGCGCCACCACCTGGGTGCAAGCGCCCCGTACCGGCGACGTCGTGCGTGAAGGTCGGTTTGGTACGACGCGAATCATCGGCGTTCGTCGCCTCATCGGCGCCTGAGCGCTGTCGTCAGCGGACTGCGACCAAGTCCACCACGAACACCAGGGTCTCCCCCGGCTTGATGACGCCGCCAGCGCCGCGGCTGCCGTAGCCGAGGTGCGGAGGAATGGTGATGCGACGGCGACCGCCCTCACGCATCCCCTTCACGCCTTTCTCCCAGCCTTCGATGACCTCGCGGGCTCCGAGGCGGAAGTCGAATGCAGAACCGCGGTCCCAGCTGGCATCGAATTCCTGGCCCGTGCTCCATGACACACCCACATAGTGCACCACCACGCGCTTGCCCACTGTGGCCTCGGCACCCTCGCCAACGGTGAGGTCGTCGGTCTCGAGGTCGGCGGGCGGCTCGCCCTCAGGGATGCTGATGATGGGTTTGTCGGACATGGCGGCACACGCTATCCGCCGAGCGCGATGAGCGCCACGGCAACAGCGGTAGATGCGACGCCAACGGCTTGCCACCATCGCATCCGTTCCCGGTTGAACACCACAGACAGGATCACTGCGACAGTGGCGAACTGCGACGACGCCACCGACACCGGCCCCGTGTCGCCCCGTTGGAATGCGAGCTGTAGAGAACCGATGGCGACCAGCCCCAGCGCCCCAGCACCGATTGCATATCGGCGTCCGACTCCTTCGGCGAAGAACGGCTCCGTGCGAAACAGCGCAATGGTGCTGAGCATCGCAAAGCCAGCCAACCGTTGAAGCACTACCGGCATCAAACCGCTCGCCTTGGTGACTTCACCCATCAACGTGAACGCGATGCCGAAGGCGACTCCACTCGTGATGCCCAACACCGACCCGATCACGACGCTGCCGGATCCACCCGGCGTGTACGACGTGAGTACCAGTGCGACGAGACCCAGCCCCATACCGATGGCAGCTGTCGCACCGGGTCGAACGCCATTGACGAGGTCCCACACGACCGGCACCACAGCCAGCAGCACGGAGGCCAGCGGCGCCACGATCCCCATACGGGCCACGGCGTAGCCCTCATACAGCAGCATCAAGCCGCCAATCATGAAGACGCCAGACAGGAGCGCGATCACGGCGTCGTGGGCAACCCACTCCCAATCGACCAACAGCAACAGCAGCGGCGACAACGAGACGCTGGTGGCGACCGCCGTGCGCGTGACCGTGACGGAGGGCGTCGTACGGGCGGAGCGAGCAGCGAAGAAGTCGGACGCACCGAGCAGCAGAGCGGCCGTGACCGCAAACGTGAGCGCCAGTGTCACTGAGACGGCACGTCTGCGTAGAACTGCGCCGCCCAATGGCGAAACTGCATGAAGGGCCCGTCGGTGTCGGCGAGCGCCGGCCGTTCGACGAAGACCTTGTTCTCCCAGATCGGCTTGTCCTGCAGCAATTGGCGAGAGATTTCGTTGATCGCAGCCTCCCCCACCGCCGTGGTGGCCCGATCGTCGGCGAAGCGGCGCACCGTGAAGGTGAAGCGCATCTCGCAACGGTCGGCCTCGATGGGCGTCGCACAGCCGAGGAGCACGGTATCGACGATCCCCCCGAAGCGAACCACGCTGAAGCCGGGGCCCCACGCGTCGGAATCGATACGGCCTTCCACGTTGCCCCGAGGAGTCACGAAGAATTGCTTCGACCGCATGTGGGAGGTGAAGCCGTTGGGTTCGTATCGCTCGAGCACGGGAACCTCTGCCGTGCCATGCACGTAGCGGAAGTGCGCAGCGTCAACGCCGTTCTCGGCCATCTCCTGCCAGGCGGTGTCGATGCTGAAGTACCGACTGACGGGAGCAGCCCACTCGTCGTTATCGACGCCAAACTCGTCAACGATGGGTATGTCCCACATCGGGGGCTCATCGCTTGGGTGATACCACGCCATCACCAGACCGTTGCGCTCCAACACCGGATAGGTGCGGAGGCGAGCCTTGCCATTGGTGCGTTCGCTGTACGGAATGCACGTGTTGCGGCCGTTGGTGTCGAACTGCCAACCGTGGAACGGGCAGACGATCTCGGTGTCGCTGACAGTGCCGCCATGACCAAGGTGAGCGCCCAGGTGCGGGCAGTGCGCATCCTGCAGATGTGCATCGCCTCGCTCGTCGCGCCACAGCACGAGATCGCGACCGAACGCTCGGTATGGCACCACGGCGGCTTGTGACACATGACTCGACCACGCAACAGCGAACCATCCGAATGGCACCGGCCAGGGAAACCTGCTCATTCGGAGAGTCCGAAGACACGAGCTGCGTTGTGTCGCAGGAACTTCGGCCACACCTCGTCGCGAAAGGGAACCTGCGGAAGTTCGGCGAAAATCCGATCCAGGCTGAGCCCCATCGGGAAGTACCCGGCGTACATCACCTTGTCCGCTCCCCTGCTGTTCGCAAAGTCGATGATCGCCTGCGGGTAGTACTTCGGGGCGAACGCACTCGTGGAGTAGTAGAGGTTGGGCCACTTCAAGAGCAACTTCGCTGCCAAATCCGTCCACGGCTCGGCCCCGTGCCGCATGATGAACGTGAGCTCGGGGAAGTACCAGCAGACCTCGTCGACGAGTTCAACATGTTGCGGGGCCATCGGCAGACGGGGGCCGGGCACGCCCACGCAGCAGAGCACGGGCAAGCCGAGCTCGGCACACTTCGCGTAGACGGGATACATCCGCTTGTCGTTGATGGGCAGCGGCGGGTTGCAGCCACTCGGAAACAACGACACACCCTTGATCCCGAACTCGTCGTACGCGCGCTGGATGTCGCGGAGTACCTGCACTCCCCCGTTCGGATCCACGTGCAGACAGCCGAAGAAGCGTTCCGGGTGGTTGCGCAGCGCGTCGTTCTGGATCCCGCCGTCGAGCGAACATCCGATGAGCGCACGGTCGATGCCATGGCCGTCCATCTGGTCGAGCGTGATGGCAATCATGTCGGCGTCGGTTGGCTGCTCAGGGATGTCCTTGAACATGTACTGCGCCGGCATGGCCATGCCCTTGCTCTCCTGATCGCGCAGGTTCGGTCGCAAGAACGAGTACCACAGGTCCCGCTGGCCAGGCTCGGGTATACCGAGCATCAGATCGATCACTCCCACGTCGAGTGGCATCCCCATGTCGGGCGACGATACTCGTTGTCAGAGCAGCGCCCGCAGCGCTGCCACCAATGCCTCTCCATCGGCGTCGGTGTTGTGAGCTGTGAAGCTCACCCGAACCAACGGCTCGTCACCCCACCGATGCACCGGCGCCTCCACGCGATACTCGTCGAAGAGACGCCGTTTCAACACCGCCACGTCCACCGCGCTCGGCAACCGGATGGACGCCAGTTGCCCGATCCACTCGTGATCGCTTGGCTCATCTGGGCTGATCGGATCGAGGCCCGTCAGTTCGTTCACTGCGCGTCGACACGCGAGTGTCCTGCGATGGCCCTCGGCCTGCACCGCAGGCCAGTCGTGAGCATCCACAAAGTCGAGTGCGGCGGGGGTAGCTAGAAACGCCGACAGGTCGCGGGTGCCCTGCCACTCGTGATGATCCACGAACTGCGAGTCACTTGGATGGTCGCTCTCCCATCCCCAGCTCACCACCAACGGTTGCAGCATCGGCTGCACCTCGCGACGCGCCCAGAGAAAGGAGTTTCCCTTGGGGGCGCATACCCACTTGTGGAGTGCCCCTGTGTAGATGTCGCAGTCGAGCGCCGACACATCGAGAGGAATGTGTCCGGGTACGTGTGCCCCGTCGACCACAGCGAGAATCCCAGCAGCGCGAGCGCGACGGCATAGTTCCTGCACAGGGAAAATCAGCGCAGTTGCGCTGGTGAGATGACTCAGAAACAGCACTTTCGTACGCGGAGTGACGCTGTCCCATACCCGTTCGACGAAGTCGGCCGCCGAGGTGACCGGTAATGGAATTGGAACCCGGACGTATTCGGCAGAGGACGCGGCACAGCGCTTTCGCCACGTTCGATCCATCGCTCCGTACTCGTGATCCGTGGTGAGCACTTGGTCGCCTCGATGGAGTTCCAGGCTGTTGGCCACCATATTGATCGCAGTCGTGGGATTCGGGAAGAACACCACGTCGTCGGCGGATGCCCCAACAAATGTGGCAAGCCGCTTCCTGGCGGCAGCCAGCAACGGATCCGCCCGCCGGCCGAGCCATTCCACCGGGTTTCGCTCCATCTGCAACTGCAGGTCCTGGTAGGCGTCGAACACGTCACGAGGCACCGCACCGAACGAACCATGATTCAGGAAGACAATCGACGGGTCGATGAGGAAGTCCTCGCGAGACGGAACCGGCATGCATGCAGGCTAGACGAGGCCTCCAAACTGCTCGGGTAGGTTGCTCCCATGACAATGCCAGCACATGGTGCCAGCCGCGAGGAAGTGTTCAGCCAGCTTGAGGCATTCAAGCAGCACGACGTGAAGTGGCGCGAGGGCCGAGCGTTCACGCTTGCGTACAACGCCGGAACTGAGGTGACGTCGATTGCCGAGGAGGCATACCGGCGCTTCAGCACGGAGAACGGCCTGAACACCCACGCGTTCCCCAGCCTGCAACGCATTCAGTCGGAGGTGGTGTCGATCGTCGCCGGCTGGTTCGAAGGTGGCAGCGATGCTGCGGGCTTCATCACATCGGGTGGCACCGAGAGCCTGCTGCTCGCCGTGAAGGCCGCTCGCGAGCGCGGACGAAGCGAGCGTGGCATCACCTCACCGAACGTTGTGATGCCAACATCGGCACACGCTGCCTTCGAGAAGGGCTGCTACTACTTCGGCGTCGAGAGTCGACGAGTGCCGGTCGGATCCGATTGGCGTGCCGATGTGGCTGCGATGGAGGCTGCCATCGACGACAACACCGTGTTGCTCGTGGGGTCCGCGCCGCAATACCCGCAAGGCGTGGTGGATCCCATCGCTGCGATTGCCGCACTTGCGGAGGCTCGCGACATCAACTGCCATGTCGATGCATGCATGGGAGGCGTGACGCTCACCTATCTCGCCCGCCTCGGTCACTACGTGCCTGCTTGGAACTTCAGCGTGCCCGGGGTAACCAGCATCTCCGTCGACCTGCACAAGTACGGCTATTCAGCCAAGGGCTGTGGTGTGCTCGTGCACCGGAACAAGCAACTCCGGGCCTACCAGACCTACATCACCGATAACTGGCTCGGCGGCGTCTACGGGTCGAGCGGAGTCCTGGGAACCAAGAGTGGCGGCCCTTGGGCCGCAGCGTGGGCGGTGCTGCACCATCTCGGCGACGAGGGCTATATGGAGCTCACTGCTGCAGCGCGCCGAGCGTGCGAGGAACTCACCGCTGCAATTCAGGCCACTCCCGGTCTGGTGTTACGTGCCCAGCCGGAGAGCACGCTGCTCGCTTTCGGCGCGGAGAACCCAGATGTGCTGGATGTCTATGCCGTGGCGGACCGCCTGTGGCAGCTCGGTTGGTACGTCGATCGTCAGGGCCCACCGGCCTCCCTGCACTGCACCGTCAACGCCATTCACGATGGCAAGATCCCGCACTTTGTTGCGGACCTGCGCGCAGCGGTCGCCGACGCCATGAAGGCGTCGGCGACCGGCGAGCAAGGTGCTTACGGCACCGTGGATTGAGACATCAGATCGGCGGGCTGATGGGCGTAGCGTCCGCCACTGGGCCCACCACCGTCGCCACGCTGGCGACGTTGCCGTCCTTCGTCGTGGCGTAGTCGACCTCGGTGATCGCGCCGCCCTTCAGGACGACCTCGACATCGCTCGTTCCGCTTGATCCCACACCGAGGGTCAACGCCGAGACCGTGACACGAAGCCGAAGCGAAGTGCCATCGTCGGACAGCACACCGATCGCCTCTGGCGCATCGAGCGCAGTGATCGGGTCGGTTGCTGCCGGCGGTGTGTCGAGGAGTTGCCACTCCCCGTTCGCAGGCTGCGCATAGGTGGCAGTCGGCGTGACGATGTAGGAAACAGTGGCTCCGTTCTGCGTGAGCACGAAGCGGCTGGAGTCGCCCACGCGATCGCCCTCACCGGTGAGTGAGGCCACGCCGTTCACCACGTAGGTGGACGAGAAGTGATAGCCACCGGCCAACGACTCCAGCGCCGTCTTCAGCAGAGGAGTCGGGTCGATCGTGGAAACGATGGTGCTCGCTGGCACCGTCGACGGCGCACTTGGAGCAGCCGTACTCGCGTTGTCGGCGTTGTTCGCAGCAACGTTGTTGTCGTTGCTGCTGCAACCGACTGCGACCAGGCTGATAAGGGCGAGCACGGCCCCTCCGAGGAGGGACCGCACCCGCAGGTCACTGAGCGACATGAAGGTCAGTCGTCCTGTCCGTCGTCGCCATGGCCGCCGCCCTGGCCGCCGCCATGCTTGCCGCCCTGGCCGCCACCATGGTTGCCGCCACCCTGGTTGCCGCCGCCGTGCTGCTCTTCATCACCCTGGCTGTCGCCATTGTGGTCGTCGCTCTCTTCCTCGTCCTGGTCGTCGCCTTCATCATCGCCGTTGCTGGCATCGAGGGAGGTCGGCACGTTCACCGTGGGATCAGTCGCATCCTTGCAGCGGATGCGATCCTCCACGTTCACGGTGATCTGGCCATCGTCCAGGCGGGTACGGATGCGAACCCGTTCGTGGTCGCCCCAGCGCACATCGACCTTGGTGTTGTTCGAGTCGGCCTGGACGGAAGCGGTCGGCGTGGCCACCACATCGGTGATGGTTCCGTCAGCGTTCAACGTGTAGGCAATGGATGCCGGCGTTGCGTCGCAGAGCAGACCAGTCCACGTCTTCGGTCCGGCAGCCACATCGGCAGCAACCGGTACACCACGTACACGAGACAGGGTGATGCGAAGCGATGCCTCGACGCTGGGCGGGGCTGCGGGGTCGATGGAAGTGCTGGAGCTGTCGTCATCGGACTCGTTCTCGCTGGGCTCCACCTTCACGCTGATCGTCAGCGAGCGACTCTGGCCGTCCGCCGAGGTGAACGTGATGCTGACACGGGCAGCAGCTTCGGCACCTTCTGAGCGGTGCTGCACTTCTCCGACCACTGCGGACGGATCGCCCGGATCGTTCACGGTGAGCTCGGGCCCACCATCGGCGGTGGTTCCCACTGTGTACAACACCGTGACCGGCGCACCCACAGCGAAGATGTCGCCCGTCCAGGATCCGGGTCCCTGCAGTGCCGCCAGCGAGCCAGCCTTGGCAGACACGCTCTGCGTGCCGTGCTTGCTCTTCACCGAGACCTTCACGGATCCGTCAGCATTCGTGAACACCACGGCGCGCGGGCTGACCTTGGTGGCCACCATGCCATCGGCCGGCGTGATGGCGACATCGGCCAAGTTGCCGCCGGGGCCCGTGGTGACCGTCACCGTGAGGGCAGCACCCATAAAGGGCAGCGAGAACTGTGCGGGCGTCGGTGCGGGCACCGACGGAGCGGGAGGCGCTGGGGTGGTATCCACCGGCAGCGTTGGGGTGGTGTCCGGCGGCAACGTGTCGACAGGTGCCGCATGAGCAGCGCCGACACTGAGACCGGCGAACAGCAAGATGGTGCTGGCAAGAGCGCCGGCCGACCACTTCATTCGATTCATGGGTTTCCTCCGTTGTTGGTTCGTCACCTGCAGCAGACACGCCACCCGTCTCAGGAAGGTTTGGCCGCTTTTCGCTTGTCGGAGATTTCGGCAGCGGGGCCAATTCCTTTATCAAAGATCTGTCCAAATTGCGGCTGACGAACTGCTGCTCCACCACCCCCAGAGCGCCGCCGAGTACAGTCGGTGGTGCAGATACACCCCACCGGGAGAGCCACCGACGCAGCCAGCGGCGGGGCGCCGAAGGAGCAACCTCCCCGGAATCTCTCAGGCCAACGGACCGGTTGGGTGCGCAACGCTGGAAAGCAGTCGGTGTACCGACTCGCCGAAGGGGAAATCCACCTTCACATTGTGGGTGGCGAAGCTCTCAGGCACCGATGACAGCGGGGGACGCAGGTACCAAACCAGTCACCCGGAGGCATCCAGTGAGCGCACGCGCCACCCTCGCCGATCTGCTCGGCACCACCGACTTCATCGGTCGTCACATTGGCCCTACATCTGACGAGCAGTCGCACATGCTCGCCGCGCTCGGCCTTGGATCCATTGAGGAGTTGCTCGATGCCACCGTGCCGGGCAGCATTCTCATGAGCAGCGCACTTGCGTTGCCCGAACCCCGTTCGGTCGACGACGTGCTCTCGGAGTTGCGAGGCATCGCAGGTCGAAACCGAGCTCGTACCTGTCTCATCGGTCAGGGCTACTACGGCACCACCACTCCCCCCGTCGTGGTTCGCAATGTGCTCGAACACCCGGGTTGGTATACGGCGTACACGCCCTACCAGCCCGAGATCAGTCAGGGTCGGCTAGAGGCGCTACTGAACTTCCAGACGATGATCACCGAACTCACCGGCTTCGAACTGGCGAACGCGTCGCTACTCGACGAAGCGACTGCCGCCGCAGAGGCAATGACGATGGCCCGCCGAACCTCCACGTCGACCAGTAATCGTTTTCTCGTGCACCACGACACCCACCCGCAGACGATCGCGGTGATGGCCACTCGCGCCGAGCCGGTGGGAATCGAACTCGTGGTGGGCGATGTCGACCTGATCGAGCAGGGTTGCTTCGGCTTGCTCCTGAGCCTGCCAACCTCGACCGGCGCTGTTCCCGATTGGCGGCACACGATCGAGCGAGCACATGCAGTCGGGGGCGTCGTTGTGGTGGCCACCGACCTGCTCGCCTGCGTGCTCACCACTCCGCCCGGGCACCTGGGAGCCGACATCGCTATCGGCTCCGCCCAGCGTTTCGGCGTGCCCATGGGCTTTGGCGGCCCGCATGCGGCATTCATCGCGACGAATGAAAAAGCGGCGCGCGCGCTGCCCGGACGAATCGTTGGGGTGAGCACCGATACCAAGGGCCGACCTGCGATGCGACTGGCGCTGCAAACGCGCGAACAGCACATTCGCCGAGAGAAGGCCACCTCCAACATCTGTACGGCGCAGGTACTGCTGGCGAACATGGCTGGCTTCTACGCCACCTGGCACGGCCCCGAAGGCTTGCGCCGAATCGCCGAGCGAGTGCAACGGCTCACGTCGATCGCTGCTGCAGCGCTACAGCATGCACAGGTGGAGGTAGTGCACACCACGTGGTTCGACACGCTGCTGGTGGCCTGCGATGCCACCGCCACGATGTCTGCTGCATGGGCTGCCGACATCGATCTGCGCTACGTCGACGCGCAGCATGTCGCATTCAGCTTCGACGAACTCACCGATCTTCACGTCGTTGAACGTGTGCTGGCCGTCTTCGGTACAGGCGTGGTGCTCCCGAGCGATGTCGACGACGTACCCGACGGTGTGTCGGATCGACGCTCCGATCCTTTCCTCACCCAGTCCGTGTTCAGCCGCTATCACACCGAGCACGAGATGCTTCGCTATCTCCGCAGGCTCAACGACCGCGACCTTGCCCTGGACCGCACCATGATCCCGCTCGGCAGTTGCACGATGAAGTTGAACGCCACCGTGGAGATGGAGCCGGTCACGTGGCCCGAATTCGCAAATGTCCATCCGTTTGCGCCCGACGACGAAGTGGAGGGGTATCGGGTGCTGATCGATCAACTCGAGCAGATGCTCATCGCTATCACCGGCTACGACGCTGTCAGCCTTCAGCCCAACGCCGGCAGCCAGGGCGAGTTCGCAGGGCTACTCGCGATACGTGCATACCACCGGAGCCGAGGCAACGACGATCGAAACGTGTGCCTCATCCCGTCGAGCGCCCATGGCACCAACGCCGCCTCCGCCGTGATGGCTGGCATGCAGGTTGTGTCGGTGGCTTGCGACGAGCACGGCAACGTCGATGTCGGCGATCTCAGCGCCAAGGTGGATGCTGCCGGCACGCGCCTCGGCGCTGCCATGGTGACGTATCCATCCACGCACGGCGTGTTCGAGGAGGCCATCACCGAGATCTGCGACATCGTCCATCGCGGAGGCGGGCAGGTGTATGTGGATGGCGCCAACCTCAACGCGCTGGTGGGCATGGCGCAACCGGGCAAGTTCGGCGCCGATGTGAGCCACCTGAACCTTCACAAGACGTTCTGCATTCCTCACGGTGGCGGCGGCCCCGGTGTCGGTCCGGTTGCGGTTCGAGCCCATCTCGCACCGTTCCTCCCCGGACATCCACTCGAAGCTGGGTCCCGTCCGGTCGCCGCCGCTCCGTTCGGTTCGGCAGGCATTCTTCCGATCTCGTGGGTGTACATCGCCTTGATGGGCGCCTCCGGGCTTCGCGACGCCACGGCTGCAGCAATCCTCAACGCGAACTACATCGCACACCGCCTACACGACGCGTACCCCGTGCTGTACACGGGTGCGCACGGGCGAGTTGGCCACGAATGCATCCTGGACCTTCGCGCGATCACCAAGGAGGTCGGTGTCACTGTCGACGACGTTGCCAAGCGACTGATGGATTACGGATTTCACGCTCCGACGATGAGTTTCCCCGTGGCGGGCACCCTGATGATCGAGCCCACGGAGAGCGAGTCGTTGTGTGAACTCGATCGCTTCTGCGATGCAATGCTCGCCATCCGAGTGGAGATCGAGCGTGTCGCTCGCGGTGAGTGGCCGCTAGAGGACAGTCCCTTACGTTTGGCCCCGCATACCGCCGAGGATCTACTGGGCGACTGGACCCGGCCGTATCCCCGCGAGATGGGCGCCTACCCGTTGCAATCGCTGCGGGCGTCGAAGTACTTCCCGCCGGTCTCACGCATCGACGCCGCCTATGGCGACCGACATTTGGTCTGCACCTGCGGGCCCATCGAGTCGTTCACCCACGCCTGAGCAGGTGGCGCGCTACCGTCTCTCGTATGGCCGAAAGCGCATCAACCTCGTCCTCATCGTTGGGTCTCGGCGATCTGCTGTCAATGTTGGGCGGCGCCAACCCGCTCGCCGGCATCAGCAAGTCGATCACTCAGTTTCAACATGGCGTGGCACAGCTCATCGAAAGCGTCGAACGGTTCAACGACACCATGGACCAACTCAACCAGGTCGCGCATCGTGTGAACGGTCTGCTCGACACGGTCGAGCAACTCAGCGGGCCACTCGAGATGGTCGCCCCGGCCATCGCCAAGCTGCCCACCGATCTCGCTGCCATCAGCAACGTGGTGAATGATCTCGGACGGTTCCTGCAGCCACTAGGGCTTCGCCCACTTGCCGCCCTGCGGTCCAGCGTGGGCCGGCAGTCTGCGCCCAAGGTGGAGACACCGCCGCCGGCAGCCACCACGACGAAGCCAGCCGCGAAGAAGGCACCGGCCAAGAAGGCACCGGCCAAGAAGGCACCGGCCAAGAAGGCACCGGCGAAAGGCACCGCAGCGCGTCGCTGACGATCAGCGTTTCGCAACGAACGGCAACGGCACCACGGTGCCCGGCAGCGCAGCGCCACGCACGTCCACGCTCACCTCGGCACCCACGGCTACATCCGGATGCATCAATGCCAGAGCAATGCCATGGCCCAGTACCGGTGAAAAGTTGCCGCTTGTCACGACTCCTGCGTCCACGCCGTCGAGCAGCACTGCACATTCAGCGCGTGGTGGGCGTCGGCCCTCTGTGGCGATGCCGCGGAGGATGCGCGCGACGCCTGCGTTCCGCTCGGCCAACAGCGCGTCTCGTCCTCGGAAGGTGGGCTTGTTCCACGCCACCACCCAGTCGAGTCCAGCCTGCAGGGATGTGATGCTGGGCCCAAGTTCGTGCCCGTGCAGCGGCAGGCCGGCCTCCAATCGCAGTGTGTCGCGTGCGCCGAGTCCGGCCGCCACAACTCCACTTTCCGCGAGCGCCACCCAGAGGTCGCTCGCTGCATCCAGCGGCACGGCGATTTCCACACCGGCCTCGCCGGTATAACCGGTTCCTGCGATCACGCATTCGGCGCCTCGCCAGGTACAGCGCTGCACTCTGAACCGGCCCACCTGTGCCGCCTCACCGAGGACGGCAGCGACCCGTTCGCGGGAATTCGGACCCTGCACCGCGATGATGGCGCGAGTGGAGGTGGTGTCGATGCCGCCGATGGCGCTCACCACCTCGTCGGTATTGGATGCGTTTGGCATCACATCGAACACATCGTCGTCGAGCCACCACACGATGATGTCGTCCACCACCGATGCGGTGGTGGCATCGAGAAGGTGCGTGTACTGAGCCCGCCCGGGCTGCACCTTCGTGAGGTCGTTCGTGAGTGCGCTCTGCAGCGAATCAAGGGCACCGGACCCGGCCACGCGTACCGTGCCGAGGTGCGACACGTCGAACATCACGGCGTCGCGTCGGCACGCCATGTGTTCTTCGATCGTGCCGAGCGGATAACTCACCGGCATGTCCCAGCCACCGAACTCGACCATCTTCGCTCCCAGCGAGCGATGAACGGCGTCGAGCGGGCTGAGACGCAGCCCCGACATCAGACAGCCTGTGCTGTTGCGGCCGACGCTGAGGCGGCGCCGAGTTGCACCAGTTGCTCGTCGAGGCCGATCTTCAGCCCGCCGATGGCGAGCACATTCAGCACACCCTGGCCCCGGCGCATCACGTCGATCAGTTGGTCGCCGTCGCATAGCAGCACGTCGTTGCCGCTGATGACGAGGTGCGCCGAGGCGATGTCGGTGTCCACGTGCTCGCGGAGGTATTCGAAGGCAGTACGAACGCTCTCCAGCTTGATGCCAGCATCGAGCAGGCTCTTGATGACCCTAAGTTCCAGGAGGTCGCGATAGCTGTACTGGCGACGACTACCGCTGCCACTGGCGTCGGTGAGCGACGGCCGCACGAGGTTGGTGCGCGCCCAGTAGTCCAGTTGGCGGTACGAGATACCGACGATCGTTGCAGCCTTGGTGCCGCTGAAACCCACTTCGCTCATTGCCCGGCCTCCTGGGTGTTGCGAGCCACTGATCACACTGGCGTAACTACGACGGTGTAACCGACCACTCATGGTACGACGCTACGCGCGCAGCGTCAAGACAATTCGCGCGCAACGCGCGATCAGCTGGCGAAGTCGTCGGGCGTGATGTCGTCGAGGAAGTCGCGGAACTCGTCGAGGATGGTCTCCTCATCATCGGAGTCTTCGTCGAGTTCGGGAGCCTCTACACCCGCAACATCAAGCAGTGCTTCTTCGGCGAAGATCGGTGTGTCGGTGCGCACGGCCAGCGCAATCGCGTCGGAGGGTCGACTGGACACCACGGTCTCGCCGTTGGCGCTGCGGAAGTGCAACTCCGCGTAGAACGTGTGCTCACGCACCTCGGTGATGACTACCTTCTCCAAGGTGGCACCCAACGCCTGAAACACGGTGACGGTCAAGTCGTGCGTGAGCGGGCGCGGTGGCGTGATGCCCTCCAGCGCAGTATGAATGGCCGCCGCCTCGGGGCCGCCGATGAGAATCGGCAGCACGCGGGCGTGATCGGCGTCCTCGCGCAGCATGACCACCGGCGTGTTCGCCGGCAACTCCACACGCACCCCGAGCAATTCCATGCGAATCACGCAGGTGATCGTACCCGCGGTTCGGAGGTGTTCAGGCCTCGAGATGGTTCCGAAGCGCGGCCGACAGTAGTGACGCTCGCAGTTCGGCGCCGAGCGCCGACAGTTCCGTGAGGGTGGTGGCTGCCTGTTGGCGACTCTGCGGGTTCCGCTGCCGCAGCAACGGCAGGACCAACTGTTCGAACAGGGCGGCCTCGCGCTCTGCAGATTGGCGCCAGCCGCGAAGGTGCCTGGCCTCCACGCCTCTCGCGAGGAACCCCACCGCCACCTTCGCCACTGCAAGGTCACTCGACGAGTACAGCGCCGTGGTGCCGCTCCCCCGCCCGGTGATGAGACCGTAGGACTCCAGCTCCGCCAACTGCTTGGAGGTGATACCGGCAATCGAACACAGCTCGCTCGCCACGAACGTGTCGGGGACGATGTCGAGTTGCGGTGCCGCTTCAACCGGAGCGAAGTACTGCGCGGCTGCAGGGGCCGCAGACGAGACGCCGTTCGACGCCCCGTTCGACGCAGCCGCTCGAGCAGCCGGATGGTGGCTGGTGGGCACCTCGACATCGGCGGGCACCATGTTCTCGCCCGTGGCATCGATGTCGCGATCCATCACCGTGACGTTGCGAATGCCTCGCGGCGGCGTGAGGGCACCGGAATCATCGATCTGGCCATTCTCCAGTCGATCCCGGATGACCCGCAAGGGCAGGAAGTTCTCGCGCTGCTCGCGCAGAATCACCCGCAGCCGCTCGACGTCGGGTTCGTAGAACTTGCGATAACCCGATGGCGTGCGCTCCGGGTCGATGAGGCCTTGGCTCTCGAGAAACCTGATCTTGGAAATGGTGACATCGGGAAACTCTTCGAGCAGAAGAGCCAACACCTCACCAATGGATAGATATGGGCGATCGACCACGGTCACCCTTCTGCCTTCTGGAAGAACACGAGGTGAAATTTACCCACCTGAAGTTCGTCACCTTGCAGCAAGACCACCGGGCCGTCGATTCGTTCGCCGTTCACATACGTGCCGTTCAACGACCCGGCGTCGGCAACCACATAGCCATCACCGGTTCGCGTGATCTCCGCGTGGAGCCGGGAAACCGTGATGTCGTCGAGGCTGATTTCGTTCTCCTGGCGCCGTCCCAGACGAGTGACAGGCGCAGACAGCGACAACGCGGTCCCTGCCTGAGAACCAGCTCGAACCACCAGGCTTGCGGTGTCGCTGGGCAACTCGCCCAGGCGCACCACCACGTCGTCCTCGGGGCCTCGAGCCTCGAGGAGAGGGTCCACCTTGGACAGGGTGACGGTGTGGTCGTCGAGGCGGTCGAGCACCGAACCGCACGATGAGCAAAAGCTGGATTCGGGTGGGTTGCGATGACCGCACTGGTTACAGAACACGTGCGACATGATGTGCGCTCAGCCCGCAATCAGTGCTGCGTAGGCAGCAGCGTCGAGCAGCGAATCTGCATCTGCGGGATTGGACATCTCGATCTCGCACAGCCAGCCGATGCCATAGGGGTCGTGATTCAGCGCCTCTGGTGACGCACTGAGAGCGTCGTTCACTGCAGTGACCGTGCCTGCGACGGGCGCATACACATCGCTCACCGACTTGGTGCTCTCCACCTCTCCGAACGAATCGCCCGCAGCAACCACGGAGCCAATCGCAGGAACCTGCACGTAGACCACATCGCCGAGTGCATCCTGCGCGTAGTCGGTGATGCCGACTCTCGCTCGATTGCCCTCTACTGCCACCCACTCGTGGTCGGTGCTGTAACGAAGGTGCTGCGGGAGCTGCATGACTGCCACACTAGCCGCGACGAGACCGGCCGGTTCGAAGGCTTCGGCGGATCACCGGGATGTACGCGATGGCGGTGTAGTAGCTGATGGCCAGGCCCGGTATGGCCAGGAGCCATGCCGCCACTAGGAACGCCAGATGCAGCGGAAAGTCGGTGGCTCCGAGCATGAAACCCGGAATAGCGAACATCAGCAGGAACGTGGCCATCTTTCCCCACCACGTCACGTCGAAGCGGTCCATCTTGAACACCACAGTGCACACGGCGACCGTGCCACCGAAGATGAGCTCGCGGAGCAGGATCAGCCAGAACACCCATATGGGTGCGATGCCCTTCACGAGGATGCCCGTGAGCGCGACGATGAACATCAGGCGGTCGGCGGTGGGATCGAAGATCTTGCCGAACTCGCTCACCTGGTTGAAGTGCCGAGCCAACCAGCCATCCACCCAGTCGGTGGCGCCGAGCCCGCCGAGAAGGAAGGCCGCGCCGGCGATGTTGTCGCGGCCGAACAGCAGATAGAGGAAGAGCGGGATGCAGCACAGCCGAATGAGCGTGAAGAGGTTGGGGTACGTGAGGTACTTGTGACTCGAGAGCTGTTCGGTGTCTGCGGCCATCGCACCGGAGCGTACAAGGGCGACCCGTCTCGACGCGTACGATCGCAGACATGACAACACCAGGTGCACTGGCAGGGCAGGTCGCGTTCGTCACGGGCGGCGGCTCCGGACTGGGAGCTGCGTTCGTTCGTCGGCTTGCCGCCGACGGAGCCACCGTCGTGGTGAACGACGTGAATGCAGCAAACGCGGCAGCGATGGCAATCGAAGTGAACGGCGACACCGCCGTGTTCGACGTCTGCGATTCCGTGGCCTTCGACACCGAGGTGGACAAGGCCGTGGAGCGTCACGGTCGGCTCGACATCCTCATCAACAACGCCGGCATCGCTCCCCCTTCGGATCCGGCGCGCGTGGAATTGTCGATCCAGAACCAGATGGCCCGAATGGAAGGTCGCATCGACGATCTGGTGCCGCCGAACTCCACGGTGGACCTGAGCGATGAGGACTGGGATCGAATGATTCGCATTCACCTCCACGGAACCTTCTATGGCACCAGGGCTGCGCTGCGCCACATGACTCCGGCCCGAAGCGGTGTCGTCGTGAACGTCTCCTCGGTCTTGGGGCTACGCCCTCTGGCCGGAGCGGTTCACTACGCAGCCGCAAAGGCGGGCATCATTGCCCTCACGAAGTCGGTCGGTCAGGAAGTGGCGGCCTACGGCGTGCGCGTCAACGCCGTCTGCCCCGGATGGATCGACACCCCACTACTGGAAGCGATGGACCCGATGATGATGGCGGGCATCGTGATGCAGATTCCTAAGGGTCGGCTCGGCACTGCCGGCGAGCTTGCGGAACTCGTGCGGTTTCTCTCCGGTCCGGAGAGCAGCTACTGCAACGGCGACATCTTCGCCGCGAGCGGAGGCTTCGCCTGATGCCGACGATCTTCACTCGCATCATCAACGGCGAGATTCCCGGCACGTTCGTCCACCGCGACGAGCACTGTGTGGCGTTCCTTTCCATCAACCCGTTGGCGCACGGCCACACCCTGGTGGTGCCGATCGCCGAGGTGGACCACTGGGTGGATCTCGAACCTGCTCTTGCAGCTCATCTGTTCGATGTGGCTCACCGGATTGGTCGCGCCCAGAACTCGGCCTTCCGCTGCGATCGCGTCGGCGTCATCGTGGCCGGGTACGAAGTGCCACATACGCACATTCACCTGGTCCCCACCGAGCACATGGGCCAGTTGAACTTCGCCAACGCCGCAGCATCCGCCGACCGAGACCAACTTGAGTCTGCCGCGGCTGCAATTCGGGCCGCGCTCGCTGCGCAGCACTGACCTCTACACCGGATCGATCAGCTCGCTGCCCTTGTTACGAACGTTGTTCACCGAGGTGCTCACGGGGTACATCGTCAACACGCCCTCAGCGGCCGGAACCAGGAGTGGAAGAAGTTCGGCAGGGTTATCGATGCTGCGGTCCAGCCACATCGCCCAGTCATCCCGTTCCAGGATCACCGGCATCCGGTTATGGACCGGCTCCATGGTTGCGTTGGCCGCAGTGGTGATCAGCGTGCAGCTGTGCAGCCAGGGCGCCTCGGGCCCCAGGGACGCGTCTCGCCATGTAGTCCACAGCCCTGCGATGGCAAGCGGGTCGCCATCGGCTCGGTGGATGAACATCGGCGTCTTGACCTTGGTGTCGCTCGCCTGCCACTCGTAGAACCCATCCATCGGGAGCATCACTCGATGGCGTCGTAGCAGCGATTTGAACGACGGCTTCTCCCCTATCGTCTCCGCTCGAGCGTTGATCATCTTCGACCCGATCTTCACGTCCTTCGCCCACGATGGCACGAGGCCCCACTGGAACGTCTCCAGGTGCCGTTCTCCATCGGCACCCTCCACCACGCCGTACACGTCGTTCGTGGGAGCCACGTTGTGACTTGGGCCGAGAGGTTCCCCCTCGAAGACAGCACCGAAGAACGATGCAAGAGCGTCCGGTTGCTGCGTAGAAACGAATCGACCGCACATGCGATGCACGGTAGTGGTCAGGGAGCAGGAGGCAGAGATGTCTCCGGCGGCAGCGACGTCTCCGGAGGCAGCAACGACGCAGGAGGCAGCGGCGGGGCGCCCATGTCGACGTCGGCCACGATCTGGTCGGTGTCGATCATCGGCGGCAAGGTGGTGGGCGCTGTGGTCGGCTCGGTGGACGCAGTTGCAGGCGGAGTCGCCAGATTCGAACCCGGCACCGAGGCAACGGAAGGCGACGCGCGGACTGATCGAACCGGCAGCTCCGCCGGAACCTCCACAGCGCGTGTCGCATGCGCAGGCCCGGGCTGAGCGCCATCGGCGCTGCGATTCAGAGGACGAGTTGGTTGCGCTGCCTCGGTGGGCGCAGGGCGCACCTGAACGACCTGATGGGGCGGCATCGATGTCGGACTTGCCACCACCATGCCGATTCGATCCTTCAACGGAGCATCCGCCATCAATGCGGGCGCAGCTCCAGGGGACCCCGCCACCGCGCTGCCCACCAATCCGATGACCACGGCGCCGGATGCGAACAGGGCCGCCATCGCCATCCGCTGGGGCCGGGCTGCACCCATCAGGACAGCGAGTCGGTCCACCACGCTGTCGCCGGACTGACCCAGATATCCGGCAAGCACTTCGATGTCGTCTCGACGAAGATCGACGGCCGGCGCCTTCCTCTGACGTCGTAGAGATCGAACGAGTTTGAGGTATGCCTCGAGGAGGCTCGCCGTGTTGTACGGGTCGAAAATCGAGGCCACACCGCCAGCGCTGATGATGCCCGCACGAATCGAGATCGGAAGGCGCTCGGGGAGAATCTGGCCGAGATCGCAGCCGTACAACGCAGCCACCCTGGCCACCAGATCCTCGTCGGTTGGGGCCTTGCCCGACTCCAGGGCGCGTAACGTGGAGGCGGCGAACTGGCCACCGGACGCCCGAGCTATGGAGCGCAGGGAGCGGCCGCTCGCGGAACGCGTGGCGACGAGGAGATTCGCCAATCGACGCGCGAATACGTCGGTGCGAAGGTCAACAAACTCGCTCTCGGCCATTTGTGGCTCCTCCTTGCCGAGATCATCGGCAGAAACAGAGCAGACCTTGAGGACAGCGGCCGATTAGGGAGCCGTGGGCGGCAACGGCGGGCCACCAATGTCGGAGAGCGTCGAGGTGGTCACGAGATTCGTCTCGATGGACGCCGCCGTCGTCGTGGGCGCCGGAGTCGTGACGGGCGGACGAGCGGTCGTGGGAGGTGCCGTCACCGGCACCGTCGCAGGAAGCGTGACCGGCACCGTCGTGGGCGGTTCCGTGACCGGCACCGTCGTGGGCGGTTCGGTAACGACAACCACAGTGGTGGATGGATCGGTACCCAACACGGAATCCGTGGTGGCGGGTTGGGTGTCGGTGGTGGGCACCGTGGTCTCCACCGCCGTATCGGGCGGCACGAGGCCCCCCGGCGTTGCGTCGCCGACTCCTACGGCAGCCACCGTTCCGACCAACCCAAGGACCGCGGCACCGGTGGCCAGCACGCCCACCATCGCTGTGCGCTTCGTTTGGGTGGCGTTCATCAAGGTTGCCAGTCGATGGATGACGGTCTCGTGCGGTTCTTGCAGAAAGCCGGCGAGCACCTCAACATCGTCGCGTCGCAGGTCGACCACGGGGGTTCGCTTCTGGCGCCGCAGCGACCGCACCAACGTGAGATATGCGGTGAGAATGACTTCCGGTTCCGCGGACTCGAACTCCTCGTACACGCCACCGGCACTCACTCGGTTCGTGCCGATCACCACAGGAAGTCGAATTGGGAGAATGGCACCGAGGTCGCAGCGATACAGCATCGCCAGATCGTCGACGGTGGTTTCATCGAGCGTTCGAGTGCCCGCTTCGAATTCCTTCAGGGCTTTGCTGGAGAACCGACCATCGCTGCGCTTGGCCATCTGCCGCACGCCCAGGCCTTCGCGAGTGCGCGTGGCGACCATGAGGTTTGCCAACCGCAAGGCGAAGGCCTCGCTCGTGATATCGATTGCCTCGAATGCCGCCACCGCAACTCCCTGGCTGAACCGGCCCACATGTGCAGACCTCTGCAACCATCATGCACCCTAATTCACCACTCTGCGAGGTTTCTTCACCATTTTGTGACAAACATTTTCCGGTTTAGTTCGTTTGACCCACCTCGGCAGGCCGTTCGACCACGTTCGGAACCCGAAAGCGAGCCTTCAGGCGAAGCGCTGGCGTTTCGATCCAGCGGTAGGACGCCATCGTGGCCAGCAGCGCCAGCCCGAGACCGATCGGAATGCGCAACAACGCCGTCGTGGCGCCGAGCCGATCGTCCACCCAACGCAGCACGGGCATGTGCCACAGATAGAAGCCGTACGACATCTGACCAAACCGGACGGCCCACCTGCCGCAGAACCATCTCGATGGCCCATCACCATCCAGCACCACGAGGCCGAAGATCAGCGCCACCGACAGCAGCGCGGCAATGGAGTATCCGATGCTGAACATTGCGTCGGCACCGTTCCACATGCTGAGTAGCACGAGGCCCCCGGCTCCCAGCACCACGGCAGCCTTCGCCGCAGACCGAACCCGTTCACTCACCCAGCGATGTGACTGCTCGCGCCGAAACAGAGCAAGACCGCTGCCGAGCAGCAACGCCTCGGGCCGCTCGACGAACAGCAGGCTCGGCCCCTGCACGTGGCCGAGGCGTACCACTCCGAACAGCACGAAGATCGCCCCGAAGATGGCAATCATCCGCATCGCGCCCTGACGAGGTCGGATGCAGAGCGTCAGCACCAGCGGCCACAGGAGATAAAACTGCTCTTCCAGCGCCAGGGACCAGGTGTGACCGAGCAACGTTCCCGGCACATGCGACCAGATGGTGAGATTGCGCGTGTACGACAGCGATGCGAGCACCTCCATGTACGCGTTGTGTCGAGTACTCGGACTTGCGACGAAGGTGGCCCACACCAGCACGATGGCGATGAGGGCCAGCAGGGCCGGCAGCAATCGCAAGAGTCGCCGAATGTAGAAGTGACCGAAATGGATCCGACCGCGATGGTCGAGCTCCTCCACCAGGAGGCTGGTGATGAGGAAACCGCTCAGCACGAAGAACACATCGACGCCGATGGAGCCTCCGGGGATCAGGCGAGGATGAGTGTGCACCCCTGCCACGAGGAGCACAGCGAGAGCCCGCATGCCGTCGAGGCCACGCCGATAGCCCAGCGGCGGCGACAGTTCGACGTTGGCGGACATCTCGGGTGACCTTACTCATCCCCTGCGAGGAGAAGCAGCAGAGCCGGCCCTTTCGGACCGGCTCTTTCTGCTGTGTGTCGGGCTGGCGGGATTCGAACCCACGACCTCTTGTCCCCCAGACAAGCGCGCTAACCAAGCTGCGCCACAGCCCGTATCTCGACGGTCGACTCTACCGACTACATGAACAACTGCACCACCCGCCACCCGAGATAGAGGGCGAGCAGCACCATCAACACCTTGAAATGCCAGGGCGCAGAGGCTTGATCGTCGGCGTCATCAGCCTTGGCGAGCTTCTTCAGGTCGATGTTCTTCGCCGTCGCCTGCTGCGCATCCACTACTCGCCCACATGACGGGCACGTGCCGTCCTCGTTCATCGCAGACGGCGTCCAGTACTTCGCGCACTCTTCGCACCACGGCACGGCTGACCTTGCCTCTACTCGCCGCTGCGCTTGCGCACGCGCAACTTGATCGGCGTGGAACCAAAGCTGAACGCCTCGCGAATCGACCGTTCGAGATACCGCATGTAGGTCTGGGGCAGTTCGCGGTTCACAAAAAGCGTGAACGTGGGCGGATCCGTGGCGCCCTGGAGCGCATAGAGCACCCGGAGGCCGTGGCCCGCTGGCTGACGCTGCTGGGCATCGGAGATGACGCGATTCACATCTCGGGTGGGTACACGGCGGTGGTACTGCTCGATGGATTCCTGCAGCACCGGACGCAGCTTGTGCACGCCCTTACCGGTGAGCGCCGAGATCTTCAGAATGGGTGAGTCGCCCACGAAGTACAGCTTGCGGTGCACTTCGGTCTCGATCTCAATACGGCGTTCCGGGTCGTCGATCAGCTCCCACTTGTTCAGCATCACCACGATTGGGCAACCGGAGGCATCGACGCGCTCGGCGAGCCGTTGGTCCTGGCTCGTCACACCTTCGGTGGCATCGATGATCAGCAACGCAATGTCGGCAGCGTCGATCGCACGTAGGGCTCGAACCATGGAGTAGTACTCGGCTGAGTCGTCGATGCGGCTGCGGCGCCGCATACCAGCGGTGTCGACGAACACGATCGGACCATCGGGTGTCTCCACCAGCGTGTCGATGGCGTCGCGGGTAGTGCCCGCCATGTCGTGGACGACTGAGCGATCCGCACCCACCAAACGGTTGAAGAGCGTGCTCTTGCCGACATTCGGTCGACCAACGATGGCGACTCGCGGCGGAGGCGTGTCGCCCATCTTCCACAGCGCATCGCCGGCCTCATCGACAGGGATCTCGCTGGGTTCCTCGTCGGGCAACATGCCAGTGGGCAGCAGTCGGCAGACCTCATCGAGCAGGTCGCCAGCGCGTCGGCCGTGCAGGGCGCTCACCGGCACGGGTTCGCCGATGCCCAGCGCCATGAACTCCCAGCGATCGTTCTCGCGCCGGTCGTTGTCGGCCTTGTTGGCGATGAGCAGGATCGGTGCCTTGATCCGACGCAGCCATTGGGCGATCTGCTCGTCGTCGTCGGTGAGTCCGACCGACGCGTCGACCACGAATAGCACGAGGTCGGCCTGCTGCACTGCAGCCTCAACCTGTCGACTCACCTTTTCGTCGAGCTCGCTGCCACCGGGCAGCCAACCTCCGGTGTCGACGAGAAGGAATCGGGTACCGAGCCATTCGGCCTCCAGTTCCTTGCGGTCGCGGGTGACGCCGGGGCGGTCTTCCACGATGGCGGCTTGTTCGCCGATGATGCGGTTGAAGAGCGTGCTCTTACCGACGTTGGGGCGGCCGATAACGACCACGCTGGGAAGACTCATGACACGGACTCCAGAATCGGCGCGCCCAGGGCGCGACGGAGGGCAATGCCGTCGGTGGGAACCACTTCGACGGGATGGGGCAACGATGCCACGGTGGTGCCATCGAGGAAGCGACCCTCGCTGAGACACACATCGGGCAGCAGATAGCGGTGGCCGGCAGGTTCGCCTGAGAGCACACGGGCGAGGTCTTCCCCCACCATGAGGCCAGTGACGGAGGTATTACCACCGAAGAACTCGTTCGGCACGGGTATGACGCGGATGTCGGGACGACCCAACGACGCAATGAGCGGCCCGATGACCTTTGCTCCATAGACCCCGGTGAGCACGCCGATGGGGGCATCACGACGTGGCGTGAGCTGCACCCCAACCGCATCGGCCGGAGCGCTGCCGCGCAAGCCGGTGTCGCCAGCCGGGTTTCGCGGGGCCCGATAGCCCTCTGCGGGTGCACCATCGACCCATGCGAAGAAGCCGCTTTGTACTCCGGTTGCAGCCTCTGCCTGGCCGAGAAACTCCAACTCGAAGGTGCGGGCCATGCCAATGCCGTCTTCGTGCATATGGAACCCCTCGTAGCACGCTGCGTCGGGGAACGGAAGCTCGGCCATAAGGTAGTACTCGTCGGCGGCGAACACCATGCGCTTGCCGAGCACACTCAGGAAGACCTGTTGCCACTCGTCGATCACTTGCACCATCCGGCGAGCTTCATCCACCGTGTGCAGTCGCATCGCTGATTCGGCGTTGAAGCGGCTGAGGCCGAGCGGCACGACGGCCACCGATTCGAGCTCCGGATACTGGTCCAGCACACCAACCATGGTGCGTTCGAACACTTCGCCGTCGTTCACGCCTGGGCAGAGCACGATCTGACCGCGCACGCCGATGCCATGGTCGAGGAGGGCTCGCAGCCACCGCAGACTCATGCCACCGCGGGGGTTCTTCAGCATTCGATTGCGCACCTCCGGATCGGTGGCATGAATGCTGACGTTCAGCGGCGAGAGGCGTTCGGTGACGACCCGCTCGAGGTCGGCCTCGGTGAACCGAGTGAGCGTGGTGAAGTTTCCGTACAGGAAGGACAGGCGATAGTCGTCGTCCTTGAGGTACAGGCTCTTTCGCAGGCCCTTGGGCAGTTGATAGATGAAGCAGAACTCGCAGTGGTTGTCGCAGGTGCGAACACGATCGAAGACGGCGCTCGACACCTCGGCGCCGAGAGGTTCACCGGCGCGCTTCTGCACTTCGATGGTGATCTCCAGGCCGCCACGCAGCACCTCGAGGCTCACTTCCTCGTCGTCTGCGGCGTACCGCCACTCGATGATGTCGCGCGGCACAGTGCCATTCACGGACAGCACGACGTCGCCGACAGCGACGCCAGCCCGCTGGGCAGCGGACTCAGGCGCGACAGCAACAACGGTGGGCGACGACATGGGTGACCAGGCTACCGGCGGGCCCGGTGCCACCGCCGCTAGCCTGCCCTGGGTGAGCGTGGATCAGGTGCTGCTGGCAGAACCCCGAGGGTTCTGCGCTGGCGTGGAGATGGCCATCAAGGCCCTCGCATGGATGGTGCGAACCTTCGAGCCGCCGGTCTACTGCTATCACGAGATCGTGCACAACAAGATCGTGGTGCAGCGCTTCGAGGCCCAGGGCGTGGTGTTCGTGGACGACATCGACGAGGTGCCGCTAGGACGGCCCATCATGCTGTCGGCGCACGGTTCAGCTCCCGAAGTGGTTGCTGCCGCTCGTGCCCGTGGTTCGTACGTGGTGGATTCCGTGTGCCCACTGGTCACTAAGGTGCACCACGAGGTGAAGGTCCGTGCCGGCAAGGGTTTTCGCATCGTCTATGTCGGCCATGAAGGCCACGAGGAAGCGGTCGGCACCATGGCGGTCGCTCCGCACGCCATCAGCAGAGTGGAGAGCATCGAGGAAGTGGCCGCTCTCCCCCAGTTCGAAGAACCCGTCGCGCTGCTGGCCCAAACCACCCTGTCGCATCGCGACTGGAGCGATGTCGCCGTCGCCGTGCGCGAGCGGTTCCCCGCCACCTGGTCTCCGGGCCGCAGCGACCTCTGCTTCGCCACTACGAACCGCCAATCGGCGCTCATGGCCATGGCTCCTCGTTGCGACGCAATCGTGGTGATCGGGTCCTCCAACTCGTCGAACACCAGGGCCCTCGAGAAGTTGGCCCTCGAAGCTGGGTGCCCGCAGGTGTTCCGAGTGAACAGCGTCCACGAGCTCCCCGACGGTCTGACCGGCACCGTCGGTGTCACCGCCGGAGCCTCCGCGCCCGAGGAACTGGTTGAGGCCATCATTGCGTTTCTCGACCCAGCGCACGGCGTTGAGTTGCTACGGGTGACGGAGGAAGACGAGTACTTCCCGCCGCCGCGCAACATCCGCGAACTGCAGACCGCCATCGGCGTTGCTGCAGCGGCAATGGTGGGTGGGCCTCGCGAGGCTTCGGCGTCCTTCGACGACCGCGGGCTGGCCGCCAGCGATGTGCTGGCCACCCTGCGAGCTCCGTAACCTCTGCCGCATGCTGTCGCCGAACGCCGAGACCATCCGCCTCTTCCTGCACGTCACCGCTGCATCGGTATGGGTCGGCGGGCAGATCACGCTCGCCGGCATGGTGCCTGCGATGCGCCGGAGCCACCCCGAATCCACCTCTGCACTTGCGCGTGCATTCAGCCGGGTCGCCTGGCCTGCGTTCGGTTTGGCCGTGCTCACGGGCATGTGGTCGTTGATGGCCGAGGACATCACGTCCAAGAGCAGCGCCTACCAGGCCACCATCCTTCTCAAGCTTGCGGTAGCCATCCTGTCTGGCGTCTTCGCCGCGGTGCATTCAATGGGCAAGAGCAAAGCTGCGCTCGCGATCGGCGGAGCGCTGGGCGCCCTCTGCGCCATCGGGGCGATGTTCCTCGGCATCCTGCTCAACACCGCAGGCTGACCCCAGTTTAGTTACGGGGCACCTTGCTCCAGGCCACTTCACGGTCCACGCGCACGTCGCCGGGAAGACCCAGGACGCGCTCGCCGAGGATGTTCAGCATCACTTCCGTGGTGCCACCCTCGATGGAGTTGGCTCGGCTGCGCAGGAACGCCTTCTGCGGGGTAGCGAACTCCATGGCGTGCTCGGGGCGCACCATCTCGTAGCTGCCGTACAGCAGGGCGTCGGCACCCATGAGGTTCATCAGCACCTCGTAGATGTCTTTGTTCAGGTTGGCGTAGGCCATCTTGGCGATGGAACCTTCAGGGCCCGGATCGCCCTTCTTGCGGTTCTGGTTGGCCCGAATGTTGGTGAGACGCAGCGTCTCGGCCCGAATCCAGAGCTTCATCACCTCGTCCTGAGTGGCGGGGTCCTTCTTCCACTCCGGAGCCTCCACCCACTCCTTCACGAGGTGGGCGATGGTGCCCGAACCCTTCGGCGGAATGGTGCCACCGATGCTCTGCCGCTCGTTCATCAGTGTGGTGAGCGAGACGCGCCAACCGTCGCCCGGCTTGCCGAGCATTTCCTTCTCGGCGATACGCGTGTCGGTGAAGAACACCTCGTTGAACTCGGCCTCGCCGGTCATCTGGCGCAGGGGAAGGGTCTGCACGGTGGCGTCGTGCATGTCGACCACGAATGCCGTGAGACCGGCGTGCTTCACAGCCTCCGGATCGGTACGCACGACGAGCAGGCCCCAACGGGAGAGGTGCGCCAAGGTGGTCCACACCTTCTGACCGTTGACCACCCACTCTTCGCCGTCCTTGACGCCCTTCGACGAAAGCCCGGCGAAGTCGGAGCCCGAGCCGGGCTCGCTGAACAGCTGGCACCAGATCTCCTCGCCCGTGAACAACGGACGGAGGTAGCGCTGCTTCTGCTCTTCGCTGCCCCACACCGCCACCGTCGGGCCGCACATGCCGTGGCCGATCGGGTTGCGGTACATCGGGTTCGGAGCACCCTCTTTGTAGATGCGCTCATTGACGAACTTCTGCAGCTTCGGGTTCAGATCGAGGCCACCGTGACCCTTGGGAAAGTTCACCCAGGCCAGACCCTTGTCGAACTGCGCACCGAGGAAAGCGACCGCGTCGACTTCCTTCGGCGGGAACTCGGCGAGGAGTTCGTCGACCAGGCGGCTGACCAGTTGCTCGTCGGAGTCGACGTGGTTGTCGGTGACGGTCATGTGCTGTCTCCCAGAAAGGCGCTCAATGCGTGGATGTAGCGAATGTACCCAAACCAATGGCAGAGCGCCGAACCGTGGTCAGCGATGCTGCAACCGCAAGCCGACCGGGATCGAGTGCTCTTCACCGCACACAGCCTGCATGAACGCCCAGGTCACTTCGACCTGATCGGACACCACCTGCCGCCACGGCCGAGTTCCCGGGCCCGACGAGCCCACCACGGTGGCCATCAGATAGTCCCGTACCAACTGCGGCAGATCCGGAACATCGTCGGCCAGTTCGGCGTACAGGGCAATGTCGCTCACGGCCTGATGCCCGCAACCATCGAGATCGAGCCGCCACGACGGCCGGCCGGACAAGTGCGTCCAGGCGCGATCAGCGTTGATGTCGGCTGGCGTGGTGGTGTCGAGTTCGGCCACCACCAGCAGGCTTGCAGCTCGCACGCGTTGCAGTAGCGCTTCGCTCATCGTGCGCATGAACGGTTGGAAGCCGATCACGCCGCGTACCTGTTCGCGTGGCGCCACTCCCCTGGCTCCTGCGGCGGTGGCGTAGGCCGTGTAGGCGCCATAGGAATGCCCCGCAAGGAACACCCGCGACGGATCGGCGATCTCGGTGATGCCAGCGGGAATCTCCTGATGGCCGTGGAGCAGCGCATCGAGCACGAAGTGTGCGTCGCCAACTCGGTTGGTCTCGTTCGTGCGGTCATCCACCTGCTGCGCTGTCAACCAGTCGGCAAGCGCATCGCCAGGATGGTCGGCCGACACCACCACTGCGCCGCGGGCCGCCAAGGCCTCGCACAGCATCGAGTAGGAGATCCGCATTCCGGTTCGACCGTGCGAGAACAGCACGACGGGGAACGAGCCGGCAGCGGCCGGCGCGTGGTGTTGCGCGACCGCTGCCGAGAACGCGACACCAGGAAAGATCTCGTAGATCGATTTCTCGGCACCGGACTCGGTGGCCGGGTACCAGATGTCGAGGTCCATCCGACGATCGGCTCGGGCACCGTCCACCAGCGACACCGTGCGTCTACCGATGGGATGCGAAGGGTGTTCGAGCGGCGCCCCGGCGCTGAGTGTGGTCATCAGTTCCAGTGTCGCAGCCAGCGGGCGTACTCTGCGCGCTCCTGCGCCAATTCAGGAAAGGCGCTCCGCAGCACCGCCAAGGTTCGCAGCGGCACCGGGTCGTCCATTGCCACGAACGTGGCCTTCAGATTGTTGAGCATGCGCAGGAGAATCCCGCGCTGCGGTACCGGCGCCAACAGACGTGGGTCGAGGCGGTCCTGCAGGCCGGTCATTCGCCGCCAGGCAGGCTCAAGTTCGTCAGCCGAAAAGCACCGACCCGCATGAAACGGATCTGCGAACACGCCGCCGCTCTCCACCATGAAGTGACCTGGCAATCCGATTCCGTGGATCTCCACGCCGAGCCGGCGACCGATCTCGATCGCACACACGCTGAGCGTGATGGGTATGCCCACCCCACGGTGCAACACCTCGTGCAGGTACGAGTTTCGCGGATCGCCATAATCGGTGAGGTTCCCAGTGAGGTGGTGTTGGAACTGCTGCAGCACACCATCGAAGGTGGGCACGCACTCGCCCGCAAGCCGGTCTAGCGACTCTGTCACCGCCGCCACATCAACGCCAGAATCGAAGCACACCCCGATGAGGCCAGCAGCGACGTCGAGGTGGACGTCGCCAGGTGGGCGTTGCACGAGTTCGACGAAGCGGTCCGCCGGATCCATGACCGCACGGTATCGGCGACTACGTTCCTTCCTCATGTACCCGGGCGCGTTCCTCGACACTCATCCCGACAAGCCGGCCATCGTCATGGGCGGTAGCGGGTTCACCCAGACCTTCGCCGAACTCGACGCAGCAGCAAACCGCGTCAGCCACCTCCTGCGGGCAGCAGGTGTGCAACCGGGTGACCATGTCGCGTTGTGCATGGAGAACCACGACCGCTACATGGAGCTCATTTGGGGCTGCCACTACGCAGGCGCCGTGTACACGGCGTGCTCCAGCCGACTCACCAGCGGCGAACTTACCTACATCCTCAACGACTGCCAGGCCAAGGTGTTCATCACCTCGAAGTACAAGGCCGATCAGGCAGTGGAAATCATCGCAGGCACGCCCGGCGTGGGGTTGCGTCTGATGCTCGATGGCACTGCTCCGGGCTACGAGCCCTACGAGACCGCCGTCGACGCACTTCCCGGTACACCGCTCGACGAGGACCGCATCGCCGGCACCGACATGCTCTACTCCTCGGGCACCACGGGCCAACCGAAGGGCGTGGCACGGGAGTTCGTCTCGAACCCCTTGGTCACCACCGGCAACGGCGTATCCGGTTTGTTCACCATGCTGTTCGGCGGCAACAACGACAGCGTGTACCTGTCACCGGCGCCCTTCTACCATGCTGCTCCGCTGCGGTTCTGCATGGCGGCGCACCAGGTAGGCGCCACCGTGGTGGCCATGGAGCACTTCGACCCTGAGCAGTATCTCGCCTTGGTCCAACGGCATCACGTGACGGTGAGCCAGGTGGTGCCGACGATGTTCGTTCGCATGCTGAAGCTGCCCGACGACGTTCGCACCAAGTACGACGTGTCGTCCCTCACGACAGTGATTCACGCCGCAGCACCGTGCCCGAAGCAGATCAAGAAGTCGATGATCGAGTGGTTCGGCCCGATCATCCACGAGTACTACGCGGGTACGGAGGGCAACGGTTTCGTCTACTGCAACAGCGACATGTGGCTCGCTCACGAAGGCACCGTTGGCACGCCGATCAACTGCGTCGTGCACATCTGCGGTGACGACGGCGAAGAGGTGCCGCGCGGTGAATCGGGAACCATCTACTTCGAGGGTGGAGCGAGCTTCGAGTACCACAACGACCCGGAGAAGACCCGAGGCTCGCGGCACCCCAGTCAGCCGTGGAGCACGCTCGGCGATGTCGGATACCTCGACGCCGACAACTTCCTCTATCTCACCGACCGCAAGGCGTACATGATCATCAGTGGCGGCGTGAACATCTACCCGCAGGAGGCTGAGAACGTGCTGGTGGGCCATCCGAAGGTGGTCGATGTTGCCGTCCTCGGTGTACCGAACGACGACTTCGGCGAGGAAGTAAAGGCCGTGGTGCAGCCGGTCACGATGCCGGCCACGCCCGACGACGCTGCCGCCCTGGCGAAGGAACTCATTGCCTTCTGCCGTGAGCATCTCGCCGACGTGAAGTGCCCGCGAACGGTCGACTTCCGCGAGGAACTTCCCCGTCATCCCACCGGCAAGCTCTATAAGCGTTTGCTGAAAGACGAGTATTGGGCCAACGCCGGCCGCAGCATCTGATCGCCGCGCAATTCGCCGAGCGGTACGAACGAAGTTCGGCTTGAACCCATGCCGCGAGGCGAACCCAGCTGTTCAGCCAGCCTGTGTTCGTCGCGTGGGCGTGGTGTTCCACGAACGCCGGCGGCATCATCCATAGGCGTCAGAGAGTCTGAGAGCACTCGGAAGATGCTCGGAAACCGCGTCGGAATTTTGGGACTTTCGTCCCTACCGGCGCGTGCCGGTTTTCGGCACAGTTGCTCCGGAGGGTAGGGAGACCCCTCCCGCCGTGTGGCGGCGGATCCAGATGCAGTGGCCGGGAGCGCTCGACGCTCCCGGCCACTCGCTCTATCCGCGCTCGAACCAACCGCTCAGTGCCCCGGTGCCGACAAGCAGTCGCCACCACCTGTCGGCATGGTCCATCACCCACTGGTTGCTGAGGTGGAACTGATTGCGAAACACGAGCTTCCCATCGATCTGCGGCACGCACACCGGAAGAAACGGGCAGGCCACCGAATCAGGGTCGGTTACCCACACATCGGTTCGCTCCTCGGCGAGGCGCCGATAGGTGAGCTCCGTCGGAAATGGCGTGGCATTCGCCCGGTACGAACACTCGCCCACATTGGCAGCACCCGAGAGGCACGCTGTGGGGTCCTTCCGGTCGTAGGGCAGAGGTTCCATGATGATCACCCGCGACCCGATGGACCGAAGACGGTCGAGCGATGTGCTCGTGGCAGCCGCAACTGCCGCCTGGTCGGAGGTGTAGAACGCATCGTCACGAGATCCCGGGTCGCGCGGCACGTTCACCGTCACCACGACATCGGGGGCCAGAGCAGGAATGATCTCGTCGTACCACTGTTGCCTCGCGGCGACACACTGCTGCACCAACTGTGGGTTTCGGGCCGACCATTCCAGACCCTCCTGCCACGGGCAACCCACGGTGGCAGTGGCCGAGAACGTGAAGTCGTACTGCTCCGCCAGTCGTTGCAGTAGGGGCACCATCACGAGGGCATTGCTGTCGCCGATGAGATGCAGCCGCATCGACCCTGCACGGCCCTCATGGAGCACGCACTTCGACAGGGCCCCCAAGGAGCATGCGCCGTAGTTGAACGGTGGTGGTTCGGTGACGGAAAGGTCGTACAACATGGCCGGGACGACATCCAGTGCGTCCTGCAATGCCACCGCATTCACACCGAACGCACCGGCGTCCACCACCACAGTCGGTCGCTGTGCGGCGAACGCCGGCCGCCGGGCGCTCTCCAGCAGCGGAGGCACCACGAACACAGCCGCAAGAAGACTGATGCTGAGCCCCACCGCCACGACCGCGCGGGGTCGAGCGTCGAATCGACTCGACCGACGAATCGGCGTCTCCAGCACGGCAAAACTCAGCGACGCCAACGCTGTGGCTCCAACGGCAGCCACCAGCGTCATCTGCCACACGGTGAGCGACCATCCGGCACCCACCAACACGATGATGGGCCAGTGCCAGAGATAGGTGCCGTAGGAGATGCGACCGAGGTAGGTCATCGGACGAGCCGATAACGCGGCGTGAGCCACACCGGATGGAGACACCTCGAACATCGCAACGACAACAATCGTGAGCACGACCGCGAGGGCACCTCGCAACGCAACGGACATCGCGACGACATCGGTGGCCAACAGACACAACAGCGCCACGCCTGACGGTGCGACAACTTCAGCCCAACGCATTCTCGATGGACGTAACCGATGCCGCAACGACGCCAGTACCGCGCCTGCCAGCAACTGATAGAGACGAGTGTCGGTGCCGTAGTACGCCCGCAACGGATTCGACCGAGAGACCCACCACTGCGCAGCAACGGACACCAGCATCAGTGCAGCCAGTCCGGCGGGCACCAAGGCGGCCCGCCGCCACCGTCGAGCCACCGTCAACAAGCCCAGCAGCAACATCGGAAACACGAAATAGAACTGTTCTTCCACCGCCAGCGACCAGAAGTGCAGGAACGGACTCCGCTGCACGTCGTGAGCGAAATAGTCCGTCGATGCGCCGAGGAAGTGCCAGTTCGCGACGTAGAGCAACGCGGCACGTGCATCTGCAACCAGCGACATCCGGACCATTCGGGGCAGCACCAGCGTGGCCAACGCGCTGGTGAACACCACCAGCACCACCGATGCCGGAAGGAGTCGACGCACCCGGCGGGCGTAGAACCGCCGGAGGCCGAGACCGCCGGTGGCCGAGTACTCGCGAAGGATGATGCCCGTAACGAGGAAACCGGAGAGCACGAAGAAGACATCGACGCCGATGTAGCCGTTCGCCATGTGCGACCATCCGGCGTGAAACACCAACACGAGGTAGATCGCCACGGTTCGTAGCCCGTCCAGCGCAGGCCGGTAGCTCCAGCCCTCCTCGGTCACTGCTCCTGCCTCAATGAGCGCTGGCGATGTGCAACTGCTGCAACACCCGAGCCAGACGCACACTCTCGGCGCGGCCAAACACTGGCTCGGCAACGGCGGACGCAACCTCAGCGAAGTGCGCCACCATCGCGGCATAGCCCTCTCCGCCGTCGCAGGCGATGGTTTCGACGCTGCCGTCGCGTCGCTCCACGAGAACTTCGCTGGGACCAAGCGGACCTGGCGAATGCCACCCGGGCACGGTGATCAGAGCCTCACTGGTGACCAACGACATCGAGCGAGCCACCGGCGCATCGAACGACACGTGAAACGACGAGCCGAAGCCGCCACCCCAATCGACGAAACCGGCCATCGTGAGATCGATGCCCGCCATATTGCGCACGGCGTTGGCGCTGACCACAGAGGCGTCGCGCCGGGCCATCAACATGAACGGCGCAATGCAATAGATACCCACGTCGAACAACGCGCCGGCACCCCGGTAGTCGAGGCGATGATCGCCGGACGACAGGTCCATCGGCCACGAGAACTGCCCGGTTCCCCATTGCGGCGAGCCGACTGCACCGGACCGTACCAACTGCAGCAGCGCCTTTGCCCGAGGGTGATGCGGCCAGACGTATGCCTCGAGCACCGTGCGACCGACCGCCTCTGCATGCTCGAACACCGACTCGGTGTCGGCAACCGACAACGTGAGTGGCTTCTCGCAGAGCACATGCTTGCCAGCATCAAGCGCCCGGTGGGTCCACTCGGCGTGCAGATGGTTCGGCAATGGGTTGTACACCGCATCGATGTCGTCTCGCTCCAGCATCGCCTGGTACGGCGCCATCGACTCGCCGTGGCGGCTCGGCGCTGCGACCACCGTGTGGCCGTTGGCTGCGAACGCTGGCGCCAAACTCTTGTGGAAGATCCGGCTGCTACCGCCGAGCACTCCCCAACGAATCACGAGAGGACCACCATGCGGATCTCGGTCATCTCCTTCACACTGAATGCGGGGCCTTCCCTGGTGTTGCCGCTGTCGCGGAGGCCACCGTAGGGCTGCTGATCGGCACGCCAGGTGGGAACCTCGTTCACCAGCACTCCACCGAAGTCGAGGGTGCGCACAGCTTTGAGCGCCTTGGAGATGTCGCTTGTAAAGATGCTCGCCTGCAGACCGTACTTGCTGTCGTTTGCCAAGCGAAGAGCCTCGTCGAGGTCGTCGTAGACAGCCACGGTGACCACCGGCCCGAACACCTCCTGGGCGCACACCTTCATGTCGTGCGTGGCGTTGGTGATGACCGTCGGCCGCAGCACACCAGCGTCGTCGAGAGAGCCACCCGTGGCAATGGTGGCGCCTTGCGCCTCGGCTTCGGCGACCCAGGCCGCGACGCGGTCGCGTTCCCCACGGTTGATGAGGGCCGACACGTCGGTGGCGTCGTCCATCGGGTCGCCGACCACCAGCGTGTTCACGTGCGCCACCAACGCCTCGGTGAACTGTTGCGACACCGACGAATGCACGAAGACTCGCTGCGTGCTGATGCAACTCTGCCCTGCGTGGCTGAAGCCAGCGAACTTGATCTTCGCTGCCGCAGTAGCCCAATCGCCATCGGGCTCGATGATGCACGGCGCATTGTTGCCGAGTTCCAGGCCGACCCGCTTTCGCGGTGCGCGAGCCCGGATGGCCCAACCAACTTCCGGCGACCCGGTGAAGGTGATGAGAGCGATGTCGGGGTGGTCCACGATGGCGTTGCCCACCGTGCCGCCGCCACCGGTGACGACCTGCAAGTACTCGGCCGGCAAACCGCATTCCTCGACGAGCATCTGCGCGAGCACAATGCTGCTGAACGGTGTCTGGCTGGCGGGCTTCAGTACCACCGGGCACCCTGCGGCGATAGCTGGACCCACCTTGTGCACCACGAGGTTCAGCGGGAAGTTGAACGGTGCGATGGCACCGACCACGCCGATTGGTACTCGGAGGGTGAAGCCGAGCTTGCCCTCGCCGGAGGGAATGGCGTCCAGTGGAATCATTTCGCCACCGAGCTTGCGCGCTTCCGCCGCGGCGAACTGGAACGTGCCAACCGCACGCTCGGCCTCCACACGCGCGGTCTTGATCGGCTTCGCTGCCTCCTTGGCGATGATCTGAGCGAACTCCTCGCGGCGCTCGGTGAGGCGAAGCGCCGCCTTGTCGAGAATGTCGGCCCGCTTCCACAGTGGCAACGGGTGCTCGTGCAGCGCCTTCTTGGCGGTCGCTACGGCGGCATCGACGTCGGCAGCGGTCATTGCAGGAATCTCGCCGATGACGGAATCGTCGTAGGGCGATCGGACGGTGATGGTCTCACTCATTCTGGCGACGATACTGGAGCCGATGCAGACCCGTTCCCATCCCTACCTCGACTGGAACGGGCCGATCCCGTTCGCCCACCGCGGCGGCGCAAGCGACGTGCCGGAGAACACCATGCCGGCGTTCGAGTACGCCGTGAATCTGGGCTACCGCTACGTGGAGACCGATGTACAGGTCACCTCCGACGGTGTGCTCGTTGCGTTTCACGACAACGATCTTCGGCGCACGTGCGGCCGCAGCGGAAAGATCAGCGATCTCCCGTGGAGCGAGGTGCAGACAGCTCTGGTCGATGGCCGGGCCCCGATTCCGCTGCTGGAAGACATGCTCGGAACATGGCCCGAACTGCGTGTGAACATCGACTGCAAGTCCGACAAGGCCATCGCGGCACTCGTGAGTGCGATACGCAGAACCAACTCGCTCCCACGCCTGTGCCTCGGCGCATTCAGCGATACACGGATGCGCACGCTTCGCAAGGAGCTCGGCCCCGACGCGTGCACCGCCCTGGGGCCTGGGGCCGTCGCCGGGCTCAGATTCGGCACCCTTCGGTCCACGTCTGCGATGGCCGCACAGGTGCCGGTGAAACAGGGCCCGCTCACGGTGACCGACAAAAAGTTCGTCGACCGCGCGCACCGGATGGGGCTGGCCGTGCATGTCTGGACGATCGATGATCCAGCCGAGATGCATCGCCTGCTCGACCTTGGTGTCGACGGCATCATGACCGACCGCCCCGAGGTGCTGCGCTCCGTCTTCCAGGAGCGTGGTCTGTGGCAATAGCCGCTCCGTTCAACAGCACGCGGGCGCCCCACCACATGGTGGCCAGCGCCGACCACCTCGCCACACAGGCCGGGTTGGCAATGCTCGCACTCGGTGGAAATGCCATCGACGCTGCCATCGCCACCAACGCAGCCATCGCTATCACCGGACCACACCTGTGCGGGATGGGCGGCGACCTGTTCGCGTTGGTGCATCACGGCGGCGAGGTCTGGTGCCTGAACTCCAGCGGGCGGGCCGGCAGCGCAGCAAGTGCCGATGCGGTGCGGGCCGACGGTCATTCGGTGATGCCGTTCCGCCACGACATCCGCACGGTCACCGTGCCGGGTTGCGTCGACGGTTGGGTGGCGCTGCACGAACGGTTCGGATCGATGCCGATGTCCACTCTGCTGGCACCCGCCATCGCCTTGGCCGAAGACGGCTTCCCGGCAAGCCCGCTGCTGGTTGGCTCGGTGGCTGGCGTGGACGACACCGGTCGCCGCGCCCTTCACGAACTCACCTCGCAAGCTGCCCGACCCGGCGCGCGGGTGCGTCGACCCGGCGCTGCACGAGCGCTGCGCGCCATCGCAGAAGGTGGTCGAGACGGGTTCTACCTCGGCGAGTTCGGTGAAGGCCTCCTCGCGCTTGGTGGCGGTTGGTTCAGTGACGCCGACCTCACCGAGCCGCAGAGCGCATGGGTGACTCCGCTCCGGGCAGCAGCCTTCGGTGTCGACCTCTGGACCATTCCCCCCAACTCCCAGGGCTACCTCACGCTCGGCGCTGCGCAGTTGGCCGACACTCTGCAACTTCCCGCGGATCCCGACGATGCCCTGTGGGCGCATCTGCTCGTGGAGGCTGCCAAGGTGGCCGGCTTCGACCGTCCCGACGTGCTGCACGAACTCGCCGATGGCGACCAATTGCTGCACTCCATCCGCGCTCGTGCCGGATTGCTCGACCTCGAACGATGCAGCCACCTCGGCGCCAACGGAACCAATGGCGACACCACCTACCTGTGCGCCACCGACGCAAGCGGCATGGGCGTCTCGCTGATCCAGTCGAACGCATCCGGCTTCGGATCGTGGCTCGTCGAGCCCAACACACAGATCAACCTCCACAACCGCGGACTCGGGTTCAATCTCCAGCAGGGACATCCGGGCGAATTGAGGGCCGGCGCGCGCCCACCGCACACCCTCTCCCCTGCGCTGGCCACTCGCGGCAGCGATCTCGCAGCGGTGTTCGGCACCATGGGTGGCGACGCCCAGCCACAGATCCTGCTGCAGGTGGCAGCACGACTCTTTCATCACCGACAGTCGCCTGCTGCCGCCATTCATGCCGGACGTTGGGCGCTCAGCGGACCCGTCACCGGTTTCGACACCTGGACCTCGGTCGATGGCCCAGTGCTCGAAATCGAGGGGCATGCGCCGCCGGACTGGGCAGCAGCGTTGACCGCACGCGGGCACCGAGTGCGCGTGCTGCCGCCCTACGACAGTGATTTCGGGCATGCTCACGCGATCATCCGCGACGAGCAGGGATTCTGGTCTGGTTCCGCCGACCCGCGAACACGAGTCGGGTCCGTCGCAGGGAACTGATCTACCCTCGCGCCAATGGCTCTCTCCGTTGTCGACGCGCTCCTCCCCGATGGCACTCGCACGACGTTGCGGATGGACGGTGGTGTCGTCGTATCCGTCGGTGGTGTTCCGGAACAGGGCGACCAGATTCTCGACGCGGCCGGGCGCCTGCTACTGCCTGCCATGGCGGAGGCGCATGCACATCTCGACAAGGCGTTCCTGGCCGAGACTGTGCCAAACCCGACAGGCGATCTCATGGGTGCCTGCGATGCCATCGAACGTCACCGCGACCGAATCACCCTCGCCGAAACGGAGGCGAGAGCGGAACGCGCGGCTCGACTGATCGCCGCAAACGGCGCCACTGCGATTCGCACTCATGCCGATGTCACGGTGGAGAACGGGATGATGTCGGTCGAAGCGCTGCTCGCTGTGCGTGATCGACTCCGCGACGTTGTGGACATCCAGGTCTTTGCTCTGTGCGGCTGGCCCAGCAGCACCGATGAACAGCAGGTGCTCATCCGCGAGGCAATCCGTCTTGGTGTCGACGGCATCGGCGGCTGCCCACACATCGAAGACGACCCGAATGGGGTCACCGACATGTTGCTCGAACTCGCCGGGCAGGCAGACCTGCCGCTCGATCTACACACCGACGAGACCACCAACCCGGAGAAGTTTGCACTCCCCTATCTCGCCGATCGGGTGCTTGCCACCGGCTTCTCGCAGCACGTCGCGGCGAGCCACTGCGTGAGCCTGGGTATGCAGACCGAGCGCGAGCAGCAGCGTGTGTCAGAACTTGTTGCTGCGGCTGGCATCAGCGTGATTGCGCTCCCAAGCAGCAATTTGTACCTGCTGGGCCGAGATCAGCAGGTAGCCATGCCTCGAGGCCTCACTGCACTCAAGGCGTTGCGATCCGCCGGCGTCAACGTGGCCGCCGGTGCCGACAACCTGCAGGACCCTTTCAACCTCGTCGGACGTGGCGATTGCATGGAAACGGCGGCGCTGATGGTGATGGCCGGCCACCTTCTGCCCGACGATGCGTACCTGTCCGTCAGCTCAGCCTCCCGCCGGGCGATGGGTTTACCGGAGGCTGCCGTGCGAGTCGGTGCAGCTGCCGACTTCGTGCTGCTGGATGCGCACAGCACCCGCGAAGCCGTGGCCTTCGCTCCCGCTGGGCGAGTTGTGGTGCGAGCCGGTAACACAGCGTTCACGCCTGGCGCGAATTCCTGACACGAACGCTGTCATACGATGCTGATCACATGGTGACCGACCGCACTGCCCCTGCCCGAGGTCGCCTCGATGGTCTACGAGTCGTCGTTACCGGCGCGGCGCGTGGCATCGGGGCGGCGATCGCTGAGGCATGCCATCGAGAAGGCGCTCGGTTGGCGCTGATGGATCGCGACATCGACCTCTGCCGTCGTCAGGCGGCAGAGATCGGCGCTGTGGCCGTGGAAGTCGAACTGTCAGACCCAGGCAGCACCCGGGCAGCCACGGAGGAAGCGGTCAGCAGCCTCGGCGGCGTGGATGTACTGGTGAACAACGCCGGCATCCTTCGGATGGCCCCATTGCTCGAGATCACCGTCGACGACTGGAACGCCACCTTCGACATCAACGTGCGGGCCATGCTGCTCACGATGCAGGTCGCCAGCACGGCGATGATCGAGCAGGGCACCGGCGGATCCATCGTGAACATGGCGTCCATGGGCGGCAAGGTCGGCTCGCCACATCAGGCTCACTACGCCGCGTCCAAGGCGGCAGTCATCGGCCTCACGCGGGTTGCTGCGATGGAACTCGGCGAGCACGACATTCGCGTCAACTGCATCTGTCCTGGTTATGTGCTCACGGAGATGGGTGCTGCCAGCCGTACGCCCGAGATGGTTGCCGCCTGGTCAGCACTGTCACCTCTCGGCCGCTGCGCCGCCCCCGATGACGTTGCAGCGATGGTGGTCTTTCTTGCGTCGGACGACGCCGCTTATTGCACCGGCGAAGCCATGAACGTGACCGGTGGAATGGTGATGCACTGATGGACGATCGGACGCAGACCGACACGGTCGCGCCAACTAGGGTGACCGCGATGAATGTCTCAGCCCCCGCCCCGGTGCTGAGTTTCAATGGGGTCTCAATGGTGTACCCCGACGGAACTCATGCGCTCGGCGAAACCTCCTTCGATGTTCGCCCCGGCGAGTTCGTCACCGTCGTCGGGCCTTCGGGCTGCGGCAAGAGCACATTGCTGAAGATCGCCAGCGGCCTGCACAAGCCCACCACGGGCACGGTCGATGTCGACATCAAAAAGGTTGGCTACGTCTTCCAAGACGCCACGCTGCTGCAGTGGCGCACAGTGCAGCGCAACGTGGAACTGCTGGCCGAGCTCGGCGGGATCGCAAAGGCCGAGCGCTCTCGGCGGGCCGCAGACGCCATCAAGCTGGTGGGCCTCAGTGGGTTCGAGGGCAAGTACCCCAAGCAGTTGTCGGGCGGCATGAAGATGCGTGCCTCGCTGGCGCGCACGCTGGTGCTCGACCCAAGCGTGTTCTTGTTCGACGAGCCCTTCGGTGCAGTCGACGAAATCACGCGTGAACGGTTGAACGACGAAGTGATCAGCCTGTTCGAACGCCAGCGCTTTGGTGGGCTGTTCATCACCCACTCCATCGGTGAGGCCGTGTTCCTGTCCACTCGGGTGCTCGTGATGAGCGCACGGCCCGGTCGCATCGTGGCTGAGTACACCATCCCCTTCGAGTACCCGCGCTCGCCGGAACTGCGTTTCGACCCCGAGTTCGCGCGCATCTCGGGCGAGATTTCACAGCAACTGCGAGGGGCACACGCATGAACGCCCCCGACGAGCGCACCTTCAACTCTCCCGTCGACACGCTCTACATCGTTCCAGGCACTGATGCCGGTGCAGTAGAGGATTTTCTGCTCGACGCACCTCCTCCGGCGCTACAGGACAAGTTCCAGTGGAGCACCGTCATCGGCCCCGTCGTGATGTTCGTGCTGTTCATCGCGTTCTGGCAATGGATGCACGAAGTCGGCATGCGCAAGATCTTCGACAAGCCGGGCTTCCTGTTGCCGTCGCCGTTCACCGTGGTAGATCAGGCGTTCCTCTCCCCCGGGCCGCGTTCCAAGCTGCTGAACGGTCTCGCCTGGACGGCGCTCGTTGCCGGCATCGGCCTGATCATCACGATCATCGTGGGTATGTCACTGGCCGTCATCATGGCCCGCGCCAAATGGGCCGAGCGTGCGGTGTACCCGTATCTCGTGGCACTACAGGCCACGCCGGTGCTGGCCATCGTGCCCGTCATCGCAGCCATCTTCCCCGAGGGCATGGGGCCACGCATCTTCGTGTGCGTGATGATCTCCATCTTCCCGGTCGCCAGCAACACCCTGTTCGGTCTGCTCTCTGCCGACAAGGGCCAGCACGATCTGTTCACCCTCAGCGAAGTCTCGCGCTTCACCCGACTCCGAAAGCTCCAGTTCCCATCGGCGATGCCGGCGATCTTCACTGGCTTTCGCATCTCTGCCGGTCTCTCGGTGATCGGCGCAGTGGTGGGCGAACAGTTCTTCCGATCGGGCGGCATGCCTGGCATCGGCATCATCATCGAGGAGTACCGCCAGAAGATCAAGTTCCCGTTGATCTACGGCGGCCTGATTCTCATTGCCCTGTTGGGCATTGCTGTGTTCTTGTTCTTCGGTTGGCTCACCAAGGTCGTCGTCGGCCACTGGCACGAGAGCAACCGCTGATTCCCATCCAACCGAGACTGCCCGCAGTCTCCCCAACCCAGCGTGAACACAACATCAAGGAGACACACATGCAACACCGACGCAGCGCAACGCTGATTGCCTGCTCACTCGCTGCCGCCATCGCCCTCGCGGCATGTGGCAGCGACAGCACCAACACCGGCGGCTCGGAGACCACGGCTGCTGCCGGCGGCTCGGAGACCACCGCAGCAGCTGGCGGAGCCGTCAGCCTCGCGGGCGACTGCCCCGAGACCGTGGTCATCCAGACCGACTGGATGCCGGAGGCCGAGCACGGCTTCCTGTACCAGATGGTGGGCAAGGGCTACACCGTCGATGCCGACAAGGGCATCGTCACCGGCCCGCTCCAGGATTCCAAGGGCAACGACACCGGCGTGAAGATCGCCATCCAGTCGGGTGGCGCAGCTCAGAACTTCCAGAGCGTCACCTCGATCATGTACCAGAACGACAGCATTCTGCTCGGCTACGTCTACACCGACGAGGCCATCCAGAACTCGGCCACGTTCCCCACGGTCGCCATCGAGTCGGGTTACGAGAAGAACCCGCAGATGATCATGTGGGATCCGGCCACGTACCCCGACGTGAAGGGCATCGCCGACCTGAAGGCTCCCGGCGTGAAGGTCCGCTACTTCGGTGGCGCCGCCTACATGGACTTCCTCACCTCCACCGGTGTGCTCGACAAGGCCCAGGTCGACGGTTCGTACACCGGCGACCCGAGCCTGTTTGTCACCGACGAAGGCAAGGCAGCGCAGCAGGGATTCGGTTCGGCTGAGCCGTACATCTACGAGACCGAGCTCGACAACTGGAAGAAGCCGGTTGCCTACCAGTACATCAACGATGTGGGCTGGAAGAACTACGCCGAGTCCATCGCCACCAAGCCGGAGAACGTCACCAAGTACAGCGCTTGCTTCAAGAAGCTCGTGCCGGTGATTCAGCAGGCCAGCGTCGACTACCTGAACGCCCCCGAGACTGCCAACGCCGTCATCCTCGACGCCGCCAACCAGTTCAAGGACAAGTTCGGCTGGGTCTACAGCCAGGGTGCAGCCGACTATGGCGTGGCGACCATCAAGAAGGACGGCCTCGTTGCCAACGGCACCGATGGCGTGATGGGCAGCTTCGACATGGCTCGCGTGGAAGAACTCATCAAGGTGGCGATCCCGGTCTACACCGCTCAGGACAGCCCGCCGAAGGAAGGCCTGAAGGCCGAGGACATCGTGACCAACGAGTTCCTCGACCCGTCGATCCATCTCTGATCGACACCTGAAACAAACAGGTCACTGAAGGGGCACCGGCGTATGCCGGTGCCCCTTCGCTATCTCCGGGGCCTCATTCAGCTCTAGCGATCACACCAGCAACTGCACCAGGATCAATTTCACGATCATCGCCAGGGGCAGCACGAGGGCGTAGCCGGCATCGACACGCGAGTCGCCTCTACTTGCCTCGGCCGCATAGGCATGGACTGCCGGTTGCGTTTCGATGCCTGCGATCTGCCCAGCCGCCGTTGCCGAGTCGTTGGTCACCAACCGAGTGAGCAACAGCGACGACCCGGCGACGAACAGCGTGAGGATGGCAGCAGCAGCCGCAATGCGAGCTCCGACACCGGTTCCCACCGCATCGGCGAATGTGGCTCCCGACCTGATGCCGATCGCGCTGAGAAAGACCAGGATGCCCAGCTGGCGAAGTGTGAGGTTCGCCGCGTGCGGTATCTGCCAGGTGACGGGTCCTGTCCGCGAGAGAGTGCCCAGCACCAGACCAGCGATGAGTGGCCCACCGCCCACGCCCAACTCGACGTTGCCGCCACCGGGCAAGGGAATCGAGATGAGACCAATGAGCAAGCCGATGCTCAGGCCGAGCGCGAACCCCATCGCATCCACCTCGCCGAGGCTGCGGTCGGAGTCGCCCAACAACACCGCGACGTCGCCGAGTCGAGTCGCCGGGCCCACGACGCGAAGGCGGTCGCCCAGTCGAAGAATGAAATCACCGTCCACGACGAGATCCGCATCACCACGTCGGACCCGGGTGACGGTGGCGCCGTAACGAGCCTCGAGTTCCAGCGAACGCAGATGCGTGCCGGCCAGTTTCCTGTTGGAGACGGAGATACGACGAAAGTCGAGCATGGAACGGTCGAGTGCCAAATGGCGAGTGCTCGGCTCCCCCGCCCATGCGATGAATCGACGAACATCCTCGGGAACGCCGATGACGGTGCACGAGTCGCCAGGCTGAAGGCACACATCGGTGGTGGCCAACTGCACCGCGCCGTCGTGCTCATACCGACCGAATGCCAGGTGGCACTCATCCCAGTGTCGAAGTTCGCCGAGAGGAGGCAGACCCTCCCGCCGCACCAATACCGTGGCACTCGTAGCGTTCGTGTCGATACTCGCGGCTGCACCCGACCGCTCGTCGTCCGGTTTGGTACCTCTGCGCAGCGACCAAGCTGCAGCCAGGAGCATGGCAAGCACGCCGAGTGGATACGCAAGCGAGTAGCCGATCACCGGGTCCGTCACGCTCCCGTCGGTGGCCCTGGCACCAAGTGCTGCAATCGCGGCCGAGAGCGCCGGGGTGTTCGTGAGGGTGCCAGCGAACAAGCCGGAGCGAGCACCCACATCCAGCCCGAACGCCGACGCGAGGGCCACCACGGCCAGTGCCACCGCGCCGAGCAGCAACGTGACACCGACCAACACCTTGGCTCCACCGCGGCGAAGTTCGGCAAGGAACGACGGGCCGCTAGCGAGACCCACGGTGTAGATGAACAGCGCCAGACCGATCTGCGACACGATCACGGGCATGTTCGCCAGCCGAGCGTCGGCGGCGCTGACAGCAAGCCCGACGAACAGCGCTGCGGCCGGGCCAAGCGCTATGCCCTTGACCCGCACCTGTCCGATCGCTGCCCCCACGCCGACCACCAGAAACAGCAGCAGGAGTGGGTTGTCGATCACGACACCCATAGGTGTGGTCTATCAGTCCACGTAGGCGCAGAGGTCGAAAAGATTGCCGTCCGGGTCGGAGAGGTTCACGATGCTCCCGTACGACTCGTGACGAGCAGGGCCGATTTCGACTGCGCCGAGCTGCAACAACCGCTGCATCTCTGCGTCGAACTCCCCCACACCGCAGCTCAAATCCAGGTGCACCGTGCCCGGCCGAGCGCCGCCTCGCTGCAGCCCGATCCGCCGAACACCCTGCGCATCACTGAGCACGATCCAGCGGTCGCCGTCTTCGCGCTCGCTTTCGTGCAGACCGAGGGCCGCGGACCAGAACGCTGCAGCGTCGTTAGGTCGAGGAGAGTCCAAGGTGACGAGGTCGAACGACGCGGGCACCGCTCAGCCCGGCGCCGCTGCAGCGAGCACCACCTGCAGCAGCACGTTCGCTCCTGCAGTGATGTGCTCGGGGTGTGTGAACTCTGCGATGTTGTGCGAGAGGCCATTCACACTCGGCACGAACACCATCGAAGTGGGGCACACGCGGGCAAGCATCTGCGCATCGTGCCCGGCACCGCTCGGCATGCGCATCGTGGAGTAACCGAGGCGCTTCGCTGTGGTCTCCACGAGATCGATCTGCTCTGCCGCGAACTCCACCGGCTCGAATCGAGCGAGCGTGCGACGCTCGATGGTGACTCCTTCCTCAGCAGCGAGCTGTTCGCACAGCGCCGCGAACACCTCCTCGGCCTGCCGCAACAGTGCCTCCTCGGTGTTGCGAAGATCCACCGTCATCGTGACCTTCGCGGGGACCACGTTCACCAGATTGGGCGAGTACTCGCAACGGCCCACGGTGGCCACCTGTGTGCCGCCCATCTCGCGAGCAAGCGCTCGAATACCGGTGTTGATGGCCGCAGCCACATAGCCGGGGTCGCGACGCAGTCGCATCGGGGTGGTGCCAGCGTGCGCAGACTGCCCCGTAATGATGAGTTCCGTCCAGGAGATGCCCTGCACTCCGGTGACCGCACCAATCGTGATCCCTTCGTCCTCCAGTACCGGCCCCTGCTCGATGTGCAGTTCGAAGAAAGCGTGTGGGGCTGCCGCAGCCGGGCAGGGAGTTGGACCCGCGTAGCCGATACGCGTCAGTTCGTCGCCCAGCCTCGCCCCGTCGTCGGCTGCGCGCACGTCCAGCGCATCCTCCAGCGCCATGCCGCCCACGTAGACCAGGCTTCCGAGCATGTCGGGCTGGAACCGGGCGCCCTCCTCGTTGGTGAAGAAGGCAACCGCAATCGGATGCTTCGTGGAGATGCCGTTCTGAGCCAGGGTCTCGACCACTTCGAGACCACCGAGCACGCCCAGGTTGCCGTCGAACCAGCCACCGGTACGAACGGTGTCGATGTGCGACCCCACCATCACAGCCCCAGCTGATGGGTCGGTGCCGGGCCGCACTGCCACACCGTTGCCGACGGCGTCGATCGACACCTCCATCCCGAGATCGTGCATCCAGCCGATCACCAGGTCGCGGCCCTCACGGTCGGCATCGGAAAGCGCGAGCCTGGCGTTTCCCCGTTCGCCGTTCTGGCCACGAACTGCTCCGACCTCACCGAGCGCCTCGAGCCGCGCCCAAAGGCGTTGCCCGTCGACACGGAGGTGGTGGTGCGAGGTCATGCAGGGCGACCGAAGTTGAACGTAGACACCTCACGCAGCGCTTCACCGAAGCCGCGAACCGAGCCCTCGAACAGTCGCTTGCCGGTCTCCGCGTTTGCCGTAGTGGGGTCGCCGATATAGCCGTCGGGGAAGAAGTCGTTCGACATCCAGCCAAACGACACTCGCCCGCCGAAACGTACGTACTTGTTCATAGCCATTGCCTCGGGCACACGGCGTTCCGCCTTCGACATGTCGACGAGGTGCGGCGCGAGGTGCAGCATCATGGAGGTTTCCTCCGACCCACCATGCACCCCCATACCCATCTCCTCTGCAGGCGACGTTCCACCCTGATCGGCAGGAATGCCCGGATGCGTGACGAACGTCATCAATCCATGGGCCAGTCGCAGCTCGCGGTTCGCCACATTCAACAACGCGCTGTTGCCACCGTGACCGTTCAGGAACACCAAGCGCTTCGCGGCGGTGGTGGCGATGCACCGACCGAGATCGTCGAGCACCGCCAACAACGTGGTGGCGCTGAGCCACACCGTGCCGGGGCTCCAGGCGTGTTCGTTGCTCTTGGTGTATTCCAGCGTCGGCAGTAGCCACACATCCAGTTCCTCGCCCACCTCCGCAACCGTTGCCTCAGCTACAGCCGTGGCCACCACGCTGTCGGTGCTGAGCGGCAGATGCGGACCGTGCTGTTCGATGGCACCGAGCGGCTGCACCAGGATGGTTCGGTCGGTGAAGCGCTCGGCCACCTGGGGGCCGGAGAGGTCGGCGAAGCGGCGCACGTGGAGAGTCACATCCGCACGTTAGCGGTGACCCTCCTCCACCGGCCACAATGGTGGGATGAGCCACTTCGACTACGACGCCATCGTCATCGGAGCTGGCCACAACGGGTTGGTGTGTGCTGCGTACCTCGCCAAGAGCGGTATGCGCACGCTGCTGGTGGAGGCCCGTTCCGCCGTTGGCGGCACCGCAGCCAGCGAGGAGTTCGCCGGCGCCATGGTGAACATTTGTAACTGCGACCACATCACGTTCCGCACCACGCCCATCAGCGATGAATTGGGGCTGAAGGAACTCGGCCTTCGCTACGTGAACGTGGATCCGTCGCAGATCAACCTCACCTGGGCGGGCACTCCAGGGTGGGCGAGCCATCACGACATCGAGCAAACGCTCGACTCCATCGGCCGTCATCACCCTCGGGAGGTTGATGGCTACCGTCGCTATCTCAAGGCAGCGATGCCGGCTGCGCGCTTGGTGTTCGACGCAGCGAACGATCCCCCATCATTCGGGGGAATCACCCGCAAGGTACTCGCCCGAAAGGGCAGCGGCGTCAGCACGCTCTTACGCTGGAGTCGCCGGTCGGGCGCCGATGTGATGCGCGAGTTCTTCTCTACGGATGCGCTGCAGGCTCCAGCCATGTTGGTCGGTCCAATGGTGTGGGGCATCTCGCCAGAGACCCCGGGCAGCGGACTGTCTGCCCTCACCTACGCGATGCGACACGCCGCCTCGGTGGGTCGGCCGATTGGAGGGAGCGGCCAACTTCCGCTCACCATTCTCAAGTCGTTCCAACTTGCGGGCGGCGAACTGCGTACATCCACGAAGGTGAGCGCCATCACGTGTGAAGGCTCATCGGTTCGCGGCGTGTCGTTCACCGACGGCACCGAAGCGACGGCCAAGGTGGTGGTGTCGGCCTGCAATCCGCACGACACCTTCCTGCAGTGGCTCACGAATGCCCCGCCGCAGGCACACGGCCTCATCGAGCGCTGGAAGCAGGTGCCCCACGCCGAGGGCTACGAGTCGAAGATCGACGCGGTGTTGAGCGAGGCTCCACGCCTCAGCGCTGCAGCAGCGGCCGGGTACGGCGGTGAGGAGGGTTGCACCTTCGCCGTGGCTCCCTCCATCGCCGACATGCACCGCGGACACGAGATCATGCCGCTCGGCAAAGTACTTCCCGCACCCGGCATGCTGGCGAACGTGCCGACGGTCACCGACGACACGCTGGCACCTCCTGGTGTGCATGTGCTCAGCCTCGAGGTGCTCTACACGCCCTACAGCCTGCAGGGCGGTTGGGCGAGCAGCCAGGAGCCACGTCGCTGGCTCGACCTGTTCGGCACGCTGGCGCAACCCGGCTTCGCCAACACTGTGCGCGACTGGCGTGCAATGACACCCGATCGGTACGAAGGCGAATTCCACCTACCCAAGGGCCACGCCACTTCCTTCGCAGGCGGGCCACTGGCAGCGCTGCGCAACCCGAACCCCGAACTGACGCGCTACGAGACCGACGTACGTGGCCTGTATCTCACCGGCGCCGCCACATTCCCCGGCGCGGGCGTGTGGGGCGCCAGCGGGCGAAATGCTGCGCTCACCGTGCTGCGTCGCAATGGTTAGCGTGCGAGTTCGTGAGTCTGCGTACGAAGTTCTTTGAATGGATCAGCCGCGGCGATCCTGGCGATCCGAATGAGTTGGTCGAGGTCGCCCGCGTCCGAATCGGGCGCGGTCCCCTGACGGTTGCGGAGTTGTGCAGCGCCGGCTTCCATGCCACCGGCGACGAAACGTTCAACATCGTCACGAACACGTCGAGCGACTATCGGGTCTTGGTTCCGCGAGTCGAGGCCGACCGAGCCATGGAGCACCTCAAGGGCATCCTCTGATCGAATGCCGCTGGTGAGACCTCAGGCGTCCTTCACGGACCAATCGCGCTTGGCGACCGGATCCTTGTCGCTCCAGGGGAAGTTGATCCAGAGATCGGTCTTCTTCCACACGTAGTCGCACTTCACCACAGAATGGCTCTTCTCGTACAGGCACGCTGTGCGCACCTCGGCCACCTTGCCGTCGCAGAAGTCCTGTACCGAGCGAAGGGTGTGGCCGGTGTCGGCGACGTCGTCGGCGATGAGGATCTTGGCGTGACTGACATCCACGAAATCGGGAGCCGGGGGAAGAATGCGCGGTACTTCGAGGCGCTCGTCGACACCGGTGTAGAACTCCACGTTCATCGTGTACACGTTCTTCACCGAGAGGGCATACCCGAGTGCACCACCAATGAGCAGGCCACCACGCGCAATCGAGAGGATCATGTCCGGCTCGTAATCGTCGGCCACCAACTGGGCGAGCACACGTGATGCCTCGCCGAAGATCTCCCAGGTCATGATTTCGCGCTCGTTCGACATAAGAAGGCCACGCTAACCGAAGACGATGTCGGTGGGCCGAACCGGTACTCGGGTGAGGTCCTTTCCGATGGCGTCGCGAATGGCCGCCACGACGGCTGGTGTGGACGAAACCGTCGGAGGTTCACCCACACCCTTTGCACCGAGCGGCGCCTGCGGTTCAGGCTCCTCCACCAGGCCGATCACCACGTCGGGCATGTCGAGAAATGTGGGCAGGAGGTAATCGGTGAACGACGCGTTCTTCACGTGCCCGTTCAACTGGATGATCTCCTCCATCACTGCCAGACCAACACCCTGGGCGATGCCACCCTCGATCTGTCCGGTGATGCTGAGCGGGTTCAGGGCTCGACCAATGTCTTGCACGGTGGCCACCTCCACCACCTTCACCAGCCCCAACTCGGGGTCCACGTCGACCACGGCTCGATGAGCAGCGAAGGCGAACGCTGTGTGGCAGTTTCCCTGACCGAACTCGTCGAGATCCTCAGTGGGGCGGTGGTGATGTTCGAACGTCTCGTCGAACTCGATGCCGGCCGTTGCTTCGGACACCTCGAGCCGAAGCCCGCTCACGGTGTCGACCACCTCGGTGCCCTCGATCACAAGGCCCAGGGGATCCAGCCCGTGCAGCGTCGCGACACGTTCGAACATTCGCTCACGCACCAGGCGACAGGCCCCGTCCACAGCGCCGCCGCTCATCCATGTCTGCCGAGACGCAGAGGTGGAACCAGCGGACCCCACCTGCGTGTCGATCTGGTCGAGGACCACTTCATCGACCCCCAAGACCGAACGGGCGATCTGGCCTGCGAGCGTGACGAAACCCTGCCCCACCTCAGCGGTGGCGAACTTCACGGTGGCGATGCCGTCGGCCAAGCGAACCCTCGCCGTCGAATAGTCGTCGAAGCCTTCGCTGTACATGAGGTTCTTGATGCTCACTGCCCAACCGATGCCGCGCCGCACGTTGCCCACATCGGCGGTGCGACCCGCGCCACCTGGGAGACGCATCGGATTCAGATCGTGGCCGCCCACGGGTTCGCTGGGTAGCGGCATCGCTGCGAGCTCGCGGATGAGGCGCGCCACCGGTGCCACGCTCTCCACCACCTGGCCGGTGATGAGTCGATCGCCGGTCTCCATAGCGTTTCGCAGCCGCACCTCGAGCGGATCGAGACCCACGGCCGCAGCCAACTTGTCCATCTGTGCCTCGTGGGCGAAGCACGCCTGCACCACGCCGAAGCCGCGCATGGCTCCGCACGGCAGGTTGTTCGTGCGGACCGCCCAACCATCGACGGTGGCGTTGTCGCACTTGTAGGGACCCTGCGCGTGGGTGATTCCGTTCACCAACACTGCCGACGAAGTTGACGCATAGGCACCTCCGTCGAACACGAAGCGAGCCTCCACCCGAAGCAGACGGCCGTCGTGATCGGCGTGGTGGCGCATCGTGATGCGACACGGGTGGCGATGCACATGACCCAGGAAGCTTTCCTGGCGGCTATACGCCATCCGCACCGGGCGGCTGGTGCGCAGGGCGAGCAGACAGGTGTGGACCTGCAGGCTGATGTCTTCACGAGCACCGAAGGCTCCACCCACGCCGCCCAGCACCAGACGCACTTGCTCGTCTGCCATCCCGAGGCACGCCGCTATCTGCTTACGATCCTCATGCAACCATTGCGTGGCCACATGCAGTTCCACGCCAGCGCCGCCGGCATCCGGCACGGCAAGCGCCGCTTCGAGGCCAAGGAATGCCTGGTCCTGCATGCCGAGTTCGTAGGAACCTTCCACCACGATCGGACCCTCGATGGTCTGGTCGCCACGCACGATGCGTTGTTGGCGGAACACGTTGCCCAATGGATGAATGGCTTCGAAGGAACCATCGACAGCCTTCTCTGGATCCGTAAGAGGCTGCAGCACCTCGTACTCCACCACGATGGCATCCAACGCCCGACGGCAGGCGTCCGGGTGATTGGCAGCCACCGCCGCAACAGGTTCACCGACGAAGCGCACGACGTCGCTTGCGAACACCGGCTGGTCCTGATCGATGAGGCCGTACGTCATCACGCCCGGCACGTCGTCGGCCGTGATGACGGCTTCGACCCCGGTGATCTTCCACGCGCCGCTCACATCGATGCGGACAATGCGCGCATACGGATGCGGCGATCTCAGCGTGGCGCCCCACAGGACTCCGTCTGCCGTGAGGTCGCCTGAGAACTGGAAGGTGCCCTGCACCTTGGCGACGCCATCGGGGCGCAGGGTGCTGTGCCCCAATCGGCCTGCACGCACATCGGCGGACAACGCAGTGTCGATCATTGCGCACCTCTGCGAGCCACTGCCACTCGCTGTACAGCCTCGATGATGCGGCCATAGCCGGTGCACCGACAGATGTTGCCGGACAACTCCTCACGAATCTCGTACTCGGTGGGCTCCGGAGAGCGTTCCAGCAACGAGTGGGTGGCCATGATGAGACCTGGCGTGCAAAAACCGCACTGCACAGCACCGGCGTCGACGAACGCCTGCTGCACATCGCTGGGCGCACCGGCTGGCGCGACACCTTCGATGGTGATGATCTGCTGGCCTACCGCGCCTGCGGCAAGCACCAGGCAACTGCAAACGAGTTCACCATCCACGAGCACGCTGCACGAGCCGCACTCGCCTTGCTCGCACGCTCCCTTGCTGCCCATCAGACCGAGCCGCTCGCGCAACACATAGAGCAGGCTCTCGCCGAGCCATGCGTCGCGCACGTCGCTGGCATGGCCGTTCACGTGCAACGTGTACACCAGATTGCTGGGCTCACTCATTGGGGAAGGCCCTCCGCAGTAGGCGACCTGCCAGCACACCGACGGCATGGCGGCGGTACGCGGCGGTCGATCGATGATCGTCGATGGGGCGCGACGCGAGGCGCACCAATTCGCAACAGTGGCTCACGACCTCCGGGGCGAGACGGCGTTCGCCGAAGTCGGCGTGCTCCATCGCGTGAGCTTCCGCCTCTGGGCAACGAAGAATGGTGGGGCCCACCGAGCCGAGCGCAATGGCCACCGTGCCCCTGCGGGAATCGGCAACTACTGCAGCGCTGGCAGTGGCAATGACCATCGCGTTGCGGACACCAACCTTCGCGTATCCCTGCCAGCCGTCGACGACGGGGACCGTGATGGCGCTGATCAGCTCCCCCGGCCCGCGCAGCGTGCGCTTGGGACCGACCATGAACGAAGAGAACGGAACCGATCGGACCCCTTCGGCCGATACCAGCTCCACCTCTGCATTCAGCGCCGACAAGACGGGTAAGCCATCGCCTGCGGGCGAACACGTGCCTACATTGCCGCCAATGGTGGCTGCGTGGCGGATCTGCGGTGAACCCACGGTGCGGGCAGCCTCGGCCAGACCGGGCACCAGCGAGGCGATGGGGTCGCGTTCGATCTGCGCATACGTCACGCCGGCACCAAGGCGAAGCGTGCGCGACACCGGGTCGTGGCGCCATGTGCAGAGTTCGGGCACTCGGTTCACGACGACTACCGACGACGCTCGGCGATGGCCGCCGTTGAGCTCGACCATCAGGTCGGTGCCACCTGCGAGCACGGTGGCGTCGGGGTGTTCGGCCAACGCCTGCAGGGCGTCGACGAGGGAGGTGGGCACGAGTACGGACATGTTCCTAGGACTTTACATTTCGTAAAGGCTCGTCCGTGGGTTCACTCCACGATGAGGCCCTCGATGCCGTCCTCGGGGGGAGGGAGCTTCGGATTCATGCGTTCGAGCGTCTCGAGCAAGATCTTTGCAACGGCCAAGTTCCGCACCCAGTTGCGGTCTGCGGGAACCACATACCAAGGCGCCACTGCCGTGCTGGTGCGACGAATGGCGTCCTGATAGGCCTCCTGGTACTTCGGCCACAACGCCCGATCGTCGAGGTCGCCCTTGCGGAACTTCCACCGCTTCTCCGGGTCGTCGATCCGCTCCTGAAGACGTTGACGTTGCTCCTCCTTCGACACGTTGAGAAACACCTTCACGATCGTGGTGCCCTCATCGGCAAGCAATTGCTCGAATGCGGTGATGTGGGCGAAGCGCCGCGACCAGACACTCTTGGGAACGAAGCCCTTCACTCGAACGATGAGCACATCTTCGTAGTGGCTGCGGTTGAAGATCCCGACACGACCCTTGGCCGGCACCGCCGCATGCACGCGCCACAGATAATCGTGCTGTGTCTCCGGGCCACCGGGTGCTTTGAAACCTGCCACCTCAAACCCGGCAGGATTCAGACCTGCGGTGATGGCCCGGATGGTGCCGTCCTTGCCCGCCGCGTCCATCGCCTGCAACACGAGCAGCACACTGCGCTTCCCCTCGGCGGCAAGTCGCTGCTGGAGCACATCGATTCGGGCGATGACATCGGCGAGTTCGGCCTTCGCCGACTCCTTCTCCCACCCGAAGGTGGCATCGGTGGGATGATCCTTCAACCGCAATGTGGAGTTCGGGCCGACACGAAGCTTGGAGAGAGCGCTGGGCATGCCGAAACCCTAGTCAGACCTCGAACGGGCAGTGCCGACAGCCACTGGCGCAGCAGTAGCCGCGATCGGCCAAAAATCTCGCCGTGAACACGGTGAATCCGGTGACCGGATCTCGGTACGTGGGCGAGCCCTCGACCACCGCCGCCGAGTGACGCTGCATTCCGTCGGCGAACGACCGGTGCTTTGACGAGTAGCGGCGAGGGATGGGCACCTCCAGAAAATCGCTTCGCAACGGCCGCACGCAGGCACAGTATCTCTGTGTTCTTGCAATGCGCTCGGTTGTGACTAAGGTGCGGATCGCCGGGTGTGATGGGGGTCACAGCCCAGTCCGGCTACGCAACGTTTCTGATTGAAGGGGGAAAGCACGTGCGAAACACTCGCCCGTCCGGCAAGGCCGGTCGGTTCATCGCAGTGGCGCTGATCAGCCTTGGGCTCATCACCGCTGCCTGCTCCAAGAAGGATGACGGTACGACCAGTGGTGGCGACACCACTGAGACCACCGTCGCCTCCGGCGCCGAGACCACAGTGGCCTCCGGCGCCGAGACCACAGTGGCTCCGGAAACCACAGAGGCAGCAGCCAAGCCGGTCTACGGCGGCACGCTCATCGTGAGCGGCGAAGCCGAAGTGGCCAACGCCTGGACGCCCGCCGCCATGCAGTGCGATAGCTACTGCCAGCAGCGCGCTCGCTCGTTCTACGACCCGGTGGTCGTACTGGGCGAAGACCTCCAGCCGCACGGCATCCTCGTCACCGACTGGACGCACAACGACGATTTCACTGTGTGGGACTTCAATGTTCGCCCGGACGTGAAGTTCCACGACGGCACCCCGCTCGACGCGGCCGCCATCGTGAAGAACCTGCAGGTGTCGGGCCAGGGCCTGCTCCTCGGCGCCGCGCTGAAGGACATCGCCCACAACGCCGACGGCTCGCTCGACATCACCGTCACCGGCGACATGACGTTCCAGATCAAGACCGGTTTCAACGGCGATGTCACCAAGCCGCTCACTTGGCCAAACCTCCCGCTCGCACTGAGCACCCAGTGGGGCCTCATCGCCTCGCCGAAGTGGCTCGACGACGTAACTGCGGGCAAGGCCGACCAGACGCTTGCCGTGGGCACCGGCCCCTTCATCGTGGAGAGCTACGCCCCGCGCGACAAGCTCGTCGTGAAGCGCAACCCCGACTACTGGCAGAAGGACGCCGACGACAACCAGCTGCCCTACCTCGACGGTGTCGAGTTCCGCGTCATCGAAGACAGCGAGACGGCTGCTGACGCTTTGCGCAACGGCGACATCGACATCTTCTCGACGTCGGCCGCACAGGTCATCACCGACTTCCGCGAAGAGGCTGACGCCTTCCCGATGGTCGAGCAGGACACGCTCACCGAGACGAACTACATCCTCATCGACCTCGACAAGCCGGGCCCGCTGCAGGACAAGAACGTTCGTTGCGCACTCTCGCTCGCCATCGATCGCCAGGAGCTCATCGACGCCACCGCCGGTGGCATCCTCAAGCCGGCGAACGGTCTGTTCTCGCCCGGCCAGCAGGGCTACCTCGAGGACAACGGTGGCTTCGTCTCCTTCGACCCCGACACGGCCAAGAAGATGATCGACGAATACGTGGCCGCCAACGGCCCTGTGGCCGTCGACTACGGCACCACCACCTCGGCGATCAACGCCCAGGTTGCGGAGCTGCTGAAGGGTTACTGGGAGGCCATCGGCGTGAAGTTCACCTACACGCAGGTGCCGCAGGACTCGTTCATCACCAACGCCCTGTTCGGCGATCCCGGCTTCTTCACGTACGGCTGGCGTAACCACGCCGGCGTCGTCGTCGACAGCCAGTACTTCTGGTGGCACTCGGCCAACGCCGCACCCGATGGCTCGCTGGCTCTGAACTTCGGTCGTATCAAGGATCCGATCGTCGACAAGGGCCTCGAGGACGCACGTAGCGCGACCGACCCGGCCGCCGCCACCGCCGCCGCCGAATCGGTGAACAAGCAGATGGCAGCCCAGTGCTACCAAATCCCGACCAGCTGGACCCTGTGGGGCACCCCCCACAAGCCCGGAGTGAAGGGCCTTGGCGGCAACTGGATCCTGCCCGACGGAACCCCGTCTCGTGACGGCGCCGGCTTCTCCGGTCAGTTCTGGACTCAGGCAGTCTGGATCGACCCGGCCGCCTGATCACTCAGTGATCACCTTGTGAGGTGCCAGGGAGGGGTGGCTTCGGCCGCCCCTCCCTGTGCCTCTGTCCTGTCCTCTTTCGTTTCTCGAGGTCTGCGTGCGCTACTTCTTCCAACGGTTCCTCCAACTTCTGCTGGTGTTCGTCATCGTCACCTTCGTGGTGCTCGTCGTGATGCGCGTCGGGTCCAGTAACGCCCAGGAATTGGCCATCAAACTTGCCGGCCGACCGCTGAAGCCTGAAGAGTCCGATGCGCTGATCCAGCAGTACAACCTCGATGCGAACTTCATCTCCCAGTACCTCACCTGGTTGAAGAACCTTGTGTTCCACTTCGACCTCGGCTTCTCGCCGCAGGCCGGTCAGAGCGTGGCCGACCTGCTCAAGCCGCGTGTCTGGACCACCGTGTTGTTGGGCCTCTACGCGAACGTGTTCGGCCTGCTCATCGCCATCCCACTGGCAGTCACGCAGGCCTACCGGCGAGACCGCCCGTTCGACAAGGTCGGCAGCATGGCCACCTTCATTGCCGTGGGTGTTCCGGGCATCGTGCTCGGCGTGTTCCTGAAGCTGATCTTCGTGGTGCAGCTCGGCTGGTTCCCCAGCATCGGCGACAAGATCTATCCGTGGGACGACCTCCATGAGCACTTCATGAACTTCTTCCTGCCCACGCTCACGCTCACCATTCCTGTCGCTGCCATCTACACCCGCCTCCTGCGTGCCGACATGGTGATGACGCTGCAGAGCGACTTCATCACCCTTGCCAGCGCGAAGGGAGTGCCGCCACGCCGAGTGGTGTGGAAGCACGGCCTTCGTAACTCGCTGTTCTCCCTCGTCACCGCCGTGGGAACACAGCTCGGCGCACTCATCGGTTCCGCCGTGTTGGTGGAATCACTCTTCGACCTCGATGGTCTCGGCTCTCAGCTGGTGGTGTCGGTGCTCTCCGCCGACCTTTTCACCGTGCAGAGTTTTGTGGCCATCATCGTGCTCATCGTGGTGGTCGTGAACCTGCTGGTCGACCTCTCGTACGCACTCATCGATCCCCGTATCCGCCAAGCCCGAGCACTGGGGTGACCTCATGACCGAGACGACTGAATTCACCGATGCGGTGACCCACACTCCCGGCGCCACCATCGACGATCAGATCGATGCCCGTTTCAAGCGCGTGCGCCGCAGGCGCGTACCGAAGTTCGGCGTGCTCTTCGGTGCCACGTTCCTCATCGTGCTGCTCTTCTTGACGGTCTTTGCCGACTGGCTGCCGTTCATCCGCAACGCCGACACCAAGGTGCGCGTGAACGGCAAGTTGATGAGCAACTACAAGCTCGGACCTGGCTGGGATGCCTGGTGGGGCACCGACGGCAACGGCTTCGACGTGTTCGCACGTTGCATCTATTACGCCCGCTACACGCTCTGGATCGGCATTTCCTCCACCGCCATCGGCCTGTTCGTGGGCGGCGCCCTCGGCATGCTCGCCGGCTACTTCCGCGGCAAGACCGACCGGGTGATCTCGGTGCTCATCGACTGCCTGCTGGCCATCCCGGCGTTGGTGCTGGCCATCATGGTGGTGCGCCGACTCGACGACATCAAGCTCGACTTCACGTTCCTCGGATGGATGAGCCGTCTGTGGCAGATCATCCTCACCTTGAGCATCCTGGCCATCGCTCCCCTGGCTCGCATCGTGCGAGCCCAAACGATGGCGCTGCGAGAGCGAGAGTTCGTGCTCGCCGGACGCAGCCTCGGTGCCGGCAACATGCGGATCCTCTTCAAGGAGATCCTGCCGAACCTCATTCCGGCGATGGTCACCGTCGCCGCCACCGGCCTCGGTATCCTCATCGCCGCCGAGGGCGCTCTGGCCTTCCTCGGTCTGGGCCTCGAGACCTCGTGGGGCTTCATGATCAACGCCAACAGAAACCGGCTCGAGAAAGCATGGTGGGCCACGATCTTCCCGTGCATCATGCTCTTCCTCACGGTGTTGTCGTTCAACCTCATCGGCGACCGTCTGGCTCGCCGCTTCGACGTGCGGGAGGCGGCGGTATGAGCATCGGCTCCACCACCAACATCACTCAGGCAGCGCTGCGCGATGTGCCGGGTCCACTGCTGGAGCTCACCGATGTGCGTACGCACTTCCGCACGCCGCGGGGCCTCGTGCGCGCTGTCGATGGCGTGAGCTTCACGCTCGAACGCGGCCGTTCCCTCGGCATCGTCGGTGAGAGCGGTTCGGGCAAGACCATCCTCTCGCGCTCCATCATGGGGCTACTCCCCACCAAGGGCACCGAGCGTTCCGGCAGCATCCGGTTCGCCGGTACCGAGGTGGGCAACAAGAGCCGCAAGGAGATGCGCCACATCTGGGGCAAGGAAATGGCGATGATCTTCCAAGATCCCATGACCTCGCTGAACCCGCTGATGCGCATCGGCGACCAGATTGCCGAGCCCCTGCGCCTGCACCTCGGCATGTCGAAGGCCGACGCCGCCGCCACTGCTCGTCGCCTCTTGCAAGATGTGCGCATTCCCGAGCCCGACCGCCGACTGGCTCAGTACCCGCACGAGATGTCGGGCGGCATGCGCCAGCGCGTGATGATTGCCATCGCCATGGCCTGCGGCCCCACAGCCCTGTTCGCCGACGAGCCAACCACCGCTCTCGACGTCACCGTGCAGGCACAGATTCTCGACCTCCTCGGCGAACAGCGCCGTGAGCGCAACATGAGCCTCGTGCTCGTCACGCACGACCTTGGCGTGGTGGCCGGCCACACCGACGAAATTGCCGTGATGTACGGCGGCAAGCTCGTGGAGAAGGCACCCACCAAACGACTCTTCGCAGCGATGAAGATGCCCTACACCGAGGGCTTGCTGGCCAGCATTCCCAAGCTGGAAGACCGCAGCCACAGCCGCCTGAACGTCATTCCCGGTCGTCCGCCGGATCTCGTGAACCCCCCGAAGGGCTGCCGTTTCGCCCCTCGGTGCCCCTATGCCAGCGCACGCTGCAACGAGGAGGAACCGCCCTTGACCGCCACCCAGGACGACCCGGATCACTCGTACGCCTGCTGGTACCCGGTGGGCTCGCCGGAGTACCACGAAGCCCGTGCTCGCATCAACGCATCAGCAGGGGTGAACTGAGATGGCCGGTACCGGCAAGGCGCACTTGCGCAACTCCCCCGACGTGCTGCTGCGGGTGGAGGATCTCACGGTGGAGTTCCCCGTGGGACGCACCGGCCTGAAGGTGAATGCCGTCAGCGGCATCAGCCTCGACGTGCTGCGCGGAGAAACTCTCGGCCTGGTGGGCGAGAGCGGATGCGGTAAGAGCACCACGGGCCGCGCCATCATGCAGCTGCGCCGACCCGAGGGTGGCTCGGTGGTCTTTGAAGGCAACGAACTCACGAACATGTCGCTTGCCGATATGCGTGAAGCTCGCACCCGGATGCAGATGATCTTCCAGGACCCCATCTCGTCGCTGAACCCGCGCCGCAAGGTGCGCGACATCGTGATGGAGCCACTTACCATCTGGAAGCGTGGCAGCAACGCCGAGCGTGCCACCAAGGTGGACTCACTGTTGTCTGAAGTCGGCATCGACCCCGATCGCGCCGCCGAGAGCCAACCTCACCAGTTCTCCGGCGGTCAGTGCCAGCGCATCTCGATTGCTCGCTCCCTGGTGCTGGATCCCACCCTGATCATCTGCGACGAGCCCGTCAGCGCACTCGACGTGTCCGTGCAGGCCCAGGTGCTGAACCTTCTGGAAGACCTGAAGGCAAAGCACGGCCTCACGCTCATCTTCATTGCTCACGACCTCGCCGTGGTGAAGAACATCAGCGACCGCATTGCGGTGATGTACCTGGGCAAGATCTGCGAGGTGGCACCCAGTGACGGGCTCTACCAGCAGCCTGCGCACCACTACACGAAGGTGTTGCTCGACTCCATTCCAGTGCCCGACCCTGAGGTGGCCATCCACAAGGTCGCCATCGAAGGCGAGCCGCCCTCCCCCGTCCTGCCGCCGGCTGGCTGTCGCTTCAATCCTCGATGCCCCGCCGCCGACGATCGCTGCCGCTCGGAAGAGCCGCAGTTGCGTGAGATCGGCGTCGGCCACTTCGTGGCCTGCCACCATCCGCTCGTGGGCGGCGACGCCCCCGTCAGCGTGCGCAGCGCAACCAGCGCCTAACTGTTGGTGTAGTCGGGCGGCCGCCGCTCGAGGAAGGCGGCCATCGCTTCGCGGTGGTCTGCCGTCGCGCTCGCCATGATCTGTTGGCGGTTTTCGAGATCGATGGCGTTCTGCAGCGCCGGAATCTCGAGCGCGCTCCACATGCCCTCTTTGGTGAGCGCCACGCCGAACGGTGCATTTCGCATCACCTCGTGTGCCTTGGTGATGGCGGCATCGAGCAGCGTCTGATCATCGACCAGATCCACCACCAACCCGATGCGGTACGCCTCAGCAGCATCGAAGACTCGACCGGTGAGCATGAGCTCCTGCGATCTGGCGGCACCCACCAGACGCGGCAGCAGCCAGCTGGTGCCGATGTCGCACGCCGACAGACCGATTCGGATGAACGCAGCATTGAACTTCGCCGACTGCGCTGCCAGGCGGATGTCGGAGCCCAGTACCAACGCGAAGCCCCCACCGGCGGCTGGCCCATTCACCGCAGCGATGATGGGTTGCGGAATCGACCGCATCTTCGGGATCAGCGACGCAATGTGCTTCTGCACGGCGAACCCGGCCTGGGTACGGCCGAGGTGCGAGGTATTCGGTGCGGTGCCATATCCACCGAGGTCGAGGCCTGCGCAGAACCCACGACCCTCCCCGGTGAGCACCACCACTCGGGCCTCGGGGTCGACCGCCACCGCATCGAGATGATCGTGCAACGCTTGCACCAGCTCTGCGGTCATCGCGTTGAGCTTGTCGGGACGGTTCAGCGTGAGTTGCACGATGCCAGGGGCGGGAGCAGTTCGTTCGATGACGGCCATGCCACATGCTGACGCGTCGGCGGAGCCAGCAACGAGTCACGGTGGCTTCCCCTGAACCGTTGGTGACACGCTTTCGGTGTTAGCGTCCGTACGCCTTTCGAGCGCTTGATCCGCCTGTCGATGACCCAGACCGTCACCCAATCCGAACCTGAAGTTCACCCGCCCGCCACCTCGGGATGGAGGGCCGCGCTCACCAAGGCGGGGCTGGTCTACGTGTTGTCGCGCCTGTGTGTGGCAGTAGGCGCAGGCATCGTTGCAGCCGAGTTGCGAGCAGACGAAAACGCTCGCGTGGCGAACTTCCCATCTGCACCATTCGCGGATCCGCACTACTTCTCGCGCCCGATCCCCACGAACGCCCTGAGGCCCATCGTCGACGTGCTGACGTCGTGGGACGGCATCTGGTACTTGCGCATCGTGCGCGATGGGTACCCCACGCTGGTGCGTCCGCACGTCACCTACTTCGTACCCGAGGCACGCGCTGCGTTCTTCCCCGCCTTCCCGACGCTCGTTCGATTTCTCGACAGGTTCGTCCCTGGCGGCGACACGGTGTCGGCACTGCTGCTGAACTTCATCCTCGGCGCGGTTGCGATCTGGCTCATTGGGCTCCTCGCACGAGAGCTGTACAACGTGCGCGTTGCCGAGCGCACGATGATCATCGTGGCCATGTTCCCCGGCAGCTTCGTGCTGTCGTTCGCCTACACCGAAGCGCTGCTCATCACCCTCAGCGCAGCGTGCATGTGGTTCCTCTTGAAGCGCAATTGGTGGCTCGCCGGGCTCTTCGCCGCGCTCGGCACCGCAACCCGTCCGAACGGAATCGCTCTGGTCGCCGCATGCGCGTGGGCCGCCGTCGTTGCGATTCGCCAGCGCCGTGAGTGGATGTCGCTGGTAGCCCCGATGCTGGCGCCGGTCGGGTTCGTGGCATTCCAACTCTGGCTCGGCCGACACACCCACGAGGCGGGCGTGTGGTTCCGAGTGCAGACCGAGGCGTGGGGCGAAGGAACCAGCTTCGGTGCAACTGCCCTCCGCCGCACATGGGAGGCGATCAGCCGCCCCCTCACCTCGCCCACCAACACCATCACTGCCTTGTCTGTTCTGGCCCTCATCCTTCTGGTGTGGTTCTGGCGCCAACACCGGATCCCCGGCTTCATGACCGCCTACAGCGTGGTCATTGTGCTGCTGATGGTGCTGCCCGAGACCGTCACGGCCCGGCCCAGATTCGTGTTCACGGCGTTTCCCCTCTTCATCTGTGCTGGAGCCTGGTTCGATGAGGACCGCGGCGACTGGTGGCCATATGCACTCGCTGCCTGCTCTGCCGGCCTTGTAGGTCTCACCGGCCTCTACGGGGTACTCGGAGCCATTCCGTGACCTTCGCCGAGCCACGCGTTCGGCTCACCTCGGGCGTCGCTCGTATCCATGTCGCCCTGTTGGCATTCATCGCGTATGTACCTGCCTTGCTCACCAAGCCCGGACGCATGCCGACCGATACCAAGCTCTATCTGTATCTGAACCCGGGCCGCCTCATCGCCGACGCTCCCTTCAGCTGGGACACACGACAGTTCGGGGGTTGGGTTCCTCACCAGACCATTGCCTACCTCTGGCCTCACGGACCCTGGTACTGGCTGATGGACCAACTGAGCGTGCCCGACTGGGTGGCACACCGGCTGTGGATCGGCACGCTGATGTTGCTGGCGGCTTGGGGCGTGCTGTGGGCATCCCGTCTCTTGGGCCTCACTCGAGGCGGAGCCCTTGCCGCTGCGGCGATCTACCAGCTGTCGCCCTACATCCTCCCCTACCTCTCGCGGACCTCGGCGATGCTGCTGCCCTGGGCCGCCACCGGATGGATCGTCGGACTCACCATCCGCAGCGCCACCGGGGCGCACAAGTGGCGCTATCCGGCCCTGCTGGCGCTGGTGGTGCTCTCCTGCAGCGCGGTGAACGCCACTGCGGTGTTGATGATTGCCCCTGCGCCACTGCTGTGGCTGGTGCATGCCGTCTGGCAGCGCACGATCACGTTCCGCCGAGCCGCTGCCGCTGCGCTACGCATCGGAGTGCTCTCCACCTCGGTGTGTCTGTGGTGGATCTTCATGTTGCGAGCACAGGGTGTCTACGGCGCAGACCTACTCGCCTACAGCGAGAGCCTCCAGGCCACCTCGCTCACCTCCACATCGATGGAGACGCTGCGCGGTGCCGGCTACTGGTTGTTCTACGTACGCGACCCCTATGCGTTCACCACCACGGCTTCGCAGGTCTACATGGAGAGCGGCAGAGCCATCCTGTTGAGCTTCGGTGTCGCGATCATCGGCCTCATCGGCTTGGCGTTCACCCGTTGGTCGCAGCGGCGCTACGCGGTGCTGCTGGTCGTGGCGGGCATCGTGCTCGCCGTAGGGGTGCACCCCATCGCCGACCCGTCCGCCCTCATGACGCCGCTGGCCGAGCACTCACGAAGCACACTGTCGCTGCTGCTGCGGAGCAGCACCCGGGCGCTGCCGTTGTCGAACCTGGGTCTCGCTTTGGGCATTGGCGCCCTCGTCACCGCAATCGGTGCCACCCGGTTCCGCCTTCGCGCATTCGCCCCGGCGTTCGTCGTACTGCTGGCCGTGGCAAATCTCCCGGCGCTCTGGACCGGCGGGCTCGTCGACCCTGCGCTGGAACGCGACCAGCAGCCACCCGCCGCATGGCAGGACGCAGCGGCGGCGCTGTCGGCGAGTTCTCCCGAGTACCGAGTACTCCAGGTCCCCGGTACCGAGTTCGGGGCGTTCCGATGGGGCTACACGGTGGACCCTCCCCTGCCCGGAATGACCACGAAGCCACTCATCACGCGCGACCTTCTTCCTCTCGGCACACCCGCTGTGATGGATCTGCTGTATGCACTCGACGACCGCGTGCAGACCAACACGCTGGAACCATCGGCTCTTGCGCCAGTGGCCAGGTACCTCGGCGCCGACACTGTGTGGCTGCCGAACGATCTCTCGTTCGATCGGTTCCGCACGCCACGACCCGCCGAAGCCGCAGCGGCGATCACCGGCGCCGACGACACCGGTGAACCGACGTCGTTCGGAACACCGTTCGTCAATGTCCCCGACATCCCGATGCTCGACGAGCATGCACTGGTTGAGGCGCGCACGGGGGCTCAGTCGTTGCAGCCGGTGCAGTTGGTACCGATCGAGCACCCCCAGCCCATCGTTCGCGCCACCGACCGGACGGTGGAATTGGTCGGCTCCGGCGACGGCATCATCGACGCGGCGGCTGCAGGCCTGCTGCACGGCGACGAAGCTGTGATCTACTCCGCTGATCGAGCAGCTGTGCCTGCCGGTGCCGCTCCTGCCTCGATGGTGATCGTCACCGACTCCAATCGCGACCGCGCTCACCAGTGGCGAAGTTCGCAGGACGTCACGGGCTTCACCGAGACAGGCGGCGATGGGTCCGGTGTACTGCTTCCCGACGAGGCAGATGCGCGGCTTCCAGTGTTCGGCCCTTCCCCAGCCGCGGCCGACCAAACCACCGCACACCTCGATGGCGGTCTCGTCGTGCAGGCATCCGGCTATGGCGAGCCCTTCGCGTACCGACCCGAGCAACGTCCAGCGATGGCCGTCGATGGCGACCCCTCCACCGCGTGGGTCGTTGCAGACCGGGCCAACCCGATCGGCCAGTACCTCACCGTCTCGGGCACACAAGGCACCCTCACCCTGCTGCAGCCGCAGGGCGGTTCGCCAACACGTGTCATCAGCTCCGTGCGTATCGACACCGCCGATGGTGCCTCCGTCGATGTGCCGCTGAATCCGGCGTCGCTCGTGCCACCCGGTCAACACTTCGACGTGCCGGATCACAGCGCGTTGCGCATTTCGATCACCGGTGTTTCCTACCCAACCGACGCCACCGACACCGGCCCTTCGGCAGTCGGATTCGCAGAGTTGGGGCTGGGAACGCACACCGAAGCGGTGTCGCTACCCAGCTATGACGCCACTGCCGACACCCCGCTTGCGGTGGTGCTCACACGCCTACGCACCGACCCCTTGAACCGGTGGCGCAGCGATCCCGAGCCACGCCTGATTCGCGAATTCGCCACGGCCACGGATCGCACCTTCGACGGCACCGTCACGTTGCGCCTGAATGCCCGCGCCTCCGATCGTGTGCTCAATCAGGTCGTCGAAGAGACGGGTCCGACGGCGAACCGACGGCTCACCGGCGACATCGGATCACGTGGGGTCTTCGCCGCCGACTCCGACCCGAGCACCGCATGGACGTCGCCCTTCAACGATGCCATCGGCAGCGAACTCAGCGTCGACATCACCGATGCCGGCGTCCGCGAGTTCGTCATCCAGCAACCCACCGACGATCTGCACTCGCGCATCACGAAGTTGCACATCGAAGCTGGCGACGTGCACGCCTTGGTGGACGTTCCCAAGCCCGACTCCGATGGCAAGAGCGTCATCGACCTCACAGCAGCCCTTCCCCCAGGCCAGGCATTCATCACGGTCACCGGCATCGAGCCCCGCACCACCGTGGACCGCCGTTTCGCAGAAGTCACCACGCTCCCCGTGGCGATCAGGGAGCTCACCTCGCCGGCCATCGGGCGCAAGGACAGCGCCGGCGACATTGCGCCGTATTGCAACACCGACCTCGCCACACTCGACGGAGCGCCATTGGGCATCCTCCTCGATGAGTCCACACTCGCCGCGCTCCGAGCCGGCAAGAGCGCGTCAGTCTCCACCTGCCACCCCGTGGCGATGACGGCTGGCACGCACCGTATTGAGACCGTGGCCGGACTGGACTCGGGCATCGATGTCGATCGGATCACGCTGAGCACCGCTGGCACGCCGAACGGTGGCACCACTTCCGTTGCACTGTCTCGCACGCGTCTCACCCGCACGGCCACGGTCGCCGCTTGCCCGACGGGTTGCTGGCTGATCATGGGTGAAGGCCAGAACCACGGCTGGTCGGCGTCCGTCGGGGGCGCGCCAGCAACCGCCTCCACCCCGCTGTCCGGAGGAATGAACGGTTGGTGGGTACCCCCGAGCACCAGTCCCACGACCGTGCAGATCGAGTGGACTGCTCAAACCACCGTCACGATGGCGCTGCTGGCGTCGATGTTGGCGATTCTTCTCTGCCTCTATCTCGCGCTGCGCCGCCGCGCCGCATCGCAGGACGATCTTGGCTTCGCTCCGGCGCCGCCGCAGCTGTTCCAGACGGTGCTCGTACGTTCGTCGTGGCCGATCAGCATTCTCAGCGGGGTGGTGCTGGTGAGCATTGCCTGGCTCATTGGGTCCGCTGGTACAGCCCAGGCTGCCGCGGCGCTGGCGTTGGTGAGCGTGGTGCTTCGACGTCCTCGCCTCGCCGGAGTGGCAGCCGCTGTGCTGATGGCGGTCCTGTCGGCATGGGTGCTGCTCGGCCAGCGCAGCGGCGGCTACTTCGCCAACGCGGCCTGGCCTGGCCATTTCGAGCATCTCCACCTGGCGGGCATGTTGGTGGTGGCACTCCTGGTGGCCTCGGCCATCGAGACAACCAGCTAGGCGAGTTCCTCGACGTCGCTCTGTGCAACCAACTGCACCAGCACCGCAATGACGTAGAGCGCAAGACCGGCCATCAATGCCTGGTTGAACCCAACCGACATGGACAGGATCGTCGTGACCGAACTCCCGATGACGGAGAAGAAGCCGTTGACCGCCCAGCACCATGCCACCAGGCGCCCCTGTACGGCCTCGTCGTGGCCCGCAGCATCGAGAGCGGCATCCACCCCCGTGGGAAGGAACACGCCGAGCAGCAGGCCTACAGGGAACAGCAGGAGCACAACGATGCAGATCCGTTCCCACTGCGGCAGGGACAGCGCATGCCGAGTGACAGGCTCCGACACAGCGATGTAGAGCACGCATACCGCCATCAGTGCTCCGGTCACCGCCGGCAGACCCACCACACCCCAGCGCTTCACCACGCCGCTCAGACGGGCTCCGACCGCCGTGGCGATCAGCAGCGTGAACAGGCTGACCGACAGGCTGAGGGTGGGAAACCCGAGCAGCAGCGCGAACCGCTGGATCATCGACACCTCGATGAGCATGAACCCGAGGCCCAGCGCCGCGAAGTAGACGAACAGGCGCCAGCGTCCGGCCACCCTCGATGAGCCACCGGAGCGTCGGCGGGTGAGTGCGAACGGCAACCAGAGGAACAGGGCCGCCACCAGCGTGGCAACGCCCACCAGCACCACCAACAGTCGCTCACCGATGGCAATCTCGTTGTCTTCGAAACTGCGCGACCAATCCGTGAGCACCGTGCCGAAGCTGGTGAAGTGCCAGAAGAACGGTTGGTCGTCGTCGATCGGCCCGATCTGGAACGGGTAGTTCTCGACGATCGCGGTCACTTCAGCATCACTACCCGTGATGAGATCCGATGTAAGGCCATCCACGCGGTCGGCCCCGGGCAGATACTTCGGTGTCGAGTTCGGCACCTTCGAAATGGCACCGTGAATGCGATCCACCTCGGCGGCGTCCGGAGTGCTCCGGAACAACAGGATCGTGCTCACCTTCTGCAGGTCGTTCTCGCCGCTGTCGACAATCAGGCCGACGTGCTGGTCGAACACATCGACGCGAGGCCGGAGCGCCTCCCTCGCCGTGGTGAGGTAGCGAGCCGTTCGAGTGGGCCGACGATCGAAGGCGAAGTCGCCGAACTGCGCCACCATCATGCCGCTGTCGCTGAGGTGGTCGAAGGCGGTTTCGACCATCTGTCGCGTGTAGAGGTAACTCTCCGACAGCACAAACGCCCCCGAGGTAGCGGCGTTCGAGGCGGCATAGCTGTCGGGAGCCACGAACCAGATCAGGTCGTACTGCTGGCGCGAGCGGGCAAGAAAGGTGCGCCCGTCGCCCTGCACGTAGTTCACCCGCGGATCGTCGACGATCTTGCCGGAGTACTCGTAGAAGTCGTGGCGCAGCAGGTGTGCGGTAACCGGGTTCAACTCCACGGCGTCGACGTGGGAGGCGCCGTAGGTGAGCGCCCCCATGATCTCGTTGCCGCCCGCTGCGCCGATGATCAGCACAGATGGGCCTTTGGGCAGCGCGGCGAACGGAATCTGACGATTGTCGGTGTCGAACCGCGCCGTCGTCGCCGGTGTGCCGTCGTATCGCCAGATCGACGAGCCCCAGAGCCCGTCGTGATGCAGCACCTTCAAGTCGCCGAGGTCGACTGCGTCAACACGGAACACGGGGCCCCATCCGCCGGCCTCCACATGGTCGCTGTCGCGGAGCGTCTTGGTCTGATCCGTGAGCACTTTCAGCTGTCCACACGCCACCGCCACCAGCCCGACGACCAACACGATGCCGGCAGTCGGCAGCCATGCTCGGCCGCTCGCAAGGGTGACCACAAGCCCGAGCAGTGCCAGCACGACCATCGACACCAGGATCATCGCCGGCGGCCCGATGGTGGCCTGTAGCGGCACGGCCACGAGGCAGCCGAGCGCTGCACCAGAAAGGTCCCAGAAATAGAGCCGCCGCATCTCCGATGCCTGGCTGACCACCAGCGAGGCGAACAGCAGACCGACCGCGAAGAACACGCCGGTGAGGCTGATCGAGAGCACGAGCAGGAGGAACAACTGCCACACTGCCTGGCTTCGCGACCCAGTCCAGATGAGATTCACATCGGTGGGCATCCGCGACACGATGGCGTAGCCGACCACGCCCACGAGGCCCGCAACCGGGGCCACTCGCTGCACGAGTCGCACGGGATCCTGCATGCGCAGTCGGTTCGACAACGAGGTGAACGCACTCGCTGCGCCAAGGCCCAGCAAGGCCAGGCCGATCACGAAGTAGGTGTAGTAGTAGAAGAGCTTGAACGAGATGACCCGCGTGTAGGCGATCTCGAGCGTGAGGCTCACGAAGCCGATCACGAACGCCGTGCCCAGTCGCAGCACCACCCCTCGACGGTCGGTGTTGCTCATCGTGCTCTCCCCTGGTCCACGGGGCGCAAACCTACCCGCCCAGTGCGGTGTTGATCAGCCACGGTGCCAGCCATCTGTCCACCAGCCAGCCCGCAGACTCCTCGGTCATGTGCGTTCCGTCGGGCCGCCAGGTGGTGTCGGTGTCGTGTCCGGCCTGAGCGAACCATCCCGACACGTCGCACGCCACCACATGGGCGCCACCCGCTGCGACCTCCTTCACCACTTCGCGAATCACGTCGTGCTGAATGAGATACCGATCGGCCTCACCAAGATCGGCCGTCTGGAAGCGCGTGTGCGGCACCGGCGGCACCACCCACACCACGGTGGCAACTCCCTGCCGCAGCAGCGACTGAGTGAGTTCCAGGTACTGGGCGCGCATCCGCACACGGAACAGCGCGTCGCGGGGGGTCAGCACGCCTTCGGTGTCGCTCCAGATGCGATCTGCCACGTCATCGACGGTGGTCATCAACATCACCACGTCGGGGTGCGACCGACCGATGAACTCAGGCACATCCTTGTGGATCACCCGGTTCGAGGTCTCCACGAAGGGCTGGCCGGCGAAACTGGCGATGGTGCCGTCGAGAATGAAGCCGCAGCCTTGGCACCAGAGCAGGTCGCTCGTGGCGTGTTGGGGGTTCGCCACCACCCACTTGGCCATCGCCTGTCCGACGTAGAACGAGGTGGAATCACCGACGGTAAGCAGTCGCACCGGACGGTTTGGGGCAGCGGGCAGCGGCAACACCACCTCGCCGACTGTCGTCGGGGTGGTCGTCGAGGTGGGCGTTGAGGTGGGCATCGAGGTGGCCACCGACACGACCGTCGAGACCGTCGTCGTCGTTTCCAGCGTCGTCGTCGTCGTGACACGAGCCAAGGTTTCCGTCGGCACACCGGTGTCGGCGGAGGCTGCATCCAGCGTGGCCTGGTCGGCTTCCAGGAAGCCGCGTTGCACGGGCACCGACACCACCGCGATCAGTGCCACCGCGGTGGCCAGCGCCGCCGCTCGAGCAGTGCGCACCGAGGTCCATCGCGCCGACCGCACAGGTCGCTCGAGGAGCAGGAACGAGGCGGCCGTGATCACCATGGTGATGCCAAGCGCCACGACGGCACCACCCCACGAGGTCGTGTCCCACCCATGCTGGCGGAGCAGCACGAACACCGGCCAGTGCACCAGATACAGGCCGTAGCTCACCTTGCCCAACCAGACCAGCGGGCGCACCGACAGCAGACGCCGACACGGTCCCGGCACCTGCAGACCCACCACCAGCGCCGCCGACAACACGGCGAATGGTGCCAGCCAACCGCTGAATGCGGGCCCGCCGCTCGAGGGGAAGCCAACGCTGCACGCCACGATGGCGATGATCGCCACCGGTGCCAACCACCGGCACCAAGCCGGCAACGATGGCCGAGCGCGCAGCCACGCGGCCGCTGCAGCACCGACGAACAACTCCGGGAGACGGGCCGGGGTACTCCAGTAGGCAGCATCGGGCCCCCAGATCAGTCCGATCAGTGGCGCAGCGACAGCGAACACCACCAGCAGTGCCACCACCGGTCGTACCACCGTGCTGCCACGCCGCTTCGACCACCGACACAAGGCCACCAGGGTGATCGGCCAGAGCAGGTAGAACTGCTCTTCAATGGCGAGCGACCAGTAGTGCTCCAGCGGCGACGTGAAAGTGGGGGCCTGGCCGAAGAGCGCCCCATAGCTCGAGGTGCCAGCAAGCTGCACCCAGTTGTAGACTTGGAGCAGCGCTCCGAGCAGATCGGCTCGCAGCCCGGGCACCAGACTGAACTCGCCCATCCACCGTGCCACCACGATCGCCAGCAGCACCATCAGGCTGGCGGGCAGCAGCCGACGCGCGCGGCGAGCGTAGAAACGCGTCAACGACACCGCGCCATTGCCACCGAACTCCGTGAGCAGCAGCGAAGTGATCAGGTAGCCCGACAGCGTCAAGAAAACCGAGACACCGAGGTAGCCGGCCGGCATCCATGGCAACCCGAGATGGAACAGCACCACCAGCGTCACGGCCACCGCGCGCACGCCATCCAGCGCCGGTTGGTAGTCGAGTGTTCGCTGCGGATCACTCACGAAGGTTCAGCACGCTTGACGGGCCGCGACCACTGAACCAGGGCCACGGCGGTGAGGATCACGAGCGACGGTTCGGCGGACGAGCGAATTCGGTGCGCCCCATAGAACAGCACTGAAGTCGTCAGCACCGTCGCAACGGAGATCAGCAAGAGGACACGCCGACGCCGATCCAGCATTCGGGCGCCGAACACCGACACCACTGCCATGCCCCAGAAGAGGACCACACCGAGCCAACTGAAGAACTTCGGACGTCCCTCGCCGACATCTTGGAAGATGGTGTCCTCGAGTGCGTACACGTCGAGCGAGCGCCCAAGCCGCGCCGCGGCAACGACGGGCAGACGCTGGGCGTGATCGAGCGCGAAGTGCACACCCAGGCTGCGCTGCCTCGCCGAGCGGACGCTGGGCTCCTCCGCCGGGTCGAACGCCGGATCGTCTGCCACGCAGGTGACCAGCCAACCGCCCAAATGCTTGCCGCTGTAGGTCTGCGGGCAGTTCGCCCCGAGCAACGTCGTGCCGTCGTTCGTCGTCAACACGACGGGCTTCTCGAACCGAAGCAGGTTGAAACCCACCCACGGCAACACCACCAGCGCCGCACAACTGGCGGCCACGAGTGCCTTTCGACGATGAGCCCAGACCAGCCACATCAACACCAGCGGCGCGAACAGCACGAGCTCGCTTCGTGCCAGCACTGCCAACCCGAGCGCCGCGCCTACTGCCACACCACGCGCTGCCGGCGAATGATCTGCTCGCCACGCGGCCCACATGCACAGCGCAACCAGCAACATGCTGATGCTCTCCGACATCACCAGGCCATCGTTCATCCACAGATTTGGATACACCGCGGCGATGAAGGCGGCCAGCAGCCCGACCTCGGGCCCGACAAGCTCTTCGGCGAATCGTCCGATCACCCATACCAGCGCGATGCCTGCGACGACCGTGACCACACGCTGGAAGTCCTGATAGTGACTCGTGTAGCTCACCGGGGCCAACAGGATCGATGTCAGGGGCCCGTGCTCGGCCCCCGGCTGGTCGTAGAAGATCTCCCGGAAGAACGTGCCATGCGCCAACTGACGCGCCTGCTCGCTGTAGTACCAGGAGTCGTTGAGGAGCAATTTGTCACCCCAGTGCGTGGCGAGATACGCAATACGTACCGCAGCCCCGAGGAGCACACAGAGCAACATGGATTGCCGCGCTGGCGAGGCGGAGGGCGAAACGTCCATGAGCGACCCACGGTAGTCGGACTAGCATGCTCAGCCGTGACCGACTCCGCACGCCGCTGCCTTTCCGTGGTGGTGCCCTGTTACAACGAAGAGGCCACGATCCTCGAACTCCTCGATCGCGTGGCAGCGTCGCCGTGGGTGCAGGAAATCGTGGTGGTCGACGACGGCAGCACCGACAAGAGCCGCACACTGCTCACCGAACTCAACCATCCCATGGTGCGTGTGCACTTTCAACCGCGCAACATGGGAAAGGGAGCTGCTCTGCGTACCGGCTTCTCGCTCGTCACGGGCGAGTACGCCGTGGTGCAGGACGCCGACCTCGAGTACAGCCCCGATGATTACGCGCTGTTGCTCGCCCCGCTGGAACGCGGCCTCGCCGACGTGGTCTACGGCAGCCGCTTCCAGGGCGCAGCGGCGCATCGAGTGCTCTACTTCTGGCACACCGTCGGCAACCGCTTCCTCACCCTGCTCTCCAACATGATGACCGACCTCAACCTCACCGACATGGAGACCTGTTACAAGGTGTTTCGACGAGGGATCATTCAGAGCATCACCATCGAGGAGGACCGCTTCGGATTCGAACCCGAAGTCACCGCCAAGGTGGCTGCAATGAAGGTGCGGGTGTACGAAGTCGGCATCTCCTACGACGGGCGCACGTACGCCGAGGGCAAGAAGATCGGTTGGCGAGACGGCGTGCGTGCCGTGGTGTGCATCGCCCGATACAGCCCCATCGGCCGACGCCTTCGCGGCGCTGCGTGAACCGGGCAGCCGACCGCACCTACCTTCCCGCGCTCGACGGGATCCGCGCGTTCGCGGTGTTGGCCGTCGTGCTCTACCACGCTGAGGCTGTCGGAAGCACAAGCCCGATCTTCGGCGGAGGTTTCCTCGGCGTCTCGGTGTTCTTCACGCTGTCGGGCTTTCTCATCGGCGGCCAGCTCCTGCGCGAACACGAGGCAACCGGTTCGGTCGGTTTCTCCGGCTTCGCGCGGCGCCGCATCGCCCGTCTGGCTCCTGCTGCGCTGTTCACCATCGCTGCGGTGGTACTGGTGTCGCGCACGTCGTGGGCGGCATGGGGCGTCCCCGCCGGGTTCGCCCCATCGGATGCAATTGGGGCGGTCTGGAACATCACGAACTGGCAGCTCATCTCGATGTCCGACGCCTCCGTCTTCAGGCTCATCCATCCACTCACGCACTTCTGGTCGCTCGCCGTGGAGGCGCAGCTCTACATTGTGCTCGCCCTCGTCTGCCGAGCGCTCACATCGCGACCGCTGCGTCGAGCACTGATCATCGCCGCATCCGCCGGATGGGTGCTGTCCGCAGCGATCGCCATTGTGGTGCATGGTTCGGTTCGGCGCGAAGAGTTTGGCACCGACATTCGCCTGGCGGAGTTTGCTGCAGGCGTGCTGCTGGCCGCAGTACTCCCCCGACTCCGAGAAGCCATCCATAGCCGCAGGCTGATAGCCGACCTGTGCGCGCTGTCGGCCACGATGGCGTTCATCGTGTTGGCACTCACGGCCGGGCGCGAGGATCGCTGGTTGCAGACGGGCGGTTATGCCCTGCTGTCGCTGGTCTGGGTCGGGTGGGTCATCGGCGCCACCAAAGGAACACTCATGCCCCGGCTGCTGGCAGCCCGTCCGCTGGCGTTCGTCGGGACGGTCAGCTTCTCGCTGTACCTGGTGCACTGGCCCATCGTGCTGATGCTGAAGGACTACTCCCTCATCATCCGACTGCTGGTGTCATTTGCTGCTGGCGTGGCGTTGCACTTCGCCGTCGAACGCCCTGCCCGGCGAGCACTCGCCGCACGCCCCACCCGTCAGGTGGTGCTGTCCTGGCTGGGCGCTGCTGCCGTCGCCACGGTGCTCGCCGGCGTGATGAACACCGCTATCGGCTGACCGATAATGAGCATCCGAGCCATGTCGGCTTGCACATCGGCAGGCAGGCGTGGGTCGAGCGACACCCCGAACAGGTTCACATCCACGAGGTCGACCAGATCATCGAGTCCGGCCGAGGTGAGCCCGTCGATGGCATCCGTGCGCAGCCGATCGTATTCGTCCACCTCTGCCGGAGTGCGCCCGTCGAAGTAGGCCACCTGCACGGAATCCGGCAGCGCCTTCCACTGGTCGATGTACACGCCGGTGGACAGATGTACCTGGGCGTCGACCGCAGACCGGTCCACCACGCGTTGGGGGGTCACCGGCACATGGAAGGTCGGGTCCACGCCTACGTGCAGGCCGGCACGCTCGAGCTCGTTCACCAGTCCGTAGCCCTGCGACCCGAAGAAGTAGGCATCGCTCCATGTGACCACGTAATTGCCATCGGGTCCTACGGCAGCACCGACACCATCCGTAATGGCGTTCACCGTAGGCACCACGACCTCGCCGAGCGGGGTGGACAGTCGCGGTTCGGGCACCTGCGCATCTGCCGCGGCCACGGTAAGGGAAATGAAACTGAACAGCGCCAGCACCGCACCGCATCCCGCAGCGCCAAGGAGCAGCGGACGACGGGAGTCGTCGCCCTTCCATCGGCGCAACGCCACCACATACGTGGCAGCACTGGCGATGGCCATCAGCACTGTGACGCTCCACGCCCACAAGGTGAGATAGAACCAGACCTTGCCGAAGATGCGCACCATCGACATCGCTTCGAGCAACAGCGTGACACCCAGCGTGGCGTGCAGCCACAGCAACGCTCCATGCCGCATCCGTATGGCCGCCACCACTGCGCCGGCCCACACCAGCAGCAGCAGCACACCGGGCACCACCGAGCGATCGGCCTGATACGCAGCCTGCACGAACCCGCCCGCACTGCCACCGAACACTGCGTGCACCACGTCGAGGTGACGCAGCAGCACCTTCAGTCCGGCCACCATGCCGATGGGTTCCTCCGGAGGGTGCATGAAGTGTTGTTGCAGCATGCGGATGTTGCCGGGGCTGTGCACAGCCTGGTCCACCAACGGCGGCAGCCACAGCACCACGCCAACTCCGACTGCCCACGCGAGCGAACGAATGACCCCGGGAGTTCCTTTGCGCCAGCGCACCAGGCTGACCGCGGCGGCCACCGAGAACAGCCCCACGCACAGCAGCAGATACGGGACATGGGTCTGGGCGCACAGCGATCCTGCCCCCACGAGCGGAATCAACATGAGATGGTCGCCCTCCAGCACCATCCATGTGGCCAGCACCACCACGGTCCATGCCACCAACGGCAGATACGGGTTCCATGGCTGCGTCAACACGCCCACGCCGTACCCGCGCATCGCCAGCAGCAGCCACACGCTTACTGCGCCAGCCATCCACCACCCGCCGCGGCGGAAGCCCAGCGCCACCGCCGTGCCAAGCGCGGCGATGTTCACCAGAATCGAGCCGACGAGCATCGCCCATGCGCTGGCCCCGAGCAGTCGGTAGCCAACCGCCACGAGGTAAAAGCTCATTGGGCCGGGATGGCTGCCCTGGTCGGGAAAGTTGCCGATTCGACCCGGCAGGCCGATCAATGGGGTGTGCCCACCACCTACGTCACGAACTCGGAACTCCGTCATCGCCAGGTCGAGGACCGGCGAGTAGTGGCGGCCATGAAGGACGACAGCGGCTATCAGCAACGGCAGCCCGACCACCACGGCCGACAGCAGGCCGATCTGCCAGGCCCGCCACTTCACGACGACTGCCGGTTGAACAGGTCGCGCACACCCCAGCCCGTCACCCGCACCATGGACTCCACCACGATGCGACCCGACATCTTCGAGACGCCCTTCTCGCGATCTCGGAACATGATCGGGGTCTCCACCACCACGGCCCCGTTGCGAGACATCTTGCGCACCAGTTCGGTGAGGAAGGAGTAGCCCTCCGCTGTCGTGGACCCCGGATCGGCCGCCTTCAGCGACGACGCCCGGTAGGCGCGAAAACCACTCGTGCAATCACGCACCTTCATTCGCAGGACGAACCCGGTGTACCGGTTGCCCCATCGCGACAGAAGGCGACGATGAATCGGCCAGTTCACCGTGCCGCCACCGGGAACGTACCGAGAGCCCACCACCACGTCGGCGCCACCCTCGATCAACGTCACCATCGCGGGTATCACCATCGGGTCGTGAGAGAAGTCGCTGTCCATCGAGACGATGACGTCGTACCCCTCCTCGAACGCCACAGCGAAGCCATGTCGATAGGCCGCACCGAGCCCCGCCTTGCCAGCGCGGTGCAGCACCGCGATGTTGCCCAAGGATGCAGCCGACTGTTCGGCGATGGCACCGGTGCCATCCGGACTGTTGTCGTCGACCACCAAGATGTTGGCGTTCGGCGCAGCGCCACGCACCGCAGCGAGGAAGTCGGCGATGTTGTCGGCTTCGTTGTAGGTGGGCAGAACCACGAGCGTGCGCACGGGCCGCGAGGCTAGCGGCTGACTACGCTGCGGACCGGATGCCGAGCCAACCCGCCCCCACCGTCGACGTCGTCGTGCCCGTGTACAACGAGGAACACGTCCTGCCTACGAGCATCGCTCGCCTCCACGCCTACCTCACCCAGCACTTCCCCCTGAGTTGGCGGATCACCATCGTCGACAACGCCAGCACCGATCGAACGGCCGCCGTTGCCAACGAGCTGATAGCCACATTTCCGGGCGTGCAGTTCATGCATCTGGAACGCAAAGGCCGTGGGCGCGCGTTGAAGGCGGCTTGGCTTGCCAGCAATGCCGAAGTGGTCGCATACATGGATGTGGACCTCAGCACCGGCCTGTCCGCCCTCCTCCCGCTCGTGGCACCCCTGCTGTCCGGCCACAGCGATCTCGCCATCGGTTCGCGACTCGCCCCCGGCGCCGCGGTGGCTCGCGGCCCGCAGCGAGAGTTCATCAGTCGCACCTACAACCGCATGTTGCGCACCGTGTTCCTGAACCGTTTCCGTGATGCCCAGTGTGGTTTCAAGGCCATCCGACGCGACATCGCCGGAGTGCTCCTCCCGATGGTGGACGACAACGAATGGTTCTTCGATACTGAACTGCTGCTGCTCGCAGAGCACAACGGCTTACGCGTCCATGAAGTGCCCGTCGACTGGATCGACGACCCCGACACCCGCGTGCACATCCGCTCCACCGTGCGTCAGGACATCAAGGGCATGGCCCGAATGTTCCGCGCGTTCGCAGCCGGCCAGAAGCAGGCGCCACTCGGGCCACTTGCGCGAGAGCGCATCGAGGACGACTTCGGCCGCCACCTGGTGGGTTTTGCGTTCGTGGGCGTGTTCAGCACCGTGGCGTGTCTGGCGCTCTTCCTGTTGCTACGAGAGCCTCTGGGCACCATCTGGGCCAACGTCGTGGCCTTCACCATCACGTCGGTGATCAATGTGTGGGCGAATCGTCGTTACACCTTCGGCCATCGTGGCCGCAGCGACCGCGGGCACCAGTACGTCGGAGCAGCCGCGGTCTGGGCGGTCGGCCTGGCACTCAGTACGGGTGCGCTGGCCGTCGTAGTGGCCAACGACGGCAGCCTGTTCGTCGAGGTGCTGGCCCTCATCGGCGTGTGGGGCGTGATGGCGCTCGTGCGCTTCACGTTGTTGCGAAGCTGGGTGTTCCGACGACGCGCCACACCCACCGGCGTCGAACGCACCCGATTCAGGAAATCGGGCTGATCACCACGGCCACCGAGCCGACGTCGGCCTTGGCGAGCAACTCGTCGTAGCGAGCCTGTTCATCCGCGGTCATTCCGGCGCCATCGACGGCCAACAGATCCAAATCGGTGAGCTCGGCGAACTCGTCATTGCTCATGGACACGGCGATGGCAACGCGGTCGGTTCCCTCCGGCGGATGCAGCACCTCACGCCCACGCACCAGATACAGCTGCACGTCGGCGTTGCCTGCCAGGCGACGGTCGTTGCCCACCTGGCGCACCAACCCTGGCTCGTCCACCACGAACGGCACGTTGCGACGTTGCAGCTCCAACATCACCGCCGCATCGAAGTTGTCGAAAGCCGGGGTGCGCGTGGTGTCCAGCCACACCGTGCCGATGCCCTCCAAGGGGCCCATCTGGTCCTGCAGCGCTGCCACCACCGGTATCAGGTCGCGCCGAGCACTGGGGCCGGCAGGCTGCACATAGGCGGGCAGCGTCAGTACTGCCACCGAACCAGCGAATGCCGCACCGGCCCATACCGCAGGCACCTCGGGAGCCACACTCCGCACGACCACCAGCACCACGCTGCAGAGTGCGAACACGCTGATGGGCCACAGCCAGCGCATTTGGTGCGCCGTCAACCCGATGGGGCCAACGGGCATGATCACCATCGAGGCCAACGCCACCGTCAACGCCGCAACTGCCGTTGCCACCATCAGCAGCCCAGGCGTGTCGCGACGTCGGCGAGCGATGTACAGCGCAACCCCGATCACCACCACGGCCGCCAACAGGCGCAGCACAGCCTCGGTGCCGCCCATCACCGCAAGAGGCTTCAACACCCCAGGGCTCTCGTAGCCCGTGAACGGTAACGCCTCGGTGAACCCTGCACGAGCGGTCCACGGCGGACGGGTGACCACCGAAGCGAACAGGCGCATGCCAAGCGACGGGCCGATCTTCAACCCGTCGGATCCCCGCGCGCCCAGCACTCGGGACAGGTTGCCTTCGCCTTCGCCGAAGAACTGCTCCACCAGTGGCTGCGCCCAGAGCACCGCAAGCACGCCGGCGCTGCACCACCATTCGCGCTTCGTCACCTCGCGACGCCCCACCAAGCGAAACGCCAACGCGGCCAACAGCAGACCGGGCACGAGATACGAGTAGCCCAAGTGGGTCTGCACGCAATACGAACCAAGCGCCAGATACACCGGTAGCGCCCAGGAATCTCCCGCCGCCACCCCCCATGCGCAGGTGAGCATCGCCAGACAGGCGAGGATCAGAATGTGGGGGTTCCACGGATCGAACAGCAACTCGCTGCCCATCACGAACTCCATGTACACAGCTCCGAGCAGTAACAGCACGGCACCGAGACGGCCCGCCCGCCGGAACGCAAAGACTGCGATGGTGGTGATGGCCAGGATGTTCACGGCTGCCACCCCGATCACCAGTCCGAGGTTGCTGCCGAACAACTTCACCGGCAGGGCCACCGATTCGAACAGCAGCGGTCCAGGGTGGTTGAGATCCTTGCCCGCCTCCAGCGATGCCGAGCTCCAGGTACCGAGGAGCGGCTGATGCGAGGTGAACACGTCGTGAGCACGAAGTGCCACCAAGGCGTTGTCGCCGATGGGGCGCCAATGCTGCGCAATGGCTCGAGCCGCTGCCACCAGCACGGGCAGCACAGCGACAGCCCACACCGCAGTCACCACCACATCGGGCCGCCAGCGGCGGAGGCGTTCCAGCACGACGCGGAATGCTAACGCTACGATGCCGTTGCTCATGCCGTCGTCCGTGTCCCAGGTGCCCGCGTTCCCCCTCGTCGGTCCGTTCGCCGAACGGCTGCTCATTGACGACCTCCCCCGTCTGTTGCCCGAGCGCCGACGCGAAGTGGCCACCTTTGTCGCCCATCGGGTCGACACACTGCCCAGCTTCACCCGCTTCGGGGTGCTGGCCATCGGCTCGGTGTTTCGGCTCCTCCTCTCCGTTCCTGGGGGCTGGGGCGTTGCCAAGATCATCATGCGGCTGCCATTGCCGTTCGTCGCCGAGTATCCGCGCCTGATGCGCTCGCTGAGCTTTGCGTACGTGTGGGAGCACTGGCCCACCACCACACCCGATGGCAGTGAAACCGGCGGAGTTGCGGCATGAGCGCGCAGCAGGCCACCGCCAACATGGACGCCGAAATCCTCATCATCGGAAGTGGCGCCGGCGGTGCCACCACCGCCACCGTGCTCGCCGAGGCCGGCATGGACGTACTGATGGTCGAAGAGGGCAAATGGGTCGAGCAAGGCGCCGTTGTGCCGTTCTCCCTCGACCAGATGGAACAGCAGTATCGGGCAGGCGGCGTCACCGTGGCCCTCGGTATGCCGTCAATCGCCTACACCGAAGGTCGCTGCGCTGGTGGCGGGACCGAAGTGAACAGCGGGCTCTACTGGCGGCCGCCCGGCGAACTGCTGGAACGCTGGCAGCGGGAGTTCGCGATTCGCGACTTCGATCCACACGAACTGCTCTCGATCGCCGACGAAGTCGAGACCGCGATCAACGTCCGCAACGTGCCGGGCCCCCACAGCGCACCCAGCGAGATCCTCCGCAGCGGCGCCGCTTCGCTCGGCTGGCAGCACGGTGAGGTCCCTCGCTGGATGACCTATCCGCACGGCGACGACGCCACCAAGGGCGAGCGCCAATCGATGACGCGGACGTACCTTCCCCGAGCCATGGCGGCAGGCGCCCGCCTTGCCGTCGGGTGCCGTGTCGATCACCTCGAAGTGCGCAACGGCACTGCCGCCGCTGCTGTCACCACGCTCGCCGACGGGTCGCCCGGGCGCATCACCTTCAAGCATGTGTTCGTCTGTGGTGGCGCCATCCAGTCGCCAGCACTGCTGCAACGATCGGGCATTCACGGCCACATCGGGCGCACGCTGGCGGTGCATCCCACGGTGAAGTTGGCAGCCAGGTTCGCCGATGCTGTCAACGTGCCCGACGACGTGCCGGTGCATCAGGTGAAGGAGTTCGCTCCGCACCTGTCGTTCGGTGGTTCGGCCAGCAATCCCGGTCTCATTGCGCTGAGCCTGCTCGATCAGTGGGCCACCTTTCGCCGTGCCGTCACCGACTGGGAACGGATGAGCGTCTACTATGCCGCCATTACCAGCGAGGGGCGCGGACGGGTCACTTCGGTGCCGCACATGAAGGACCCGATTGTCACCTACCGGCTCACCCACCGCGATCGAGAACTCCTTCGAAGCGGACTCGCTCGCCTCACCCTGTTGATGCTCGAGGCTGAAGCCGAAGAAGTGTTCCCCTCTTTCAAGGGCGCCCCCTCGGTTCGGAATCGCCGCGACGTGGCCACCATGCAGCAGGCTTTCCGCGCCTCCAAGGCCACCGTGATGACGGTCCACCTGTGCAGTACCGTGCCGATGGGCGAGGTCACCGAGACCTGTGGTGCCGACTCGTTCGGCCGCGTGCACGGTCAACGCAACATCTACGTCAACGACGCTTCGCTGCTGCCCACCGCGCCTGGGGTGAACCCGCAGGCGTCCGTGATGGCCTTCGCCATCCGCAATGCCCGACGCTTCGTCGCAACTGGAGGAACCCGTGTCTGATCGCTGGATTGCACCGACCACCACAGTGGTCACTGGCGCGAACGGCTGGCTCGGGCGGGCGCTGGTCCACCGGCTGCTGGCCGACCCCGACCGCGCGCACCTTCGTCTGCTCGCTCACAGCACTGCCGATGCTGCGGCGCTCCAGACCTTTGTTGGCGAGCGCAGTGGGGTCGACATCATCATCGGCGATATCAGCCGCGCCGACACGTCTCGCCGCCTGCTGTTCCAGGTTGGCGCCGACGCCGACGTGCTGCACACCGCCGGGATCATCCACCCGAAGTCGGTCCGCCAATTCACCGAGGTGAACACCAACGGCACCCGCCACCTCACCGAAGCCGCGCTCGACGCCGGTGTTCGGCGACTGGTGCACGTGTCGTCGAACAGTCCGTTCGGCACGAACCCGGATCACTCCGACACGTTTCGGCCCGACGAACCCTTCAACCCGTACCTCGGCTACGGCAAGAGCAAGATGCTCGCCGAGATTGCCGTCACCGAGGCAGCGGCGGCGGGCCTCGACACCGCCATCGTGCGGCCGCCATGGTTCTACGGGCCCTTCCAGCCGCCACGCCAGACCACGTTCTTCCGCATGGTGCGCGCCGGCAAGTTCCCGGTCATCGGCAAGGGCGACCAGCGCCGTTCCATGGTCTACGTCGAGAACCTGGTCGATGGTGTGCTCGCCGCCGAACTCACACCCGCAGCGAAGGGCAAGGGCTACTGGATCGCCGACAGCCGGGCCTACACCGTCACCGAAATCGTGGAGACCGTCGGACGGGCTCTGGTCGACGAAGGACTCAGCGTGAAGCCCCCCAGCACGCGCCTGCCGGTGCTGGCCGCTCGTATCGCCGAGACCGGCGACCGGATGCTGCAGGCCGTTGGCGTCTACCAGCAGCAGCTGCACGTGCTCGGAGAGATGGGCCACACCATCGCGTGCGACATCAGTCGCTCTACCGCTGAGCTCGGCTATCAACCGCGCTTCGAACTGTACGACGGCATGCGCCGCAGCATCCGCTGGTGCCTGGAGAACGGGCTGGAGCTGTGACGGTCAGCCTCGTCACCGGCGGCAGCGGCTACTTCGGCTCGCTGCTCGTCCACCGTCTCGTGGCCGCCGGCCACCAGGTGCGCGTGCTGGACCTCAACGACGTCGACGACCGCCCCAGCGACGTGGAGATCGTGCAGGGTGATGTGCGCGACGCTGCCACCGTGGCCCGCGCCGTCGATGGCGTCGACATCGTGTTCAACAACGTCGCGCAGGTACCGCTGGCCAAGGATCACGAACTGCTCCGCACCGTGAACGTAGATGGCACCGCACTGCTGCTCGCCGCCAGCCGACGCGCCGGCGTGCGCAAGGTGGTGCACACGTCTTCCAGCGCCGTGTTCGGTGTGCCGCGCAGCAATCCGGTGCTGCCGTCCACCGTGCCCTCCCCCGCCGAGGAATACGGCCACGCCAAGCTCGCCGCAGAGTGGGCATGCCTGGATGCGGTGAAGGACGGCCTCGACGTCTCGATCGTGCGGCCCCGCACCATCCTCGGTCACGGCCGTCTCGGCATCTTCGGCATCCTGTTCGAATGGATCGCCGATGGCGCCGACGTCTTCGTGCTGGGCGACGGCTCGAACCGCTACCAGTTCGTCCACGCAGACGATCTCGCCGAGGTGTGTCTGCTCGCTGGCGACACCCCCGGTCCTGCAGTGTTCAACGCAGGTACCGATCGCTTCGGCACCATGCGCGAGTCACTCGAGGCACTGTGTGCCCATGCCGGCACCGGATCAAAGGTGCGCTCACTGCCCGCCGGGCCCGCTGCGCTGGGCATGAAGGCCGCTGCGGGCCTGCACCTGGCCCCGTTCGCCCCCTACCACTGGTTGATGTACAGCAAGTCGCTGTGGTTCGACATCCAGCACGTGAAGGACGCCCTCGGCTGGCAGCCGAAGTACTCCAACGCCGAAGCGCTGGCCGATAGCTACGACTGGTTCCTCGTCAACCGCGCTTCCACCGCGGATGCCGGCAAGAGCCACCACCGCACGATCGCCAAGCAGGGCGCCTTGAAGGTACTCAAGACCGCCACCCGCATCCTTCCCGGCTGACCCGCTACGCACCGACCGGCTAGCGCTGCATCAGCGGTGACGAGCCATCACCTGGGCGTGCAACTCGCGCAGCACGCCCGTCGCTGATGCCTCCCACGTGAGTGTGTTCGCCCGAGCCAGTGCGGCTGCCGACAGCGTGTCGCGTCGGCCGCGGTCCAGCAGTACGTCGGCCATCGTGTCGCCGAGTAACTCCAACGGCGCCAGCACACCGGTTTCGTCGGCCACCACGCTGCTCCTGTGGCCGTTGATGTCGGTAGCCACGCACGCGGTGCCGCATGCCGCTGCTTCGGTGAGGGTGAGACCCCATCCCTCAGCGAGCGAGGCGCTCGCCACCAGCCATGCCCGCTGATACAGGGCGATGAGTTCCTCGTGCGACAACCGACCGGCCAGGTGTATCCAGTCCTGCGCGTGGTGATGCGCAACGTGTGCCTCGAGCACTGGCCGCAGTGGGCCCTCGCCCACGAGGATCAGTTGCAGGTCGGGCACTCGGCGCTTCGCAATCACTGCCTGCTCGATCAACTGATCCTGCCGCTTCACTGGCGCAAGCCGCCCTACTCCTACCACTGTGGGCGCTGCAGTCTTCTCACCCCCGGGGTGGAACATCTCCTCCACCCCGTTGTTCACGGCCACCACGCGCTCGGGCCGAAAGCCCAGTTCCAGCAGTTCATCGCGGGTCGCCTCGCTGGGCGTCACCATGCGCGTGCGCCGATAGAACGGCGGTGCGAGGCGGGCCTCCAGTGCCCGACCGAATGAGGCCAACGGCCCCGGCAGCATCTGGTCCCACATCGGGCCGTGCACGTGGTGGAGGAACGTGATGCGCGGCTTGTGGCACCACACCGGGCTGAACCACGGCACACCATTCCACACCTCCACCATTGCGTCGTACCGGCCCGGGTGCAGTGCTTCGGCGGCGATCACACGCGGGAACACCGTCTCGCGGCCGCCCTTACGGATCACGCGATAGCCGTTGCGGTGAGCCTCCTTGGGAAGACCTTTCGCGAACGACGTTCGGTGGGTCACCTCTAGGCCGGCGTCGGCCCAACGCCGCATGAAGTGGTCGGCGTGTACCTCCGAACCCCCGGCGTCCGAATCGTCGAGGTCGCGCCACGCCAACACGTGCACCCTGCGGCAACCAGCGGCGATCATCTCGCTCGCGAGTTCGGGGATCGATCGGTCGGGCGACGTCGGCATCGCGCACGAACGCTACCGAACGTCACAAGGGTCACTAGCATCGCCGTCCGTGATCGCCGTCAACGCAGACCAGCCCTTCGTACTCGGCGGGGCGCTGCGACTGCGGTGGTCCACTCGCGGAGCGCTGTCCATCGCCATGGTGCTCGGCGTCGTAGCCATTCCCTTGCGCGGTCTGTTCATCGCCACCGGCAGCAGCATGGAGGAAGGCTTCATGCTGGTCTTCCCCAAGCGTCTGCTCGCCGGCGACGTGCCCAACGTGGACTATCTCCATCTCTACGGCCCCTTCTCCATTCATGTGCTAGCGGCCTGGTACACGGTCTTCGGCTACACGCTGGAGGCGCAACGGGTGTTCGGCTTGCTGCAGCACGTCGGCATCATCTTCGCCCTGTACGCCCTGGCGAGAGCCTGGGGCCATCGCACTGCGGTGATCACGGCAGTCACTGTCACCATGCTGGTGCTCACCCCCATCGGCCTCTCAGCGCTGGCGTGGGAGGGCGGCATCGCTCTGGGCCTGTGGAGCGTGGTCTTCGGCGTGCGCGCCTTGCACGCCGAAGGCCGCTCACGCACTGTTGCGCTGGTTGCCACGGGTGTCCTCGTCGGCTGCGCCCTGGGCTACCGACCCGACCTCGCCCTGGCACTCGGCATCGTGCACACCTGGCTGTTGCTTCGTCACCGGCGCCTTGGCAACCGAGTGTGGCGGCCACTTGGCATCGGCCTCGCTGTGGGACTGGTTCCCACAGCGGTGCATCTCGCCATGGCTGGCGTCGGCCCCAGCTTCCAGGGAATGTTCCTCGACCCTGTGCTGCACCTGCGCCCCGGTCGCGAACTTCCCCGCCCCCCGAGCTTCAGCCAGATCGACGGCGCGTTGCAGGCTGTGGCGGAGGGCCCGGCCGATGCCCCGTGGTGGAAGTTCCCGGCCCTGTCGGCCAACCACCAACTGTTCTTCTGGTTCTGGGTCGTCATCGCGGTCGCCATTGCGCTGCCCATCTTGGTCTGGCGCCTCGCTCGTCGTCACGGATGGACCACCCACCTCACCGTGCTCATGGGTGGCGCGCTGTTCGGCCTCGGCATGCTGCCCCAAGCGCTACAGCGGCCCGACAGCACTCACCTGGCTTGGGGGTCGTGCGTTTCGTTCGCGCTGTTGCCCTGCGTGGTGGTCGAACTGCTTTCGCTGCGCCCCGGAGAAGGACAACCGAATCGGTCCATCGTCACCCGCCACGCCCCATTGGTTGCCGGTGCCGTCGTGGGCCTGGTGATGTTCGTGATCTGCCCGTTCTTCACCTACCGGTACTACCTGCTCCAGAGTCGCGTCTCCGTGGGCAACAAACCCGGTGGTTTCGAAGTGTCACGCAACGATCGCAACTTCTACTTCGGTAATGCTGCGCTGCAAACCGCCAGCCAAGCCGCCATCAACGACCTCGCAGCAGGTATGAAGCCAGGCGAACGTCTGCTCGTGGGCCCCGCAGATCTCAGTCGCACCATCTACAGCGATGTGGTCTTCTACTACCTGTTCCCCGACCTGGCGCCCGCCACGTACTACATCGAGATGGACCCGGGCCTGGCCGACCGGGAAGGGTCGCGTCTGGCCGACGATGTGGCCACGGCCGACTGGTTGATCCTCACCAACTTCTGGACCGGGTGGTACGAACCGAACGCATCCAGCACGTTCGGCAGCGACGCACCCAACCAGGTGGTGGCCGATCATTTCTGCCAGGTCGGCAACTATCTCGATGCGTTGGTACTGCTCTATCACCGCTGCGACAAGGGCGACGGGGTGAGCCCCGCTGGCATCGGGCTCGGCGCACAGCGACGCGCCGACTTCGATGCCGAACTCAAGAAGCGGGCGGCAGCAGGCTGAACTTCAGCCGAGGGGCAATCGACGCCACACCGGACCCGGAACGTGGCGAAGAGCAGAGAACACATACCGCAGAATGCCGGGAGCCCACACGGTGCGGCGGCCGGCGCGCAGACCCTTCGCTGTCACGGCGGCCACCTGTTCGGGCGTCGTCGAGAACGGCGCCGCCTTCAAACCCTGCGTCATGGCCGAATGCACGAAGCCAGGCCGCACCACCATCATGTGGACGCCATCGGCAGCAAGCGCGTCGCCCAGGCCCTGAGCGAAGCCGTCGATACCAGCTTTGGTGCCGCCGTACACCGGGTTGGCCGCCCGAACGCGCTCGCCCGCCACGCTGCTGAGCATCACGATGGCCCCGTGCCCCTGGCCGCGCATGCGATTCGCCACTGCAATCGTGGCGCTGACGGTGCCGGTGAAGTTCACGTGGGCGATCTCCGACGCAGCCTGCACGTCCTTTGATGTGACCGCACCATCACCCAACTGAGCAAACGCAAGAATGGCGAGGTCGATGTCGCCATGCTGCGCCACGACATCGGCAATCACCTGCTCGTGACTCGCAGTGTCGGAGCCGTTGAAGTGCACGACATGCACAGCGAGCCCACCGTGCCGCAAACCTGCAGCGGCCAGTTCGCCCTTCTCCACATTGCGACAGGCGAGCACCACGGTGCGAGCACCGGGGCTGAGCACCTCCCGCACGATGGCCAATCCGATATCGCTGGTTCCACCCAGCAGCAGGATGGTCTGGGGTTCGCCAAGTGCGTTGTCCATGGTGTCCTTCGTGGTCAGTCGGTGAGGCCGAGGCGGCGCGACAGATCGCTCTGCCACACATGTTCAGGATCGACCGAATCGCGTACGGCCTTCCATTCCTCGAGGCGGGGATAGCCCTGTCGAATGGCCGCCGCAGTGGTGCGACCGTCCTTGGCGAAATAGTGGCGGCCACCGGCGTCGAGCACCAGTCGATCGAGACCGTGGAGTAGATCGGCCAGACCGCGAGCGGAGCCGGGAACATCCAGCGCCAGCGTCCATCCCGGCGCGGGAAAGCTCAGCGGCGAATCGTTACCTGCACCGAAACGCTTCAGCACGGCGAGGAAGCTCGCTGCGCCGCTCACCGAGAGTCGTTCGATGACGGTTCGCATCGCTTCCTCCTCACCGAACGGCACGACGAACTGATACTGCACCATGCCGCTCGAGCCGTACACGCGGTTCCACCTCGACACCATGTCGAGCGGGTGGAAGAACCCGGCGATGCCTTTCAGCTCTCCCTCACGATGCAGTGGGGCCTTTCGGTACCACACCTCGTTGAACGCGGCCACCGTTGCGTGGTTGATCACACCCATCGGCGGCACCAACGGCGGCACCGAGGCCAGCTGCTTGGGGCCATACGCCAATGGCGAGAGCAGTTCCTTCGGGCCCAATTGGTCGAGGCGGGCGTGGTCGCCGCGGCCCAGCACGCTGCGGCCGAGATGACGTCCTTTCGCCTGGGGGTCGATCCAGGCCACGCTGTAGCGAAAGTCGTCGTCGCCGTCGCTCATCGCGGAGAACAGAGCGTCGAGATCGGGGATGCGGGTCGTATCAACCGACATGCGACTGGTCTCGATGGGCAGCAGCCCCACAGTGGCGTCGAGGATCACGCCCGTGAGGCCCATGCCGCCGATCGTGGCCCAGAACAACTCAGGCTGCTGCTGGGGCCCGATCACCACGGTGGAACCATCTGCAAGCAACAGCGTGAGCGCTCGCACGTGATTGCCGAACGAGCCCTCCACGTGATGATTTTTGCCATGGATGTCGCTGGCTATCGCCCCGCCGATGGTGACGAACCGGGTGCCGGGCGTGACCGGCACGAAGAAGCCACGCGGCACGAGCACCCGCAGCAGTTCATCCAGATTCACACCAGCCGGCACGGTGACGGTGGCCAACGAAGGGTCGAGCACTGCCTGATGCGCAGACCCGAGGAGGCGCAGCACCAGCCCACCGGCATTCTGCGCGGCGTCGCCATAGCTGCGTCCCAACCCGCGCACGAGCGCGCCTCGAGGCCCCGCCTCCTTTACGGCGGCGGCGACCTCATGGTTGGGCACCTCGATCACCTCGGCCACGGTGGCGTTAGTGCGGCCCCATCCGGTGAGCGGGCGACGGTTCTGCATCGACACGCCGGTCAGTATGGCCATTCCCGATCGCCACCGAGCTTCACCGTGATCAAGACCTTGATCAGCAGGTTCTTGGCGAACCACGGCAACTGCGCAGCGAGCTTGAGGGCGTTGACGGCTCCGCTCTTGAAGGTGCCATCAAGATCTGCACGGAACTCGGTGAGCGAACGAGCGCGACCGACGTACCGGAAACGGGTGCCCACCACCAGTTGCCGAGCGATGGCCAAGGTGACGCCCACTGAGGAGAACGAGTCGTGAATCAACATCGTGCCGCCGGGGGCCACCCGGGCACCCCAGTCGCGAATGTCGTTGCGCGCCGGCGAATAGCGATGGGCGCCGTCGATGTAGAGCACCGAAATGTCGCCGCTCACCAGCGTGTGGGCAGCATCGCTGAATGCCCGCACGTGCCGGACATGCTCGGCCACACCTGCTTCGGCCAGGTTGCGAGTGAAGATCTCGTGATCGCTTTCTGCTTCCGCTGCGAATCCTTCGATCTCCTGAGGCCCGCGATCGTTACCGGCATGCGGATCGATGGCGATCACCGGCACCTCCGGCGGCGCCGCACTGGCCATCACGATGGTGCTCCGTCCCTGGAAGCTACCGATCTCCACGATCTGGTCGCCGGCACGGGTTCCCGCCGCTGCCCGATACAGACGCTCGGCCTGATCCGGGCTCATCCACCCCTGTACGCCGCTCACCTGCGCGAACGCTTCTTCGAATGACCGCATTCCCCTCACCCTACGTAGACCCCCAGTCCGAACACCAGAATCCACAACGCCCCCAGCACCTGAAGAGTGCGGTCCGCAAGGAAGATCTCCTCCGGTGCAGCGCCATGACCCTGTTCGAGGATCAGTGTGTAGCGCAGCAACGCCGTCGCCATCGGGATGATCGAAAGTTCGTAGAAGGGCCCGTTGGAACCACTCACTTCTTTCGTCTCGAATGCCCAGATGCAGTAGCTCAGCAAGGTGGCACCGACTCCCACCGAGAGCACGATCCGGAGAAATCCCAGCGTGTAGTCGTCGAGCGACGAACGCGCAGCACCGGCATGATCGCCGTACTCGCGCAGTTCCGCGTAGCGCTTGCCCGTGACGATGAACAGCGAGCCGAACGAGGTCACGAGCACGAACCAGGAACTCATTCGCACGTCGGTGGCCACCGCACCGCCGATGGCGCGGAGCACGAAGCCGGTGGCGACCGCCACCAGGTCCACTACGGCAACATGCTTGAGCACGGTGCTGTACGAGGTGGTGAGTACCGCATAGCCAGCGGTGACGACCGCGAGCTTCCATGTGATGGCAAAAGACAGTCCGACTCCGCCGAGCAGCAAGGCGGTCCCCACCACCTTGGCCACCCCGATCGGCACAATGCCAGCCGCGATCGGCCGACTCCGTTTCTTGGGGTGATGGCGATCCGCGTCGACGTCGTGGATGTCGTTCCAGTAGTAGGTGCCGCTGCTGACCATGCAGAACGCCACGAACGCAGCCACGGCACGCCACAGGCTCGGCCAGTTGCTGAGTTCGCCAGCCGCACCTGGCGCGGCAAAGACCAGCAGGTTCTTCGCCCATTGCTTGGGTCGAGCCTCGCGAATCAGCCCGTTGATCATGCGACAAACCCTGCAGGCACCGCCGAGACGGTGGTGCCCTTCACGAGCAACGGGTGATCAGCGCGCTCCAGCAATTCTCGGTCGCCGTTGCTGTCCCCATACGCCCACAGCGTGGAATTGGAGAGTTGCCGTTCTTCCAGCCATGCCTCCAGACGGCGAACCTTCTCCGCAGCGCGGCAGTTTGCGCCCTGCAGACCATCGCCGAAGTGGTCGCCCTCGCGCAGTGGCTCGGCACAGAGCACGGCGTCCACACCGAGGTGGCGCCCAACCGGTCGCAAGTACGGACTGAGGGATGCGGAGACCAGGACGATGCGGTGCCCCATCCGCTGATGCCAACGAAGTCGGGCGATGGTGTCGGCACGCAACCAGTCGGCAACCACATGGTCGGCGAACTCCTCGCCCAGCGCTTCCACCTGGGCCACCTTGCGGCCACGCAGCACTCCCCCGACGAGCACTTCCTTGAAGCGGTCTCGGTCGCGGTGCAGCGCGGCTCCGACGGATGCAGCGGGCTTACGGGCGAGTGCCGCAGTGACGCCCTTCCATCCACCCACGCGGAGCAGGAACGGACGCACGCAATCGCGCACTGTCAACGTGCCGTCGACATCGAACGCTGCCACATCGGGCTGTGCGTCGACTCGCGCGTTCACCGCAGACCCTCGATCATCGACCAGAAGTCTGGCCAACTCTTGCTCACCACATCGGGATCCTCCACGATGATGCCGCTGGCTCCAAGCCCTACCAGCGCGAACGCCATGGCGAGACGGTGATCGTGATGTGTGCCCAACGTGGCTGTGTGCGGGCGACTCTGCCGCACCACCAGCCCATCGCGGTTGTCGGTGGCATCGATACCCGCTCGGCGCAACTCCACGCAGAGGTCGGTGAGTCGGTCGCTCTCCTTGTTGCGGATGAACCCGACGCCATGGATGTCGGTAGCTCCTTCAGCGAACGCGCCTACAGCAGCGAGGGTAGGTACTAGGTCGCTCAGATCGACCATGTCGATCTCGATACCACGCAGCGGCCCATGGCGCGAGACCGTCGTGCCGGTGGCGTCTTGTCGCACCTCGCAACCCATCCGTGCCAGCACATGGCAGAAGGCCGCATCGCCCTGCATCGAGGTGTCGGTGAGACCAGGCACGCGCATGGTGCCACCGCAGATGGCGGCAGCCGCGAGCGGATAGCCGGCGGAGCTCGCATCCGGCTCCACGATGTAATCCCGGGCCTCGTAGCGGCCGGCCGGCACCGTGATGATGCGGTCGCCCAACTCCACCCCGGTCACTCCGAACGACGCCATCACGGCGGCAGTGATGCGCACATACGGGCGAGACACCAGCGGCGTGGTAAGCACGAAACGCATCCCGTTCGTGAAGTACGGGGCGATCAGCATCAGCGCCGTCAGGTATTGACTACTGATGTCGCCCCGAATGTGCACTTCGTCGAGTGTCACATCGGTGGGGCCCTGCACGGTGACCGGAAGATGACCGGGTTCCTGCAGCGCTCGCACAGTGACACCCATCGCCGTCAACGCCTCATGCAGCGGGGCCATCGGACGGCGTCGAAGCGGCGCTGCGCCATCGATCGTGTACGGGCCCGGTCCGAGACATGCCAGCGCCGTGACGAACCGACTGGTCGTACCGGCCAGGCGGGTGGGCAGCGTGAGCGGTCCCTTGCGGAAGAACTGCAGGCCGCCGCAGATGGTCACCGTGCTGTCGACACGCTCCACTTCGAGGCCGAACACGCGCAGACTGTCCAGCATTGCCTCGGTGTCGTCACCATCCGGCACGTCGGACAACACGGACTGGCCATCGGCCAACGCCGCGCAGACCAACGCCCGATTGGCAATGCTCTTCGAGCCGGGCACCCACACGGTGGCATCGATTGGAGCGCCCAGCGGCGCCACGCGGTACACGTCCATGGGTCAGCTCAACCGCTGCACTGCAGGACGGAAACCCCGCGCCAGCAGTCCCCCGCGATACATCTCAGCGGTGCCGGCATCGACGAGCACCACGGCCACGCCACGGTTGCCCTCCACGCTATGCACCACTTCGAAACTGGCGATGTTCACACCCAGTTCGGCAGCCAGCGTGAACACCTCGGCCGCAGATCCCGGTCGGTCAGGAATCGGAATACGCACTTCAGCCAGTTCGCTCGGCTGCATGCCGCGCACCGGAAGGTTGGCGCGAGCATCGCGCGCCTTGGTGAGCAGCCGCTGCAGTTCATCGCGGTTGTCGGTGTCCACCACGGCGCGCATCTGTGAGAGCCCGCCGATAAGGCCGTCTAGGGCCGACAGGATGGCGCCTCGGTTCTCCGCGCAGATGTCGAGCCAAATGGTCGGCTGGCCGCTGGCGATGCGGGTCATGTCGCGAAAGCCGCCGGCGGCGAGACGCAACAGCGCTGCATGCTCCTCCGCTCGGTCGCTCGCCAATCCCATCAGTGTGGCCGCCGTCAGATGCGGCACATGGCTGATCACTGCCACCACCTGGTCGTGACGCTCCGCGGGCAGTGCCACTACGTCGGCACCCAGTTCGGCCACCACCGCGGCGACGGTGGCGAAGGTTGCATCAGGGGTGGTCGCCGTGGGCGTGAGCACCCACACCGCGCCCTCGAACATGGAAGCATCGGCGCCCAGCAGGCCCTCGAGTTCGCTACCAGCCATCGGGTGGCCACCCACGAAACGCGGGTCGCTGATCGCTGCGGTGACGGCACCCTTCACGCTGCCGACATCGGTGACCAAGCCGCTCGTGGCGGCGAGCACCCGTTGCACCTCGGCCACGAGGCTGAGTACGGGAGTTGCCACAAACGTGATCTCAGCGTCTGGATCGAGACCATCAGCGGCAATGAATCCCAAGTCGAGCGCTTGGGTGGTGCGCTCGGCATTCTGATCGTCGCCGCAGACCCGCCAGCCACGCTCGGTGAGGGCACGCGCGATAGAGCCACCGATGAGGCCAAGGCCCGCGACATTCGCCCGACGTGGTGCTGACACAGTTGGTCAGCGTATCTGCCGGGGTGCGCCCGAGACCGCTTCGACCAATGCCTTCAACTCGCGTTGTTCCAGTTCGCGCCACTCGCCGGGGGCCAGTTGGGCATCCCGCAGCGGTCCGATGCGGACACGGATGAGGCGATGCACCGGATGGCCGATGGCATCACACATCCGGCGCACCTGCCGGTTGCGTCCCTCGTGAATGGTGATGCGCAAGATCCCTGGGTTCGGCTGCGACACCTTCGCCGGCGCCGTCATGCCATCCTCGAGTTCCACACCGTCGCGAAGACGGCGCATCGCGCCGTTACTCGGTGTGCCCTCCACCTCAGCGAGGTACTCCTTCTCCACACCGTGGCTCGGATGGGCAATTCGATTGGCGAGATCCCCGTCGTTCGTCAGCAGCAGCAGGCCCTCGGTGCCCACATCCAGACGGCCCACGGGGTACACCCGCGGTTCCTCGGGCACCAGGTCCACCACAGTGGGGCGCCCCTGGGGGTCGCTCGCCGTCGTCACCACACCCGTTGGCTTGTTGAGGAGGTAGTAGACCAGCCCGGCCTTCACGCCGAGCGGCACACCATCCACTTCCACCTTGTCGACTTCAGCGTCGACGCGCCGCCCGAGTACAGCGACTTCGCCATTCACCACCACCCGG